>NZ_AP043936.1:0-205845 GCF_055381565.1 Haloparvum alkalitolerans
TCAACTGACCGTCTCGTTATTGGCTGTTTTCGACTTTATCTACGGTTCCCGGTGAAATACGAGCTGCTTCTTACATTCTATTCAACAAGTGTATTGACCAGTTCAGTCGAAAGCCACCCTCATATCCATCATTTTCATATGAGTAAAGCAACTTTCAGGTGGTATGACTCTCCAGCAGATCACCGCATCCGATATCGCGGGCTGGGATTCTTTACAGGATATAGCGAACTCCTTTGAAAAACGCGGGCTCAAACCACGCCCGAAACTTGGGGGCGATAACGAACTCGTAGTCCAGCTTGATGATGACGAATTCATCGTCATTGTCAATGCTGGCCCCGGTGAGACTGCCACGGACTTCAAACCGGAAAATCGCTCACGGCATACCAACCTTGTTGCCACCAACGATTTCGAGACCTTCACCTTCATTACGCGAGTCCGAAGCTGGGAGGGGCAGCAGCACGGTCGAATTAAGCATCAAAAGATTTCGTTCTCGAAGGAGCAGTTCACGCGGGACAGCGGAGAGAAGAACACTATTCTCCAGAAGCTGAACTCGATCGAGTACGGTTCCTCTGCTGCGATATACGATACGCTCTACGACACGCAACAGGTCGTCAAGGAGTTCTATGAACAGTTCGAGGAACTCCGGACAGATCTCATTCAAGAGGTTACAGGCATCCCTGACGATCGTGGTGATGCGAAGCAACGATATGTGCAGGTCATTCTTGACCGGATGATCTTCCTATACTTCATCCAGGAAAAACGCCTTCTTGATCGGAACCCGAATTACCTTCACGAACAGCCGAATGAAGTCGTTGACGAGGGTGGTGACCACTACGAAGAGTTCTACGAACCGCTCTTCTTCGAATACCTCGCAGAAGACAAACAGAATCCTGACTTCGGTAGTCTTCCGTACCTGAACGGTGGCTTGTTCGCAAGGAATCCTGTCGAAGAGGAGTTTGAGGACGCGAAATTAGGTGGCTCTGCCGAGGAAACGAACGGGCTCTTCGACGATATCCTCGACTTCCTCTCCGACTGGAATTGGAACGTAGACGAACGACTCGACATCGTCGATCCCAAGAACCTCTCCCCAGCGATCTTGGGTCACATCTTCGAGCAAACGGTCAATCAGAAGGAGATGGGGGCGTACTACACACCGGAAGAGATCACGGGGTTCATGGCCCGCCGAACGATCCATCCGTATCTGCTCGATCAACTCAACGAGGCTGTGGACGCAGACTACGACGAGATTGACAATGTGTTCGGATTCCCCGTGCCCGAGGCAGATAGTAGCGCAGAAGCTGTTGCCGATGGCGGAACCATAACTCAGCAAGTTCCAACGGAAAATGTCCAGACCAGCCATGTGGAGACTCTCTACCACGACATTCTGAAGGAAGCACACATTCTCGATCCCGCCGTAGGAAGTGGCGCCTTCCTGCTCGCCGCACAGGAGGTGCTGATGGACCTATACATGCAATGCATTGAGTATTTCCAGCGGCTCGAAGCTGAGGGGCAAGGCTGGGAGTTGGAGAGTCGTAGCCGTGAAGAATTGGAGAGAATAGAAGAGGGACATGGAGGGGTCTCACTTTTCGCAAAGCGTTCTATCATCCTTCACAATCTCTATGGAGTCGATATCGAGGACGGGGCAGTCGAAATCTGTAAACTACGCCTGTGGCTGTCGATGGTCGCTGATATCGAGGACGAACCGAACGAGGTCGAACCCCTCCCAAATATTGATTTTAACATCCGTCAGGGTAACTCGCTGATCGGGTTCACTGAGCTCCAAGAAGTCGCACGGGAAGATGCTGGCGACGCGTCACTCTCGAATTGGGGTGTCGGAATTGCAGTCAAAGATCTCTATGAGGATGTCATCCGGGAACAGGACCGGCATCGAGCTGCGGATTCTGCCCGTGAAGCGCAGAATGCCCGTAAAATGGCTGAACGAAAAATCGACACCCACAGCGAGGAGCTTAATGAGAAGATCCGCGATCAGTTCAACGAACTTGTCGACGAGGATATTTCTCTTGAGGAATTAGAGGAGTTCTCACCGTTTCATTGGGTGCTCGAGTTCGCGACAGTCTATCGGGAAGGCGGCTTTGATGTCATCATTGGGAACCCACCGTGGGATGAGCTGAAGCCATACCGGACGGACTTCTTCCCAAAGTACGATACTGAGTTTCGTAGCCGCCCACCAGGTGAAAAGGACAAGAAGGTAGAGGAACTCTTAAAGAACCCTGAAATCGCTGCTGAATGGGAGAAGTTCCAGCGTGACAAGGAACGGCAAGCGACCTATATCAACCAGAGTGGAGAATACGAGTACCAGACACCAAGCGTAGAAGGACAACAGGTTGCACGGACGAACGACCTGTCCCTACTGTTCTTTGAGCGAGTCTATGATATCGTCAGAGACGGTGGTTATGTTTCACAGTTGCTTCCTGGTCCGTTCTTCAATGCCGCCGCTGGAAAGGATTTGCGAGTACATGCATTGGAAGAGTCTGAGATTCAGAGTATCATCGGATTTGAAAATCGCGGTATCTTCTCCGATATAGACACTAGGTATAACTTCGGTATCGTTACGCTCCGAACAGAGGGAAGCACTGATACTGTCCACGGAATCTTTCATCAGACTTCCGTTGATGTTCTTCGGTCAATTGACGATGTAGCTCTAGAAATTCCAGCGCGAATCCTCAAAGAGTATTCTCCTGGAGCTCGAATTTTTCCCAACATCGAGGACCAGCAGGAGGTTTCAGTGCTGGATAAAATTCTCCAGACACCACCATTGGCGACTGAAATTGAAGGTGCTTGGCGAACGGTCTTGTACAAGGAACTGGATCGAGGACGAGATCGGGATAGATTCATCGAAGACGAATCCAAAGGGGATTATCCGGTCTATCAGGGAAAGAACATTCACCAATTCTGTTATGAGTCGACTTACGTCGACGATCTCAAACCCATCTCTTTGTGGAGTGTCGATGAGGATAACGAGGAGCTGAGCGCGAAGCGTCGCATTCGAGAGAAGAACTTCCGTGCCCGGGACGATGCGATCAGCCTGAAGAAGGCTATCTACAACAAGTTCGCTGATGACCCTGAGTTCCGCCATCTCCCGGCAAGTTCGCAGAAGCGGTTCGTCAATCGGTTGCTAACAGAAGAATTCGACCGCCCCGAACTTTCTTTGGAGGACATCCGTCTCCATAGTTCTGAGTACCGGCTTGTGCTCCGTGAAGTCGCTCGTGCAACCGACGAACGGACGCTCATTGCGGCTGTAATCCCACCGGGTGGAGTCGTAGTCCATACGCTGTACACGGTTCGGCCATTCGAAGCAAACCCTACCAAGGACGACCTTTCGGAATTCCCGATGCACAGTGCTTACGACCGTGTTTTCTCTGATAAGGAGCTTTTCGTCGCACTTGGGCTGATCAACAGTATCCCGTTCGATTTCTTGATGCGGACAAAGGTCGATTCCCACGCCTCGAAGTACAAGTTTGAGGAGTCACAGGCTCCTCGTCTCACTGACGGCGACGACTGGTTCCACTACATCGCTGATCGAGCGGCGAAGCTCAACTGTTATGGTGAGGAGTTTGCTGAGATGCGTGAGCGACTCGGCGGGATTGAGCCGGCGACGGATATGGAGACTCGGCGTGAACTACAAGCCGAAGTCGACGCAGCCGTGTTCCACGCATATGGGCTGGATGTGGAGGAAATGCAGTTCGTCCTTGATGACTTCCATCGGGTGTCGAATCCTCGAATTATGACGGAAGCGTACTTCGAGAAGGTCGCTGAGAAATACACTTATCTTGGAGATGTAGGCCCGATGGAGTAATCACTGAAATAGCGCTACGCCTGGTTCCTGAATATCAGTGGGTTCAGATTTACTGATGAATACTGTCCAGCGCTCGTCGGGTCATAGCTCCATCGACATTTAGATATTGACGTGCGGTCGTGATGTCCTCCCACCCGAACATTGCTCGGAGTGCGGGAAGATCCAAGCCTCTTCCTGCATGGTACGACGCTGCTGTGGCACGTAATCCATGTAATGAGGTTGCGTCGTTAGACAATTCTGGGGACAATTTCAGGGCCGTTTCTAGACGTCGCTGTAAGGTCGAGAACGAATACGGCCAGCCACTATGTTCGTCGAGTAACAATTCAACCGCAACTCGAACCCGATACGAAAAGTGGTACGGAACTGTTCGAGATGCGGCTTCTGTTTTCGGGAGCCAATAACGCTCAGCAAAGCTCTGAAAATCCGTATTGGGATTGTGATCTAGCCGTTGTTTCACCGCCTGCCGGCAGTATCCACAGATGCCACCATCCCGTCCCTTCGTACAGTTTTCCTGTGTGGGAATCTGGATCATTTGCCGCTCTAGGTCAACCCACGATTTCGACAAGTGCGTTGTTTCTCCTGGTCTAAGTCCAAGACGGCCTCCAAGGAGAATGGCCGCTCGTGTTTCGAGTCTCTGTTGTGTATCATCTATTCGCCCAGCACCTTCTAACAGTAGTTCGAACTCGCGTTCGCTAAGGGCCCTCTCTCGTGTTGCTACCATATCCATTGCTGTCTGTCGATACAAAGATAATCCGCTTCTTCTTCGAGTGGCAAGGTGAATCGGTTCACAGCCGCCAGAATTGCCGTCTGATATGACAGGAAGTACTTATGGGTGCCCTCCTGACGAAGCGTATGGGACTCTTTGAGACCTTATTTAGCTCATCCACTGGGGACACTGACCCTCAGGCACAGCAACCGAGTCAGCACGAAATCTTCCCCGAGGACAAGTACAATGTCGCATACGCTGTAGCCGCTCGGCGTGAAGAAATTCGGGCGTTAGAACACCTTCTAGGAGCGGATCAGACCTCACCTACCGCCTTGGAGGCTGAGCCTTTCCTTCAGGATATAATCGAAGATATGGAGCGGGATCGGGAATACTCCCTCCGCCTTCGCACCTCTGGGGAGGAGCTCGTCGACGATATCCGTGAACTCATAGGGCATTGGGACAATCAGGTAGATGAGCAGATAGGGACGATTTGGTGGCCTATCGGAGCAGATACGAGGTTCAGGTTGTACCTCCATTATCTGGAACTCCGTGCTGACGCGGAGGATGACCAATTTTCGTTCCCGGAGTCTGCTGGACAGGTTCACACTCTCGTCCAGCGTGGTCTCAGTGCAATAGAAGATGATGACGACTCGAAGCTCGCTGTAGTCCATAAGCGAGACATTCCTTGGGAAGAACCAGCTGAGGACAGCTGATCCAGTTCGCTCCTTCTCAAAGAGACCGATTAATTGTATCCAGTATCAAACCCAGTTATGGTAGAAATATCAGACTCCCTCTGTTCGATTTTCACTGCGAAAATTAAGGAGGAGGATGGCACTTTCGTCATCGAGATTCCTCCGAGTGAGATCAAGCACGGGGCGCTGACCAGTGATGAAACGTATCGCATCGCTCTCCTTGATTCCTCCTCCGAAGCTGAATCAACATCCCCACAGGCCCCACGGCATCCCGCCTCTCAGGGGAGCACGAGCCATGATTCATCTAGTCCTCCTGTTGATGAGGGAGAAGTGCGCGACGTGACAATCGAAACCATCGGTGATCAAGGAGACGGTATTGCGAAAGTCGAACGGGGGTACGTCGTGATCGTCCCCGGCGCTCAGCCCGGTGAGGAGCCAACAGTCGAAATCGAACAAGTTCAGGAGAACGTCGCGTTTGCGAGCATTGTCGATAGCGATCCGCGAGCACTCTAACCTGTTGTCCCTTCTGTGGATCGGTCTTCTTCTCGGTAAACCATCGGTGTGAGAAGGCTCCGTTCGCGTTTGTCTGATGGAGGTGGTTCTGAAAGTCACGTTTTCTCCACCCGTTCGCGATGGCACAACCTTCCAACCCCGATATTCAATCTATGACAAAGGAACCGATTGAGGTGCTTGACGACCTGGCTGACCAGGTCGCCGATGAGTTCGAGGCGTATAGACAGCCGGACGAATTCAAGGATGTCTCGCTCGTGATTGAGAACAGCGACAAGGAGCGTCCGACGCTAATCGTCCACGTCGATAGGGAGGATGCGGAGTCCTTAGCCGACCGTATTGATGAGTTCCTCCGCGAGCACGGTGCTCGTACTGAACGGGAACGACACTCAGCTACGGATGTCCGTGTGTTAGCGACGATCGACTGACAACTCCCCTCCAATTTTTTGACTGACTGCAAGCACCGTTGAAGGGCCTTATCTTCACTTCTGGCCAAGGGAGTCCCGACCGATTCAGCTCAGCTGGTCAATCTGTGCAGACAGATACTCGTGGAGAGCGGTGACCGTTTCTTCTGAGATAGCTGAGGCCCCGAAGTCACTCCGAAATCCGTGCTCGAGTTCGTCGCTCTCCAAGATATCCAGTCCACGCTCAAGTTGCTCCCGTAGGGCATTGTCGTCCCCTCGCCGCAGATGGGGCGTGACAGCGTTGAGGTCGATTTCTTCAGCCACTGCCAGGACGTCTCGGAGGTCCGCTTCTCGGCCACTGTGGAGCTTTGCCGCCACGAGGACGGCCCCATCGATGACTCTGGCCGTCGTCGTCACTGTGCCCCCGCTCACCTCCTGTTGGTGGCTGTGGTCGTACAGGTAGTCGAACGACCACTGTGCCTCCGTCTGGCGACACCCGAGTCCGTTTACCAGGAGATCGAAGCCGATCGGCTGCTGCGGCGTGAGCCGCTTCTCGTACTCGATTACTTCGGTGTCGTAGTACCATTTCTTGGCGTGACTGTCCGTTTCCTCGAACCCCTGCTGTTCGAGGAACTCGACGAAGTCAGCCTTGGAGTCCGGCGCGACGACGATATCGAGGTCCGTGGAGAAGCGAGCATTGAACGCTGAGACAGCGTAGCCGCCGACAAGAACGTACTCGTGGCCCTGTTGGGTGAGCTCCTCGAGCAGTTCGATGAGCGCGTCACTTCGGTTGTTGAAGCTCATGGCTGTGCCCGTTCGGTCTCTCGATACGTGACGCCGAGGTCGAGGTCCTCGTACATCCGGTCGAGCATCGCGAGCGCCGACTGGAACTGGGCGTAGTTCTCGCGCATGTACTCGATTGTCTCTGCTCTCGGGATCACTGGGTACCCTTCGACGTGCTCGATATCGAGTGACGCGCGTGGCTCGAGGACGATCTGCAGCGGTCCGTCCAACTCGTCTCGGGGCTGTCGTTCGAATGCGGTCGGGAGGTCGAACCACTCGAAAAATGTCACCCAGGCGTCGACGTCCTGCTCACGAACAGCGAGGAACAGTGGATAGTCGTCGGGCTTGCGACCGACCTGGTAGCCGCCCTGGGTCCACACGTAGACGGCGTCGATCCGTGTGAATGCGAACGGCCAGTCACCGAACTGCGGGATGACGTAGGCCTCCTCGATGGATGGTGGACTGACGCCGGCGCTGGCAGCGACGAGCTCTCGTGCTGCGTCCCTCACGCGCTCGTCGACGACTGAGAGGCCGTCGTCATAGCGGACGTAGCCTGCGTCTTCGAGTCGGTTGACGGCCTGTCTTACCGTCTCGTACGGCGTGTGGAGGTGTTGGGCGACACGACGGATGGAGTCACCACTCTCGATAGCGAGGATGACCTGCGCCGCGGTGTCGTCGAGTACCTCGTACATCTGGTGGTTACCAATAATCCGGTAACAGTTAAAAGCCTTACTCGAATGGCCATGAAGTCACTATCTCTCCATACTCTCGAAGGTAGTCCTGATTCCCGCTGAAAACACGTGGAACGACTATAACGAATCCAACGAGCAAAACGAACTGAACGAGAAAAACGAATGTATTGAACGCATCCTGAGGAACGAACTGGGACCCTCTACTCGATGAACAAAACGAGAAAACGAACGTAACGAACAGAACGAATTAATTGATGGCAACGAGTGCGTTTGCTTCAACGAGTGGAACGAACAGTTGGTTTTAACATCGTAGTAATCCTCTCACCGAGTGAAACACCCTCACCGAACGCACCGAACTAAATGAACAAAACGAACGAAACGAACACAACGAGAGAAACGAAGATAATGACCGACACCAATACCGCACGAATCACGGTGGCGAATCAGAAGGGAGGCGCGGGGAAGACAACCGACGTCATTCATACTGGCGGCGCACTTGCCGCCCGAGGTCACGACGTCCTCTTGGTCGATATCGACTACCACGGCGGGCTCACCTGCTCGCTTGGCTACAACGATCTGTACTACGATACCGACCGTACGACGCTGTTCGACGTCCTCGACTTCGACCAGATGGAGTCGGTGAACGACATCATCGTCGAGCACGAGGAATTCGACATCCTTCCCGCCAGCGAGAAACTCGCGAACAACAAGAACATCCAGACGCTGCTTGAGGCGCCGAAGAGTCGCGAGCGGTTGGAGATGACTCTCGACGAGCTCGACAAGGACTACGACTACATCATCGTCGACACGCCGCCATCCCTGAACGTCCTCACCGACAACGCCCTGGTCGCGACCGGCAACGTCGTCATCCCCGTCATTCCCGAGAAGCTCAACGCCAACAGCCTCCAGATTTTCGCAAAGCAGCTGAGTTCCCTCGAACAGGCGTACGGAGACATCAATCGGCTCGCGATTGTCTGTAACCGCGTCGAGCAGAACGCTGAACACCGCGACACCATCGAGGAGATCAAGTCGGCGTACTCCCTCCCGGTGTTCGAGATCCCGAAGCGGACTGACCTCTCTCAGTCGATTGGCGAGGGTGTGTCTGTCTTCGGCTTCGGCAAGGAGAACCAGCGCGTCGAGGATGCACGCGACCTGTTCAACGAGATCGCCGACCTGTTCGACGAGACGTTTGAGAAGACCGTACCTGAGGAGGTGAAAGCATGACCGACGGCTGGGGTGATGCTTCCGGCATCGAGGGCAACTACGAAGAGGAGGACGACGAGGCTGATTCCAGCGAAACGAGTGAGGTGAGTGAAACGGTGGAAACCAGTTCATCGACCGACACGACCGAATCGACTTCAACGAGTGAAACGAACGAAACGAGCAAAACGAAGACGAATATCAAGGACGAGTGGAACGGGCGGACGATCTACATTCCCGACGATGTCCTCGACGAAATGGAGGATACCTACCTCGAGTCCCAGCTAAAGCTCCGCAAGGCGGGCCAGGACGAATTTAAGAAGAACCGCCACTTCTACCCGCTACTTGTCCAGTTCGGTGTTGAGGCGCTCTCTGAGGCAGATGCTGAGGAAATCCAGGCTCGGCTTTCGGAACTCGATGAGGATTGATTTTGCCAGGATGAGACGCACAGCTGTTGTGGGTAACCGCCACAAACCATCAACGTATTCGCGCAATTCTGTATGTTCTCAATAGTCCCAAGTAACAGAGATATCCTGATTAGAGCCGCTCGACGGCTCCTGCGACAGCGATCCCAGTGGCCTCATCGTTCCAGTCGGTGACGACTTGAAGGCCGACTGGTTTCTCAGAGACAGTTCCACAGGGGACAGAGACAGCTGGCGTCCCGCTGCAGTTGAAGGGGGCAGTGTTCTCCACGACTCGAAGGAGTCCGTCGAGGCCTTCGATCGTTCCGAATTCGGGGGCAGGCATCGGTGTCGTCGGTGTGACGAGCGCGTCGTAGTCGTCGAGTGTTTCCCGAACAGTCCGGGTGAAGTCGCGTTGCAGCCCCTTCGCTGCGACGTACGCTGATCCGTCGCCATCGGCAACAGTACCGTTCGTGACGAGGAGGTTAGCAACGTTTTCGCCGAAGTCACCGCGGTCGTTGGCGGCTACCAGTGCTTCACGAATCTCTTCAGTCGTTCCAGTACCGGTTGCGAGAGAGGCGCCGTTCGACCCGACGAACGCTGCAAACTCCAGTCCGGCAATGGCGCCGACAACTGGTCCCATCATTTCATAGCCCGGAAGCGACGTTTTCTCAATGGTCGCTCCCGCGTTAGCGAGCCCCTCGACCGCTGCTGAGACGCAATCACTGACGCTGTCCTCGCTCGTTGCCATTGCTTCGCTGACAACGCCAATCCGGAGGTCCTCAACCCCTTTGTCCACGACGCTCACGTAGTTCTCGGGTTCGGGAGTGCCTCGCGTGGATGGGTCGTCGATGTCCGGTCCAGCGATAGTCTCGAGGACGCGAGCAGCGGTTTCAACATCTCGAGCGAGTGGCCCAACGTGGTCTAACGACTGTGAGAGGTCGATGACACCGAATCGCGAGACACGCTGATGGGTCGGTTTGATGCCGATGACGCCACAGAATGATGCGGGAATCCTAACCGACCCACCGGTGTCGGTCCCCAGTGCTGCATCTACGAGGCCGGCGGCTACGGCTGCGCCGCTTCCGCTCGAGGATCCTCCGGGAACACACCCATCGACAGCAGGATTCTCGACACGGCCGTGTGTGCACGTCTCACCGGTGATGTAAAATGCGAACTCGTCCATGTTCGTCGTGCCAACCAGCGTTGCGCCGTTATCGACAAGCTGCTCGACGACAGTCGCGCTGTGCGGCGGCTCAAACTCGAATCCTGGGGAGCCACAGGTGGTTGGCGCACCTGCGACGACGATGTTTTCCTTGACCGCCACGTCAAGGTCCGCTAATCGGCCATCGCCCTCGCCGTACTCGAACTGATGACGGAAGGCGTTGTACTCATCGTCGCCGAGAGTCGGATCGACCCGGTAGTCACTCTCAATCGATTTTGGGTCAAGTGCGTTGAACTGCGCAGCTTGGTCCAACGTTGCCTCGAGATAGGCTGATACTGCCTCGTCATCGACGTCGATCCCATATCGTTGAGCGACTGACTCGATAGTGGCTCGGTCAATATCGGACATACAATGTGGGTGGTACTACATAACAAATAGCTGCGGGTAGCGGAACTCCAGATCGACCGCACACAACGAAATTTGGACGGGAGCTCATTGACCTGATGTCTCTCGCAGCGCACGCCTTAGACAATCACGCCGTTGGCACCGTGATAACTCAATCTAGGCCTCATCTCTTCTCGGATGACAGAAGTTGAGACTGGTTGTCTCAATGCATACGGCTTTGAGGCGGATCAATCCCGGAATCTGTCAATTCATCTGCGTCCGTCGTAGGCGCTATTCAGGTAATACGCTCGGCGGAAGGTTTTCCTTTACCGCTGTCACCGCCTTGCCCGGCGTGTCAAGGTCGAGTCCCGGCACTGTGTACACAGGCAGATCGACCATCGATTCGAGTACGTCGGGGTTCGTCCGCTCGGCGAGCGTTTCGCCAGCGTAATCGTTAAGGACCACACCGCACACGTCAAGGCCGCGCCGTTCGAGAGCCTTGACGGTCAGCGCGCTGTGATTGAGCGTGCCGAGTCCCGAGCGTGCGACTACGAGCGTCGGTAATCCGAGATCGGCGGCTAGGTCGACGACCTCCTTCCCCTCAGCGAGCGGCACCCGGAGACCACCAATCCCTTCGACGACACCCGGGTCGGCAGCCTCTAGTTCGCTCCGACAACCCTGTAGGATCTCGTCATAAGAGAGGGCAGCATCTTCTATGTCTGCGGCAACTGCCGGGGCAAGCGCGGGTTCGAGATAGCGCAGGCAGACACTGGCGTCCTCGCTTCCCGCGGCTTCGGCGACGAAGCCAGCGTCGTCGTCCGGTGGAAAGCCAGTCTGTGCGGGCTTGATACCGACTGCATCGCGGCCGCGGTCGCGGAGCCAGCCCACGAGGCCAGCAGTGATGACAGTCTTGCCGACACCTGTCCCGGTGCCAAGCACGGAGAGACTCATCGCAGCCCCACCTCCTCGCCGGCGGCCTCGAACGCGTCGAGACAGCGGTCGAGTTGCTCGCGCGTGTGTGCGGCTGTGGGAGCGACGCGCAGCCGTGACATCCCCACCGGAACGATCGGCGGGCGGATGGCAGGGGCGAGCACCCCGCGGTCGCGGAGCGCTTCATCGAGCGCGACCGCATCCTCCCGGTCTCCGACCAGCACGGGCAGGATGTGGGTCTCACCGAGCACCTCGAAGCCGAGGTCCTCAAACCCCGACCGGAGGTAATCGGCGTGATCCTGGAGCGTCTGGGGGCGGTCCGTCTCCCGTGCGATACGTAGCGCCTCCTGTGCGGCACCCGCCGCAGGCGGGGAGAGCCCGGTCGAGAAGACGAACGAACGGGCCGCATTCGCCAGGTGCTCGATGAGCATCTCATTCCCGGCGACGAACCCGCCCTGGGCACCGAGCGCCTTCGAGAGGGTCCCCAACTGGACATGAATCCGGTCTTCGAGTCCCAGCTGACCGACCATGCCGCCGTCGTACACGCCCGTCGCGTGGGCTTCGTCGACCATCACCCACGCGTCGTGGCGCTCGGCGGCCGAACATATCATTCTGAGTGGAGCGATGTCGCCATCCATGCTGAATACCGAATCTGTCACGACCAGCCAGGATTCCTCCCCATCTGCTTCGCGGGCACGGCGATCCATGGTCGCCCGGAGGTCGCTGGCGTCACAGTGGTCGTACACCTCGATATCGGCGCCGGAGAGCCGGCAGCCGTCGATGATGGAGGCATGGTTGAGTTCGTCGGAGAAGATCGCGTCGGGGGCGAGCGCCGTAATCGTCCCAATGTTGGCGGCGTACCCCGAGGAGAACGCCAGCGCACGCTCGGTTTCTTTCGATTTGACGAGTGCGTGTTCGAGCTTGCGGTGAGCGGATGTATCGCCCACGACGAGCCGGCTGGCGCCCGCGCCAGTGCCGACTTCATGGGCTGTCCGGGCGGCTGCCTCGGCCAGTCTGGCGTCTCCCGCGAGCCCGAGGTAGTCGTTGGCTGCGAACACCAGCATTTCCTCGGCATCGGCGTCGAAGGCCGGTACGTCGGCACCGGGGTCGGGCACCCGGCGAGCCCTCGGCTCGACACGGTCGACAGGAGCGAGGTCGCGACGGAGCCCACGCTCTTCCCGGGACTGGAGGCGTGCTTCGAGGTCGAACCCTCGATCCATCTGCTGCTGCACTGTTCAGAACCCGGGCATGAGCTCGGCAGGCCCGTAGACGCCGTAATCGCCGGTCCAGTTGCGGCGGACGGCAGCCTTCAGGTAGCCAAGTGCAGGGCCGTTCACGTTGGCTTCCATGCTCGTGTCGTCGTCGAGTTCGAACGTGTTGGTACCGACCTCGCCATCGAACGTGCGACCGGTGACTTTGACGGTCGTCGTTGTGGGCTTCTCGTCGTTGCGAAGGTCAAGGACGCCGCCGACGGTCACGTCCTCAGCGTCGCAGATACCTGCCCGTTCGAGAAGCACGTCGTCGGCGTGCTCCATGTCGTTGAACTCGATGACGCCGTCGTGAGCGTCGACGATTTCCTCGATCTCCTCGTCCGAAAGGGCACGTGCCGATTCGATATCGTAGTCGGGGAGGTGGGCGATGTCCTCGCGGACGGTGCCGCGGTTGTCCTCGTAGCCGGATTTGAGGCCGACGCCCCACCAGATTTCGACCTCCTCGATCTCGATGAACGACTGGGCGGCGAGTGCCGCCACGCCCGTGAGGAGGCCGGGTGTCGCGCCCGCACCGCAGACAAATGTGATGCCTGATTCTTCCAGTTGTTCCTCGCGGTCGTCGAGCATGCCGATGACACGTGAACGCTTGAGCACGTCGACGAGGACGCCCTCGTAGCCTGCGTTCGCGAAGCGCTCGGCGACAGTCGGAATGAAGTCGTGTTCGAGGTTCGGCAGCGCGATGAGTACCGCGTCGATGGCCTCGTATTCGGCGATGATGTCCTCGATGGGCGTCTCCGTCGGCTCGGCCTGTGCGGAGGCGACGACGCCCTTGTCGTCGCCGTGTTCCTTGATGTCGTCACCGCCGGATTCAATGGTAGTCCCGCCGTCGGAAGCGATGTTCCCCTCCGTTGCGGCCAGCAGTTCGTCCACATCAAGGCCGTCGTGGTTGACGGCAACCCCATGGCGGTCGCAGGCTGCGATAGGGGTGAGTTCGTCTTTGTCCGCGGAGACTTCGAGTGCGCGACGGCCGATACCACCAGTGCCGAGAACGGCGAAGTTGATGTCGTTCATAGCTGTTGCTGTATCTCTGTGTTAGTCATCAGACAGTTCCGCCTTACTCGTGGCTGTCCCGACCGCCATATCCGCGGGGTCGGCCGAGTCGCCATCACGGGATTTCACTTCTTCCGGGTCGAAATCGTTGACCTCGGTATTGGGCTCCATGCCGGCCTGCTCCATCATCTCGATGTCGTCGCCGGGGGACTGGCCCTCGGTTGTGAGGTAGTTCCCGGTGAGGATGCCATCCGCGCCGGCCTCGAAGGGAAGGTGTTGCTCGTCCTCAGCGAAGTTGACCTCGCGACCGCCGGTGAGCCGCACTCGCGCGTGCGGGTGGAGCAGTCGGTAGACCGCGATGGTCTTGATGGTCTCCGCCGTGGAGATGAGTGCTTCCTCTCGGTCGTCGAACATCGTCCCGGCGACCGGATTGAGGATGTTGACGGGGAGCGAGGAGACCCCGATGTCCTGGAGCGCGATGGCCGCGTCCACGCGGTCGGTAGGCGATTCGCCCATGCCCAGGATAACGCCGGCACAGAGGTCCATACCGGCTTCCTTGGCGACTTCGAGCGTCTTCACGCGGTCTTCGAAGTCATGGGTCCCGACGATTTCGGGGAAGAAACGCGGCGAGGTTTCGATGTTGTGGTTGTAGTGATTGAGCCCTTCGTCCGCGAGAATCGCGGCCTCTTCTTCGGTGAGGATCCCGAGGGAGGCGTCGACTTCGACGTCGGTTTCGTCTCGTACTAAGCGGATTGCGCGGATGACGTCGTCCCACTCGTCGGGGCGTTTTTCCTTGGAGACGCCTTTCTCGGCGACGACGACGCCAAAGCGCTGGGCGCCGTCGCGTTCGGCTTGCTTGGCCGCCTTGAGGATTTGTTCGGGGTCGAGAAAGCCGTAGGTGTCGATACCAGTGTCGAAGTGGACTGACTGCGCACAGAACCCACAGTCCTCTGCGCAGTTGCCCGCCTTCGCGTTCACGATGGAACACGCGTCGACAGTGTCGTCGCCGAGCTGGGAGTGGACGTAGTCCGCTCCCTCGGCGAGGGGCTCGACCGGCTGGGCAATCAGTGCGAGTCCATCCCGGCGGTCGAGTGTCTCGCCGTCGAGTATGCGGGCGACAGCGTCGTCGACGGTGCGATTTCCTGTCTCGTAAACCACGCTAGCCAAGCCAGTTGACGAAGATATAATTCTTGGGTTTCCATTCACGGCAGTGCTCAGATAAGGATGGAGGGTGAGGCGGAGCGAGGTCGAGGCGATTGATCTTGCGGAGACAGTGAGTGCTGGCAGACCATTCCAACAGCCGATACGACGCTGGTCATCGACATAGAGCAAACGATTCAGGCTGATGCGAGTCGGCTCCGGCAAGTGGTGGAGAATTTGATTTGGAATGCGGTCGAATACGGGATTGCGGACGTGCCTATGACGATTGGTGAGTTGAAGGACGGCTTCTACGTGGCAGCCGCTGGGCCGGGTATCTCTGAAGACGTAGGTGAGCAGGTGTTTGAATTGGAGGACTCAACCAACGGTGAGGGCCTGGGCTGTATATCGTCAAGCAGTTCGTTGCCGCTCACGGGTGGGAGATCACCGTGACCGACAGCGACGAGGAAGGCGCACGATTCGAAATCACTAGTGTCCAGACTGATAGA
Organism: Haloparvum alkalitolerans; assembly: GCF_055381565.1. Lineage (NCBI taxonomy): Archaea > Methanobacteriati > Methanobacteriota > Halobacteria > Halobacteriales > Haloferacaceae > Haloparvum > Haloparvum alkalitolerans. Next base: position 15,592 of record NZ_AP043936.1, read on the forward strand.
TAGACGCTCTGAGTCGGTCACGCTACAATGGTTGAAATAGACCGAGAAGAATCGGTAAGTACAGGATACATAGTCAGCACAGGTTTCGAAGTCGCGATCACTCGTATTGAGTGGCCCAAAAATAAATTTCAGAACTGTTGAAGGTTAATCGTCTGCGTGTGATTCTGCAGGAGTAAATGTGACACCATTGATTTCGACTTCATCAGGAACGCGACTCGTGTCATGGGTTCCAACCGGCGGGAGATTCACATCCGCAGCAGGCGAAGCGTCAAGGTTAGTCTCGTCATCAATCGAAGACATCTCACCGTCGGCATCCCGTGCGTCCTGATCAATTCGCATCGAGCAGAACTCGACACCACACATCGAGCAGAAACGAGCTTCCTTGTAGTTGTCGCCAGGCAATGTCTGATCGTGGTATTCTTGGGCACGCTCGGGATCCAGTGCGAGTTCGAATTGCCTGCGCCAATCGAACTCGTAGCGCGCTTCGGAAAGTGCATCATCCCAGTCGCGTGCACCCGGAAGATCATTCGCGACGTCAGCAGCGTGGGCTGCAATCCGATAGGCTGCGAGACCGTCTCTCACGTCCTCTTCGTCAGGGAGACCGAGATGTTCCTTCGGTGTAACATAACACAACATCGCCGCTCCTGCACGAGCAGCCTCGGTCGCCCCAATCGCGCTTGTGATATGATCGTAGCCCGGCGCGACATCGGTGACTAGCGGGCCGAGGACGTAGAATGGTGCACCGTCACAGACGTCTTGTTGGCGTTCGACGTTATCGGCGATCTCGTCTATTGGGACGTGTCCGGGGCCTTCAACCATGACTTGGACGCCGTGGTCCCATGCGGTCCGAGTCAGTTCGCCGAGTGTGTCGAGTTCGGCGAACTGGGCTTCGTCGCTCGCATCTGCGAGACAACCGGGACGGAGGCCATCGCCCAATGAGAACGTCACGTCGTGTTCCGCGAAGATTTCGCAGATTTCCTCGAACTTCGTGTACAGCGGGTTCTGCATCCCATTCTCTTCGATCCACTGGGCTAGAATAGACCCCCCTCGCGAGACGATTCCAGTCTTTCGGCCGTCTGTCAGTGGAAGATGTTCCATCAGCACGCCTGCATGGATAGTCATATAATCGACGCCCTGCCTGGCTTGCTTCTCGATAATGTCGAGCAGCAGTTCGTGGGTGATTTCGGCGGGACTGTCAACACGCTTGACAGCCTCGTAAATCGGGACGGTTCCGACCGGCACGGGTGAATGCTCGATATTAGCGCTACGGATGTCATCAAGATCCTCGCCGGTTGAAAGGTCCATCACAGTGTCGGCACCATAGTGGACCGCAGTGTGGAGTTTCTGGAGTTCGCCTTCGATACCACTAGTCGTGTCGCTATTGCCAATGTTCGCGTTGACCTTTGTAGAAAATTCCCGTCCTATAATCATCGGGTCAAGCGATTCGTGCGCATGATTGTTCGGAATGACGGCTTGTCCGTCGGCAACCTGCTGTCGAACAAAGTCCGGATCATAGTTTTCGCGCTCGGCAACTCGTTTCATAGCAGATGTGATTTCGCCTGCTTTGGCCAGCTGGATCTGAGTCTTTGCCATCAATAACCAAGTTATACTACTAAGTAATATAGCCTATGGGAAGGACGACTTGTATTCGCCACTCTGTAGCGGAGTGAGATTTGAGTAAAACTACTTTCTGCGAGCGTGTCATAGAAAAGTTCACGCACAGTTTCTTTTCGGGGTAGTAACTAGTGAATCTCCTGCTAAACTCTCCCGCGTACCGGTCATGGAATCCGGGTCGAGTTTGTTGTTACGTAGCGGAGTAGCAGGTATTGAGTATCACTTCTCTTTCGATGAGTACGAACCCGACGAAGATGATGAGGAAGCCAACCAGACTCACGGTCGCCAATCGGTTGTCGAACAGGACCAATCCGATCGGTGCTGCGACGATTGGTTGCAGATAGAAATTGAGACTCGTCCGAGCAGGCCCGATTCTGTCGATGAGTTCGAAATGGACGGCGTACAAGACGGCTGTCGCGAGGAGGCTCTCAACGACAACGCCAGTAATGGCGGTGGACGTCCACGTAATCGCGGTCAGCGAATAGCCGAAGACGACGGCGATACCGTGGTTTACGACCGCAGCAAGGAGCACACCCCACGCGGTGAGCGCGAGTCGGGGAAGCGCTGGTTGCACCCGTTGGGTCAGCACGGTGCCGAGTGCGAATATCGCAACGCTCCCGATCATCAGTCCGAATCCGATGAGACGGTCTGCATGAATGGCTGCTGCCGACGGCTGGGCGACGATACCGACTCCAAGGAATCCGAGAAGGATGCCGAATGCGTCGACGATGTCGAGCGAGGCTGTCGGCAACAGGAGGACGGCGAATCCCGTCGTCAGGACTGGCATGAAACTGTAGGCGATCGCACCGACGGCGCTGGTGACGTACTGCTGGCCGGCGAACAAGATGGCGTTCATGACACCGAGCGTGAACACGCCGACGACCCCCACGCCGAGCACATCGCGGCGCGTGCGGGGGAGCCAGTACGTCGAACGCCAGCCGGCGACGGCGAGTAACGCCACGCCGGCGATGTCGAGGCGGAGTGCCGCGAACAGTAATGGCGGCACGTCCGGCATGCCCAGCTTCGCGCCGACGAAGACGAGCGCACCACAGACGCTGTATATGCCGAACAGGAGGAGGTTCTGATACTCGGTCCTCACTGGTTTTGCTTTCCGCTCACCGATTCATATATCATATGGTGCCCACCGTCGACTCTGTGACGGCAGTTCGATGACGAACACGCTGGCCTACTCATCGAGTCTGCACACCTACCGAACCACCGTTCCACCTCGGTCACATGAAACGAACGGCGACCGCCTGCTGAATATATCCTCTATACTGATCAGTTAGACGGATTCTTGGCCGGGTCGTGGCCAGTATCTCGTAGTGGTTGCGACCTGGGAGTCACAGCGCACGGTCTTTCGACGAATCGCTCAACAGCCGTACGTCCAGTGGCCAGTCTATGATTTGACGCCGTTGTACGATCAAACCTCACTCGCCGGATTAGAATCGGATATTCAAATCGTCTCGGAAGTCTGGTTTACTCACCACGAACACGACTCACTGGAGCAGTTCATCTGCACACTCCCAATCGCCTACTTCAGATTCGAGGCCCACGACCGCTACACGGAGTCGACGCGCTACGAGATGAACACCCTCTTTCGAGTGTTCGTGCTGAAAGAACTCCATGGATGGGACCACGAGACGGCACTCGTCGAATTCCTCGAGTGCCACCCTGAACTTCGCGAGCAACTCGAGCTCGGTAGAATTCCGAATCAGTCGACGCTGTGGCGCAGCTGGCACGAGCGCTTCACGGGTGAGTTGCGTGAGACGGTTGAGACAGCCGCCCGGACAATCCTGATCAATGCCCAGAACGCGGGTGTAAGCGTTCCGCGTGACCCAAAACAGACGCTCCCCCAACGAGGTAACGACACCGATGAGTCCGACCTAGACGGTCAGACTGTACTGGAACAGGCGGAAGCGATCACAGATCGCATCAGCCGCGTCGTTTTCCCGGCGTTCTCATTGGACCGTGGTGAGGGTTGTGAGATCCATGAGAACGCCTACTGGGACTTACAGACCTATCTCGGTCTCCGCGAGAACTTGGCTGCCAACGAGGGGGCTCGGAGCTTCATTTGCGAGTCAACGCGTGATCGGACACCACTCGGGCACGCCCATCGCGAGCATATTCGTGACCTCTCGATCGCGGAGATTCGCGAGATGTACCGCCAAGCAGTGAAACGTCTACTGGATGAAGTCGCGGAGACAGAGCAGTTCTTTCGAGCGGGAATCATCGCGATCGATATCACGGAAGCTGACCCGTTTACGGGTGACCGAAGTGGGCACAAGGACGAGATTATCGGGACGAAGGAGAAGACCGACGAATACGCCTACCAGTGGGCAACAGTCCAGTTGGTCGGCAACGCTGTCCCGCTCGTCCTTGATGCCCGCCCGGTACGGAAAGGCGAGTCACGGAAGGAGATCGTCGAGGACTTGCTGGACTCGGCTGAAGGGCTCGTCCATGTCGATAACGTGCTGATGGATCGGGAGTTCGACAGCCAGCACGTCCTGGAGATGATCAGCCAGCGTGGGCTTTCCTACGTCGTGCCGAAGCGGATGCAGACTAGCGAAAAAGCCCAGGCCAAGCGGTTGCTTCAGCGCGATCAAGACCGGTACGAGACCGACTGCAAACTCCATCTCGGCCAGAATGAATGGCATGAGACGACGCTAATCTACCGTCGGAAAGAGAACTCTGAACACGACGATCACCGGCAGTACTCGGTGTTCATGTCCAACCGGGGTGGCGGTTTTCTCAGTGAGTACGGATACCGGTGGGAGATCGAGAGTGGCTATCGGTCGATCAAGCGATTCATGGCCGCGACGACGTCGACGAATTTCGGACTGCGGTTCTTCTACTTCGCGTTCGCGTGTCTCTTGTACTCGATCTGGCGAGCAGTCGACCTACTCGTCCAAGTCGAGTTGACGGGTGAGTACGAACACGCACCGATGGTGACTGCCGATAATACGCTCACGCTGTTGAAGAAGGAGACCGGAATCGGGTAGTACGGTTCTCTACCCGTGATAGAACGTCGTCTGAGTGGCAACGCTACCGAAAGTTGTAGAAAATCGCCCATATGGTAGATATAGCAACAAGAATGCTCGTTCGGAGAGCGACCTGAAGCAGTTTCCACTCCTAGATTCGGTCGAAACCACGCATCACAGACCCGCTAACCCCACTGTAGTCTCAACTCCCCACGCCCCACAGGAGTTGAGACTGGCCTTCTCAATGCACAGAGGCAATATCGGTTTGAGTCACTTGCATCACATCACGTCTTCCTCCCATCATCACTGTCTCACTCAAGGAGGGGAACAGCATCGGTCCACAGTCGTTGGAAGTACTGCTCAAACTCGGAGACTACTTGCGAATCTTTGATCCCGATCACACCGATCCTGTCTTCACCAGATACTGGATGTAGCACATCGATCGTCGTCTCCACATTGTCCACGATATCAAACGAAAGCGCAATCTCAGGAGTCGTTCTGACAGTTATGTCTGCGGGTTGGTTTTCAATTAGATGTGGGAATCGGTCGGGGAGTACGGTAACTGCTTTTTCACTGAAGAGGAGGTCTACAGACAAATCCGTATTAGCACCCTCCAAAAAGCCTTCCACTTCAGATTGGAGTGTCTCCCACGTCGCATCCTCGTAGGGAGGCCCGACAGTTGCTTTGACAACGTTCTCCGCGGTTCGCATATGCTGCTGGTGTGCTGTACTCATTTCGTCGCTTCCGAGCGATCCAAGCCAGAAACTACTCTCTGTCGGTGGTGTCGGTAATAGGTTCGAACGGACTGTTTCTGCTTTTTCGCGGTAACGATCCCACTCTTGTTTCAGCTCATACGCTCGTTCAGCCAGAAGCCTGTCGACGACGGTTTCTGGCTGTAGGGCCACGTATCGATTTGGGTCGCTTGACTGTCTCCAAATCAGATTGCGAGCTTCAAGGCCGTTTAGCACGTCGTAGATACGGCCTTTTGGGACTCCACTAGTATCAGAGAGTTCGGCTGCCGTCACTGCTCCCGTCACGAGAAGCGTGCGATAGGCCTTCTCCTCGTAACTTGAGAGTCCAAGCTCGCCCAATTCAGTCATAGATTGTCATTGTACCTCCAAAAATATTGTAAGTGCTGTTTTGTTTCAATAGCCGTATATCGGTGGCTTCGAGACCTAACGATATGCATCCGTACGTACTGCTCGCTGGTGCAATACTCTTCGAATTATTCGGGACAACTGCCCTCAAACTCTCCGATGGGTTTTCACAACTGGTTCCCAGTATTGGGGTTGTCCTCGGATATGGGGCGGCGTTCTATCTACTATCCCTGACGTTAGAGGAATTACCGATGGGTGTTGTCTATGGAACATGGGCAGCATTGGGTATTGTTGGTGTGGCAGGTATCGGGGCCATTGTTTTTGGTGAATCAGTTGACCTGGCAGGCCTTGTCGGAATTGGCCTCATTATCGGTGGCGTCTACTGCGTTAACGTGGTGTCACAGATGTCTGCCCACTAAGAGGGAGGGCACCGGGTCTGTGTAGAAACAACCGAAAAGTGGCACTGTGTTCCAACATCTTGTTCGTCCTCTTTTGAGTAGTTGTTCTCCAATGATGTCCAACAGTTATGATGTAATCATCGCTGGGGCAGGTCCAGCGGGGGCGCAGTGTGCACGAGATCTAGCTGACCGTGGGTACGATGTTGTCGTCCTAGAAACCGAGGCAGAAGATGAGTTCCCAGCTCAAAGTAACAAATCTACCGGCGGAACGTTTGCGTCAATGATGACCTCCTTCGGCATCCCGGACGACGTCGTTATGCACGCGACTGAATCAGTAGTTCTTGAATCTCCAAATGAACACTTTATCCAGGACCAGCCGGGCTTTGTCTTGGACTTCGAGGCGTTCAAGAAGTACCTTGTCGAGGATGGTCGTCACAAGGGTGCTGAGTATCGGTTTGATGCTCGTGTTCGTGATCCGATCGTCGAAGATGGTGATCTCGTTGGTGTCCGTTATAACCGTGACCAGGAGGTCTTTGGCGAAATCGTTATTGATGCTACGGGTCCGGCTGCGCCACTAGCTAAAGATATGGGGATAGCCAATCTTGAGCGGGAGAACCACGCGATTGGTATTGAATACTTATTCGAAGGCGTCGATCTCAATCATCCCGAGTTTGCTGATCTCACTGACGCGATGATGTTGCGGTTGGACCACGAGTACGCCCCTGGAGGTTATTCGTGGATCTTCCATACGGGTGACGACACAGCAAAAGTCGGCATCTGTTATATCCAGAATGAACGCTATCAAGAAAACGCCATTCACGATCGCACCGTCGACGGGTATCTCGAACATTGGCTTGATACTGACCCACGGTTCGAGAACGCCAGACAAATCGCAGAGAGTCCAGTTCGGGGATCAGCACATGTACAGCCCCCCGGATCGATGAGTACTGATTCGTTCATGGCGATCGGTGATACTGTCCCGTCGGTTGATCCTGTCTGGGGAGAGGGAATCTACAAGTGTATGAAATCAGCTCGCGCAGCTGCAATGACAGCCGACCGCTGTCTGACGAGGACGAAAAACACCTCTGCTGAGGAGATGGGAGTCTACGACGACCTATGGAACGAGCAAGTTGCCCCCCGACAAGACCGTCGATTGATGATGACGAGGTTGCTATACCTTGCACCAAACGAACGGTACGACCGACTCATGCAAGATCTGAACAAGCTTTCTCGAGATACCCTTTCAGATATTAACGATGGGAGCAAGCGGGAAATTGTAAAACTGTTGTATCCCAGTGATCTATCCTACCTCTGGAAATACTGGCGAGAAACACAATTTGGGAGTGTCTCTTACTCCAACTAACCACAACACTTCCGCTGATGAATCCAACTTCAATCCGATCTTGATCAACTGGTCTTGGACGTTTTGCTATCAGTACCCACATGGCTATGACCCCCGAGTCGCGTCGAACAGTCTTTCGCCAAATCGCTCATTGTTCCTATGTCGATTGGCCAACGTATGGATCTAGCCCGCTGTTCGATCGCTCGTCGCTTCCCGCACTGGAGTCGGATGTCCGCGTCGTCGCAAAAACGTGGTTCCAACAAGACGAACACGAGGGCGTTGAACCATTCGTCCACACATTACCGCTTGCATACGTCCAGTTCGATCCCCACGACCGATACGCAGGCTCGACGAGCTACGAGATTGAGACTCTGTTTCGCCTATTCCTGTTAAAAGAACTCTACGACTGGGACCACGAAACCGCGCTCGTCGAATACCTCACCAAGCATCCCGATCTCTGTGATCAACTTGGCCTGGAGTCGGTCCCCGATCAGTCAACCCTATGGCGTAGCTGGCATCACCGGTTCACGGCCGAACTCCAAGACACAGTCGAGACGGCAGCGCGAACAATCCTCATCAAAGCCCAAAATGTGGGTGTCTCTGTTCCACGAGAACCAGAACGGCAGAGCCGCAGACACCATGATGAGAATGAAGAATCGGACCCCAATGATCAGACCGTATTAGAGCAGGCCGAGACCGTTACTGAGCAAGTGAGTCGCGTTGCCTTCCCAACGTTCTCACTGGACCGTGGCGAGGGTTGTGAGATCCACGAGAATGCCTACTGGGACCTCCAAACCTACCTGGGGCTTCGAGAAAACCTCGCCGTCAATGAGGGGGCTCGCAGTTTCATTCACGAGTCCAATCGGGAGCGGACACCGCTCGGCCACGCCCATCGCGAGCATCTCCGCGACCTCTCAATTGAGCAGATACGCGAGATGTACCGCCACGCCGTGAGTCGCCTCTTGGATCGAGTCGCAGAGACGGAGGCGTTCTACCGGGCTGGCATCGTTGCCATCGATATCACTGAATCAGACCCCTTTACTGGTGACCGAGATGGCCACGAAGATGAGATTATCGGCACGAAAGAGAACACCGACGAGTACGCCTACCAGTGGGCCACGGTCCAGCTGGTCGGGAATGCCGTCCCAATCGTCTTAGATGCGCGCCCAGTCCGGAAAGGGGACACACGCAAGGAGATCGTCGAGGACCTCTTGGATTCGGCAGAGGCAGCTGTTCATGTCGATAACGTACTGATGGACCGTGAGTTCGACAGCCAGCATATCCTGGAGATGCTGAGTCAACGTGGGCTCTCCTACGTCGTCCCGAAGCGGATGCAGACCAGCGAGAAGGCCCAAGCCAAGCGCCTTCTCAAGCGCGACAAGGATCGGTATGAGACCGACCGGAAGCTACATCTCGGCGACAACGAGTGGCACTCGACGACGCTAATCTACCGACGGAAAGAGAACTCCGCGCACACTGATCATCGGCAGTACTCGGTGTTCATGACAAATCGGAAGAGTGGCCTTCTCTCGGAGAATGGCTACCGGTGGGAGATCGAGAGTGGCTACAAGTCGATCAAACGGTTCATGAGCGCGACGACCTCGAAGAATTTTAGCCTCCGATTCTTCTACTTCGCGTTCGCCTGTCTCCTGTACTCGATCTGGCGAGCGGTCGATCTATTGGTACAGGTACAGTTGACCGGTGAATACGAGCATTCACCGATTGTAACAGCCGACAATACGCTAACGCTGGTGAAGAAGGAAACCGGAATCGGATAGTAACGAGACTCTCTCCGCAATAGCGGGGCGTCTGAGTGGCTACGCTGTCGAAAGTCGCCGAAATTCGCGTATATGATTGGAAGTTCAACAGAACCGCCCGACTGGAGAGTAATCTGAGTCGGCTTCCGATCACTGAATCGACCGAAACAACGCATCACAGGCCCGCTATACCCGCTGTAGTCTCAACTTCCCCGGATGAGGGTAGTTGAGACTGCCTCTCTCAATGCATACGGTTCTCGAACACCTTCGTGATTAATGAGATCTCTGCTTCAGCGTTCCGTACCTCTCGATTGTAACAATATTACAATCGATTGATCTAACCAATCGGAACACCTTCAGAAACGCGAATGAAGGAAACTTGAAGAAACCTCTGTGCTTGCTCAATTCCTCGGATTCCCCGTTGCCGACTGGAGATTTCAAGACTCGCGAAATCAACCCTCAGAACGCGTCAATGAGGGTGCAGCCAGCACTTCCTTTCGCGGTGGAGGATCGTGACCTCGTCAAACACAAGGCGGTCAACTGGCCGATAACCGGTGACAGAACGGCACCGCCGGCAGCATCCAAGCGGGACCCAGAAGATTAAGCGTCCGGGCGGCGTACATTCTCGCCATGACTGTCACCACTGAGTTTGTCCTCCGCTCGCCATCTCTTCCACTTGTCAGTATCCCAAATTCGATCCAAGTCGATACAATCGAAAGTACGCACGCGCTCTGTCTACAACCGGATGTCCAGATATTTTCCGCAAGATTCGATCAAGACGATAAGGTCTCCGAGGAGGAGCTATTGGATCTTGACGAAATCATGGAGGCGGAGCTGGTGGGGGAAACGAGTGATAAGACTGTTTATAGACTTACTGTCGAGCTAGAGGAATCCGTCTCGCAGGCGTTCGAACCGGACTTCGAGGGAGTAGAGTTGGAACCGACGACTGTCACTACTGAAGGGTGGCACGAAACGAAGGTTTTCAGAGACTATGAGAATTTTAATGCATTCCGGAAAAGTTGTGAAGACCACGGTATTTCTCTTGACCTCCTCTCGATATCTCCCGACCCGTCCTCGTCTGACAACCAGTCAGAAGATGGATTGACCGACCGCCAACGAGAGGCCCTGACACTTGCTATCTCTCGTGGGTATTACGAGAGTCCGCGACAAGTCACAGCTGAGGAGCTTGCCCAGGAACTCGGGATTTCACAACCGTCGCTGTCAACTCTCCTTCGTCGTGGTGAACGGCAACTCATCGCGTCTTCACTTGACTCTCAAGTACCGTTAGAAATGGTCTCTAGGTAGGCCAGGGAGACCTAGTTTTCACTACTCGGTGGTGGAACTTCCATTCTTCACCGTTGATTGTCTAAAGAACCGTCTCTGTCTGACGCAGACCACTTAAATAGGCTATGTTGATAGCACTCCTTCCATGGAATACGAGACCGTTGTTTAACTCGGCCAACAAATCATGAAGGCAGCGACCTATCACGGTCCGGGTGAGATACGTATCGAAGAGCGACCCGAACCCGAACTAGAGGATCCGAAAGACGCGATAATCCGTGTCACTCACACTGCAATCTGTGGTTCGGATCTCTGGTTTTACCGCGGTGAAGAAGAGCACGAACCGGGGTCACCTGTCGGCCACGAGCCGATGGGAATCGTTGAGGATGTCGGTGAGGAGGTACGCCACGTCAAACCGGGTGACCGAGTGTTCGCTCCGTTTGCGATTAGTTGTGGGGAGTGCGAATTCTGCCGCAAGGGACTCCAGACGTCGTGTGTGAACGGAGGGTTCTGGGGTCCGCACGGCGGAGGCGGGGCCCAAGCAGAAAAGCTCCGTGTCCCCTTCGCCAACGGGACGCTGATTCGCGTCCCCGAGCGGCACGCAAATGACGAGGATGCTCTCGAATCTATCCTCCCGCTAACCGATGTGATGGCGACAGGCCACCACGCCGCCGTGAGCGCAGATGTCGGAGCGGGTGATACGGCCGTGGTTATCGGTGACGGCGCGGTCGGACTTTGTGGTGTTCTCGCTGCACAGCGCCTAGGGGCAGAGCGCATCATCGCAATGGGCCACCACGAAGACCGTCTCGCTCTCGCTCAAGAGTTCGGGGCGACCGATGTCGTTTCGACTCGCGGTGAAGAGGCTATAGAGCAAGCCCGAGAACTGACCTACGGTGGCGCGAATCACGTCCTCGAATGCGTCGGTGCAGCGTCGTCGCTCGAAACTGCTGCTGAAGTAGTCCGTCCTGGCGGGAATATCGGGTACGTCGGCGTGCCCCACGTCGAAAGTGCCGAGTTCCTCGCACCGCTGTTCTACAGCAACGCCTCGTTTATCGGTGGTCCTGCACCTGTCCGGAATTATGCCGAGGAACTCCTGGACGACGTTCTTCAGGGCATTCTCGATCCGTCGCCGATCTTTACGAAGACTGTCGGGCTAGAAGGCGTCTCCAAGGGCTACCAAGCGATGGACGACCGTGAGGCGATTAAGGTTATGGTGAAACCTGAAAGCTAGAGATCCGACATGATCTCTCCATCAACAGAGGCCGTAGTAAAGCGAGCCTGAGCACACGCATAAAAATCGATCAATTGATTCAGAACATCATTGACTGAATCGGCACGGACCACCTCGAATCATACCCAATCCCCTCTCACACCATGGATACAGACGAACGATACAACAATGTTGAACCGACACCGCCGTCGCTCATGCCCGGTGAGATTGAGGAATCGTGGTATCATCTCACCTCGTTCCAGCGGGATCTCATACATGCCATCTACGCAATTGGGGCCTCTGACGAGGACTGCTACGGCTTAGAAATTAAGCGCCGGCTCGAAACCATGTACCGGAGCGAAATCAATCACGGACGCCTGTATCCGAACCTCGACGACCTGTGTGAAATGGGCTACTTGGAGAAGTCGCAGTTGGACAAGCGGACGAACGAGTACCGTCTAACTGAAGACGCGAAGGACGCTCTTACAGCATTAGATCGGCATTACGACGAGCTATATGGCCGTTCTGTAGGGTAAGATAACGCCTTGTATACTGGGAGCATGATCCAAAATGACGATCATAGCTAAACTCCATCTCAGTTCACCTTCGCTACCGCTCGTAGGCGTCGCTGATTCGATACAATCACGCCAAATTTCGTGTATACATACACTCTCGATTCAACCACGTCAGCAGATGTTTGTTATTGAGGTCAAAAGCTCCGAGAGTCCCTCTGAGGAGGAGTTCTCGGTGTTAGAGGAGGTGGTTGAAGTGACGAAGCTCGATGAGGCGAGCGGCAAAGCCGTACTCAAGTTAACCGTGCGGCTGGACGAATCCATCGCCGAGGCGTTCGAGGCGAGCCCGGATGCAGTGCTCATGGGTGCGATAACCGTCACGCCGGACGGCTGGCTCGAAGAAAAGCTGTTCGAAGATTACACTGCCCTCACCGATTTCCAGACCGCCTGCGAGAATAACGGCATCTCGATGGAGGTCGTCTCGGTCGACTACGACGTTGCACCGTCGACGGATTCCGCGCCGTACGGATTAACCGAGAGACAGTACCAGGCGTTGGTGCTTGCGCTCTCTCGGGGGTATTACGAACGCCCGAGACAGACCACCGCCGAAGCGCTCGCTGACGAATTAGGAATCTCACAGCCGTCGATGTCGGGGCTCCTCCGCCGCGGCGAACAGCAACTGCTTTCTGCCACGCTTCACGCTCCACATCGGCTCGAAAACCCTCGAAGTAGCGAATTCTCGTTCCTCTCTGGAATCCGAAGAAGTCGTTGAATTCGACGCTTTCGGGGTCGCTGCGGCCTTAGTGCGACACTGATGAGAGTGCGCTGCTATCCCAGTGAACGTATTGGTGAAACCGTTCGGCGGCCCTCTGTCGTGCGAGGGTGGGTTCCGCGTGCACAGTTCGGCTGTCCGATCAGCCTACTTAAACGCGCTCTTAGTATAGGATAATCTCGAAGCCGACGCCAGACCTCTGTTCAATCGATGTCAACAGAATTCGGTTCTGAACTGGATGGACAGGTTGCGATCGTCACCGGGGCGTCTTCCGGTATCGGGAGTGCGACCGCGGAGTCACTTGCCTCTCGGGGGGCAAGTGTCGTGATCGCCGCTCGGCGGGCAGAGAAACTCGAAGCACTCGAAGCCAACATCGAGGACACCGACGGTGAGGCGCTCGTCGTGCCGACGGATATCACGAACGACGACGACATCGACGACCTCGTGGAAGCGACGCTGGACGAGTACGGCCGCATCGATATTCTCGTGAACAACGCCGGAGTCATGCCACTCGCGCACATCGCGGAGGCGGACCGCGAGACACTCCAGACGACCATCGACGTGAACCTCAGCGGGCTCATCAAACTCACGCACGCTGTCGTTCCGACGATGATGGAACAGGAGAGGGGGCATATCGTCAACCTCTCGTCCGTCGTCGGGCGGTTCCTTCAGGAGAACAGCGCCCACTACAACGCGGCGAAAGCCGGCGTGAAGATGTTCGGGGACTCGCTCCGCCTCGACGTCGCCGACGCTGGTATCCACGTCGCCACAATCGAACCGGGTGCGGTCGACACCGAACTCCTCGATCACATTCCTGACGATGAACTCCAGGCGGGGGTCAAAGAGTACGTCGGGTCGATGGACGCGCTCGCCCCCGAGGACATCGCGCGAACCATTACGTTCGTCGTCACACAACCGGAGCGCGTCGACATCAACGAGGTCCTGATCCGGCCGCTCGACCAGGTCCAGCCGTAGTCCCGTTCTGACGGTGCTCTCGTTGATCCGCCCCCATAAATCATCCAGCATTGTGAATTTAAACACTCTATCTAGTTAGCACCTCCCCCTTGGTCTACCGGCCCTTGACGTATTCTATAGCCTATGAAAGCAGTACGCATTCACGAGTACGGGGGCCCGGAGGTTCTGCAGTACGAAGACGTCGAAGAACCCGAACCCACGACTGGTGAGGTGCGCTTGGATGTCCGCGCCGCCGGGGTGAACCCTGTTGACTGGATGACTCGGAAAGGAATGGTGGAGCAGCGGGAGCTCCCGTGGACGGTCGGGTGGGACGCCGCTGGGGTCGTTACCGAAACTGGCCCCGAAGTGAGTGAACTGGCGGTCGGCGACGAGGTGTACGGTCTCGTCGGGTTCCCGGACGGTGGCGGCACGTACGCGGAAGCGATGGTGGCTCCTGAGGTGGAACTCATGCGAAAACCGGCACCGCTCTCCTTCGAGGAGGCGGCTGGCGTCCCGATGACGGCGCTAACCGCGTGGCAAGCGCTGGACGCGCTCGAACTGGAGGCAAACGAACGCGTCCTCGTCCACGCCGCAGCTGGTGGCGTGGGTCACTTCGCCGTCCAGTTCGCGAAGCACCGCGGGCTCCACGTCATCGGCACCGCCTCGGGGTCGAACGAGGATTATCTCCGAGAGCTTGGTGTCGACGAGTTCGTCAACTATCGAGAGCGACGCTTCGAAGAGGTGCTCGACCCAGTCGACGGGGTAATCGACGGCGTCGGCGGCGAAACGTTCGATCGATCCCTCGAAGTGCTCAAGCCTGGGGGAATCATCGACAAACTTCCGAGTCCCCCCACGGACGAACAGCAAGAACTGGCGAACCAACACGGCGTGGAAGCGATAATGACGAACGTGCGCTGGAATCGGGAATGGTTCGCGGAGATCACCGAACTCCTTGAAGACGACACTGTCTCGGTGACGCTCGATACGGTGTTGCCACTCTCGCAAGCGCGAAAGGCCCACCGACTGAGCGAAGAGAAACACGCCCGTGGGAAGATCATTCTCAAACCGGGAGACGGAGAAGCCGCGTCGAACTGATGCGCCGCGCATCCAGCGCACAGCTCGAACGACTATCGTCGTCGGGTATGTATTATATGCTCCAGCACTGACTGATCGATATGGCTATCGCCGCAGAAATTCTCCTGTCGTCGGACGCACTCCCTTTCGTCAAGCTCGCTCGGTCGCTTCCGAATAAAGAAATCTCGCTCTCTCAGATGATCCGGCTCGACGAGGACCGATACATCTTCATGGTCAGTATTCCAGCTGACGAACGAGAGACGTTCGAAGCCGAGGCTAGCGACCAACCTGAGATCGTTGACGTGCGGTCGGTTGGGAAAGCGCCGGACGGCTGGTTCTACCAGATCCTCGCCGAGCGAACGACTGATCTGCTTGAGTCACACGACCCGACGCAGTTCGAAGGCGTGCTGCTGGACGCGACCATAACCGGGGAGGGATGGATCGAACGAAAAGTGTTCGCCGACTACGACGCACTCAGCACTTTGCGAGACCGCTGTCAAATGTATGGGCTCCCTTTCGAACTACTCAACATCTCGTCTGATCCTGAGCATCCCGACGAGCGGGCGCAGTTCGGGCTGACCGACAGGCAGTACGAAGCGATCCGCGTCGCCTTTTCGCTCGGATACTACGAATCACCACGAACCGCATCGACGGACGACGTTGCACAGGAACTCGATATCTCGGCACCCGCTGCCTCGGATTTGCTCCGTCGAGCAGAACACCGACTCATCAGTCAAACGGTCGCTAATGGAAACGTCCTGAAACCCCTCGCCGGTCAATAACCTCCGCAAATGCGTGTCGGCTACGTCGTGAGCAGAGACAGGCAGAGACTCGCCGCTCAGTCGGACAGTCCAATCCCGCGCTCTTGGGAACTCTCTATTGCCAGTTTGCTTCAGGTAGGTCTAGGTCGAATGAGACGCCAGTAAGCTCTTCAGATACTTCCCACAGTCGCTGGGCGGTGTCCACATCGTAGGAACGGTCGCTCGATTCCTGGACTTCGGGCGAGCCGCGCATATTTCGGAAGCCATCGGGACCGACGAACTGACCGCCCTCAAGTTTCGGTTCGGTCGCGGCATAGAGCATCGGCTCTGCGCCCCGTTCGGCGCTCTGGGCGATCACGGTGTTAGCAAGTTTCATCATCCAGAGGCGGAGACGAGACCCTGACTGTCGAGGACCGCGGAACTGGAGGTCTGTTGCGGCCCAGCCGGGATGGCAGACGATACTCTTCACGTTCGCCTCGTCGGGAAGCCGACGGTCGAGTTCGTACCCGAACAGGACGTTTGCGAGTTTCGACTGCCCGTAGGCTCCCCACGCGCTGTAGGACTTTTCGCCGTGAAGGTCGTCGAAGTCGATTTCACCGTTTCGGTGGGCGACACTGCTCTGGGTGATGACGCGTGATTCCTCGGTTGTCCGTGTCAACACGGGGAGAAGATGGGCGGTGAGTGCGAAGTGTCCAAGATGATTCACGCCGAACTGATACTCGAAACCCTCCGCTGTCTCCTTCCGTGGGATAGCCATTACACCAGCGTTGTTACAGAGCAGGTGAAGTTCGTCGTACGTCGACTCGAACCACTCAGCGAACGCCGCGAGCGAATCGAGATCGGCAAGATCGAGTTCATGTACCGTCAATGATGATTCCGGGAGTTCCGTTTCGATCTCTTGTTTTGCGTTTTCTCCTCGTTCGATGCTTCGACACACCATCACGACGTGTGTGCCGCGCTCGGCGAGACCCTTCGTCACCTCGAAGCCGAGCCCGCTGTTCGCGCCCGTCACGATAGCTGTCTTGATATCCGAGTGGCCGCCAGACACGTCATTGGACGACGTCGCCGAGTCTTCGTATTCAGACATAGCCGTATCTACGAGAAGAGCTGATTTGTATACTGCCCTAACTGATTAGCCCGTTTATATACTCTCCCCAGTCGTCCAGGAAATGTCTCGTCGAAGCCAACACGGTATGTGCTATTATGGTACGAACTCGTCCCTTGTTCCAGTGTACATCCATTGAAGGACGTGGGTTGAACAGCCATCACAAATACCCCTATTTAAACGGGCTAATAAGATAGCATTGAATCCAAATTGCAGGGCATCCAATGTAGAGTCGAGGAACAAACATGGAGGTAACAGACGCCAGTTCACTCCCGACGTACGAAGGGCCCGAGGACTACTTTACCGGAGATGTTCGAATTGACGGCCTGTTCAACCCACAGGGGGAGGCCCGCGCGGCGGCGGCAAGCGTTACGTTCGAACCAGGTGCTCGGACCGCGTGGCACACTCACCCACTCGGCCAGCGGCTGATAGTGACGAGCGGCTGTGGGCTCGTCCAGCGTGAAGGCGGAGAAATCAAGCAGATCCGAGCCGGTGACGTGGTCTGGTTCCCACCGGGCGAGAAACACTGGCACGGCGCGACGCCAGATAAGGCTATGACCCACATCGCTATCCAAGAGGAGCAAGACGGAGAAGCCGTCACTTGGCTGGACCACGTTACTGACGAGGAGTACCCGAAGTCAGATAGCTAAACCCGCCACCATGACGACTGACCGGTCCTTGCGTTCAGTGATGGAGCACGCGTGTTAGCCTATGCCAGTGTGTGAGAACTGCGACGGCCACGTGTCCGAACGCTTCATACGGGTATTCAGTGATGATACGGGTCGCGTGTTTGCTTGTCCGAACTGCTCTGCGAATGCTGGTATCGGTGAAATCACACGCAAGCGAAGTACCGACGAGTAAGAAACGATACGGACGATCGATTGCGAGGAGAACCCACTAATGCCCGAATGGCCAGAAGAAGAACTGAGTGAAATCGTTGAATCGGACGACCTGCACGTTGCACCATTCCGTGAAGACGGTGAGACGTACGGCACGCCAACGTGGATCTGGTCTGTTCGAGTGGATGACGCCCTCTACGTGCGTGCCTACAACGGTCAGGACTCTAGTTGGTATCAGGCTGCAGTCCGAGAAAACGCCGGTCGCATTGAAGCCGCTGGCATGACGAAGGAGGCCACTTTCGAGCCGGTTGACGGATCGATTAACGACCGTATCGACGAAGCCTATCGCGAAAAGTACGAGGGAAGCCAGTACCTGAACGCGATGATCAGCGACCGCGCACGCTCGGCTACGGTTAAGATTATGCCTCGCAACCCTGACGCCTGACTGTCAAGTGTACTAGTCAACAACTTAGAGCGTCGTATCGACAGAACGGCGCTATTAATCGAATTATTTTCTTATCGTGTCACCGACTCGTGAATCTCGACGCACTGTCTTTCGGCGGATCGCACACCGACCGCACGTTGCGTGGCCAGTCTATGACACGACACCGCTCTACGACCGAACGTCGCTCGCGGGGCTGGAATCAGATGTGCAGACAGTCTCAGAGACGTGGTTCGACCACGATAGCCACGACTCGGTCGAGGAGTTCGTCTGGTCACTCCCGCTGGCTTACTTCCAGTTCAACACCCACGACTGCTATGGAGGTTTGACACGCTACGAGATGGACACCCTCTTTCGCGTGTTCGTCCTGAAGGAACTCCACGGATGGGAGCACGAAACTGCACTCCTCAAGTACCTCGACAGCCATTCCGAACTCCGTGAGCGTCTTGAGTTGGAGTCCGTCCCCGACCAATCGACACTCTGGCGCAGTTGGCATACGCGCTTTACCGATGGGCTTCGCGAGACGGTTCAGAAAGCGGCTCGAACGATCCTGATCAAAGCGCAGAACGCGGATGTCGCTGTACCACGCGAGCCAGAACGAAACCTCTTGGATCGAGGCCACGACGCTACTGAATCGGACCCTGACGACCAGACCATCCTTGACGAGGCAGGGAATATCACCGACCACGTCAGTCGCGTCGTGTTCCCCGCGTTCTCGCTCAATCGTGGCGAGGACTGTGAGATTCCCGAGAACGCCTACTGGGGCTTACAGACCTATCTCGGGCTCCGCGAGAACTTGGCCGCCAACGAGGGCGCTCGCAGCTTCATCCACGAATCGACGCGTGAGCGAACACCACTCGGGCACGGCCATCGCGACCAGATTCGTGATCTCTCCATTGAGCAGATCCGCGAGATGTACCGACAGGCGGTCCAGCAACTCACCAACGAACTTGCGGGGACGGAGGAGTTCTTCCGGGCGGGTATCGTCGCAATCGACATCACTGAGGATGATCCCTTCACGGGCGACCGCGCAGGCCACGAGGACGAGATAATCGGAACGAAGGAGAAGACCGACGAATACGCCTACCAGTGGGCGACAGTCCAGTTGGTCGGTAACGCTGTCCCGCTCGTCCTTGATGCCCGCCCAGTCCAGAAAGGCGAGTCACGCAAGGAGATCGTCGAGGACTTGCTGGATTCGGCTGAAGAGCTCGTTCACGTCGATAATGTGCTGATGGATCGGGAGTTCGACAGCCAGCACATTCTAGAGATGATCAGCCAGCGTGGGCTTTCCTATGTCGTGCCGAAGCGGATGCAGACGAGTGAGAAAGCTCAGGCAAAACGATTACTCCAGCGGGGGCAAGACCGGTACGAGACCGATCGGAAACTCCATCTCGGGAAGAACGAGTGGCACGAGACGACGCTGATCTACCGTCGGAAAGAGGACTCCGAGCACGATGACCACCGGCAGTACTCGGTGTTCATGACGAATCGAGGAAGCGGACACCTCACTGAGTATGGCTACCGGTGGGAAATTGAGAGTGGGTATAGGTCGATCAAGCGATTCATGGCCGCGACAACGTCGAAGGATTTCGGGTTGCGATTCTTCTATTTCGCGTTCGCGTGTCTGCTGTACTCGATCTGGCGAGCTGTCGATCTGCTCGTGCAGGTCGAGTTGACTGGCGAGTACGAACATTCGCCGATCGTAACAGCCGACAATACGCTGACGCTGCTGAAGAAGGAAACAGGAATCGGATAGCGAGGCCCTCTACCTATGGTAGCACGGCGTCTGAGTGGCTACACTACCCGCGGCCTCAGAAACACGCCGGATTAGTTGAACATCCAACAATAACCTCCGGTCAGAAAGCGATCTGAATCAGTTTCCGCTCATCTATTCGTCCGAAACCACGCATCACAGTCCCGCTGAACCCGTTGTAGTCTCAACTTCCCACAATCTCGGAGGATAGATTTGATGCGTGCCTTCGTTCCGTTATTAAAACATACTATTATTTATGTTTTTTGAGTCCTCCTATATATTATAATATCGACAGGATGTACTGCATAGGCGTGGATATCATCGATCGACACGATATTTACTACAGAGTGTGTCTGAGTAGGAGAGAGCAACAACAACATAAACACGACCTGCGTACCGAGGTATAAGCGATTGATACTCTACCACTTGACCACTTTGGGAAACAAAGGGTGTACCATCATCTCTATTTATATCGATCTGATATCGGACAGACAGACCCACCGATACTGAGATATGACTGGCAACTGTGACTTGTGTGGTCGTGTGATTCAATCTTCCACATTCGAGACTGTTAGTGAGCGGTCATTCTGTTCAAGTGGATGTCACGATGTGTACACGACGCTTGGAGCTCCCGATTCCCTCGATACCACCCAGACAACTGAGAACGGGATCGACCAAGAGGAAGACGCGGTTCCTACTGATCAGCATCGTTCTCGGACGTTTCTCCGGATCGACGGCATGTACTCCGCGACGTGTGAGGCGTATCTTGAATCTCTCGCCGAAAAACAAGAGGGAGTGACTAGTGCCGAGGCGAGTTACGTCACGGAGACGATCCGAGTTGAATACGATCCAGACACTGCTTCGAAGGAATCGTTGCGCGAGGCGTTGAGCACTCTGGGGTACACGGCGTATCTCCGTGAGGATGCCTCATCAGACGTGGGAGAGGCCGGTGGCACGACACGTCGATCACGGGAGATGGGTGGGATTCGAAAGCGCCGAGACGACCAGCTCTTGGGGATGCGATACTCCGTTGGGTTCCTCTTCGGTGCGTTTCTGTTGGTCCCATACGTTGCGATCCTCTATCCAGCGCAGCTCGCGTCGATTTTCGACTGGCAAGCGCTCCAAATATTTGAGGGCGCATTTCGGCTAGACAGTCAAGGGGCGTTCGTGTTCCTCCGACTGTATTTCGTGATGACTGGTATCATTCTCGTCTTTACCGGTCTGCCAGTGTTGCGTGGCGCGTATATCAGTCTCAAAATGCGACGCCCGAACACCGATCTGTTGGTCGCGCTCACCGCCATCAGCGCGTACGCGTACAGTACGGCTGCCGTTATCCTCGGGCAAAACGACATTTTCTATGATCTCGCGATCATCGTCACGGCCGCGGTTACCGCGATGGTATTCTACGAATCGTCAATCAAACAGCGGGCACTTGATCGTCTCACCGAGCTCACCATATCACAGGTCGAGAGTGCACGAACGTACGACTCGGACGGAGAGACTGAGGAAGTTCGCGTGGAGAATCTCAATACAGGGGATGTCGTGCTCGTTCGACAGGGCGAACGTGTTCCAATAGACGGTGAACTGGTTGAAGACAGCTGTACCGTCGACGAAGCGATCGTGACAGGTGAATCGCTTCCGGTGCTCAAACGCGCCGGAGACGACGTGATCGGGGGGTCGATCGTGACGGACGGTGCAGCGTTGGTCCGTGTCGGCCCAGACGTAACGAGTAGTATCGACCGGATAACGACCGCCGTCTGGGACCTACAGAGCGCGACTCACGGCGTCCAACGCCACGCCGACCAACTCGCGTCGTACGCCGTCTTCCTCGTCGTCGGAGCCGCTGTCGCGGTCGGCAGCGTCGGTGTACTCGCATTTGGGATGGGCCTGCCAGATGCCCTCCTCCTCGCGCTGTTGATCATCCTTGCCGGCTCGCCGTGGGCCCTCGGACTTGCGACGCCCCTGTCGGTCGCGAAGAGCCTCTCCAGTGCGCTCCGGCGCGGGATCATCATCTTCGACGAAACAGTCTTCGAACGGCTCCGCGACGTCGATATCGTCGTCTTCGATAAGACGGGGACACTCACAACCGGAGAGATGGAGGTGATCGAAGCGGACGCGCCTCCCGAGTTACTCGACGCCGTCGCCGCACTCGAACAACGGGCGTCACACCCCGCCGCGAACGCTATCACGACGGCGTTCGCCGGGAGTGACGATGGCGACGCCGCAGCGGCTCAGCCGGACTCGGGAGATGACGCGGTCGGAACGGAAGACGTCGGTCAGATACGCGAGTTCACGAACCATCGGTCGGGTATCGAAGGCGTGATCGGCGACACGTCGTACCTCGTCGGGAACCTCGATCTATTCGCAGAACAGGGGTGGACCGTTAACGACGACATCCGGTCTCGGGTCGCCGACGCTCAGGGATTCGGACAGCTTCCGGTCGTCGTCGGTCGTGACGGGACAGCAGAGGGGCTGATCGTCGTCGGGGACGAGCCGCGAGACGGCTGGGATGACACCGTCTCTCGGCTTGGGGAGCGGGGCACGGAGATCGTCGTCCTGACCGGCGACGACGAGGAGGCGACAGACTTCTTCAAGCGACACGACGCCGTGACGCACGTCTTTGCGACGGTTCCGCCGGAGGGGAAGACGGCGACGATCCGGCGGCTCAAATCTGATGGGCAGGTTGCGATGGTCGGTGACGGTACCAACGACGCGCCGGCGCTCGCCGCCGCCGACCTCGGCATCTCGCTGGGCGGCGGGACGGCGTTGGCCGCCGACGCCGCCGATGTTGCGATTGTCGACGACGACATCCGCTCCGTCGAAACCGCGTTCGACCTTGCGGGAGCGGCCCGCCGTCGCGTGAAACAGAACAATCTCCTCGCGTTCTCCTACAACGGTATCGCACTCGTGGCGTTGGCCGTCGGGTTCTTCAATCCGCTGACGGCAGCGACTGCGGTTATTGCCAGCGGTGGGTTGCTCGCCGTAAACACTCGGCGGAAGCTACTCAGGTAAGGGATACGGCCTCCAAACGATCGCGGATCCGAGCCTACCGATACGGTGTAAAGAGTAGCTATCTATCATTTGAGCACCGTCGATCCGATCGTTGAGGTCGCCACCCGGATCCGCATCGCTTCTGTTTCTAAAGGACTAATCCTGTCCAGACACTACTACCCCCATGGAATTCGATTTCCTGCGTTCGGTAGTTCCACTCGCCGTGATCGTCGCCGTCGCAACGGTCGCGCTAACCGCTGTGATGACACCCTCGACCGTCTTTATGATGGTTCTTCCCTCGATGATCGCGTTCTCGGTGGTCGCGTACTTCCTCGGGATGAAACATGGCGAATTCCGCGTTAGTCCGTAGCGGTTCTGTCCGGTACCGCCCCCAAAGTCACAGTGTCAGTCCGTCTGAAGCGTTCTAATTCGGGTTACTACGTCTGGGGGTCCGCGCTTCGTGTTCAACAAGTCTCGATGAACGATCAGCAGCCGTGGATCGACGTGGCCGGGATGTTTACTCGGTGACTCCCGCACTGAGCTCAGACGCGTCCTGCCGGACGGGTGTCGGGGAGTCGATCGAATACACGAGCGTTCCGGTGAACAGTGCGATGCTCCCTAACAGGAATATTGAACTGAGCGGCGACGCTGAATCGACGAAGATCCAGTATATTGGTGCCGCGATCGTCGGGCCGGCCGCGATGACAGCGACTTGGGAGACGAGGGGACCACAACACCCACACGTACACGCACCGACGACTGTCGCCGTCCCGGCTGTGCTCTGTGTTGCTCCCGCCTGCTGATCGAGACGCCACGAGTGAGCGACGGCGGCCGCGTTCAACCCCACGAGGACGCCGAGGAGTCCAATCACGATGACCACACCGGGAGAGATCGCGATGAAAAACGGAACGTCGGGGAGCAGAACCTCGAGGGTGGGCCATCGCACGATCTGATACAGTACGTTCAGAACCGCCACGGTCGTCTCTTGCGGAGCGCCCTCCTCACTAAAGAAGGATAGGTATCCCGTCGTCGCCATAAAGAAGAGGCTCACCATGGCTCCGACGCTGAATCCGAACCGACGCGCCACCGGATCCCGAAGGATCGTCGACAGTGCCGTGCCAACGTCGTTCCAGAGAATGTAGCCGACGAGTAGTGGTGTCGCGAGGACGATCCCGTACCCGATCGGGTTGGTGTAGCCGCTGAATCCGGGCAGTAGATACGGGTACAGTATCCAGCCACCGAGCAGCATGCCGAGAGCCATGTACCGGGGACGTGTCGTCCATCGCACGAGTCCGGTGACGAAACTCGCGACCACGACTAGCAGGCCGGTTCCGATCGCGAGCGGCTGATACCACGACCGCGGGAACGGCATCGAGTCCGCCTGATACGTCGGATCCGGGGCCAGGCCTTCGAAGATGATCGCGCCGGCGATAGCAACACCGATGCCGACCGCAATTCCGTATAGAGCGGTTCTCGGCGAGACCCGCCCCCTTCGCTTGAGGAGGATGAGCGTACCGACTACGAGAGCACCGATACCAGCGATCGCCAACCCGTGCGATTGTGAGAGTCCCGACGATTCAGCGCCACCGTGGGCCGAAACTGTCGGGATCAGAGAAAGGAGACTGATCCCGACAGCAACCAAGACGAGTAGGCGGAGCGACCTTCGTCGAGGTTTCGGTCTGTCAGCACCAGCGCCCCCTTTTCCGCCTTTCTGGGTCATTGCGAGGGGTTAGTGACTCACACACAATTATCTGTCTCTCTCGTTCCCCCCGAGACGGACCTCGTGACTGCCCTCAGAGTCTGTATATGCGTGGAACCGTCCTGTAGAGTTCTTCGGGACGGTTCAGAAGTCCGTGTCAGATCGCGTCAGTTCGGTTCGTAGCCGGCGTACTCCATGAGCTGACTGAAGATGTCCGAGTCCATGACGGAGCGGTACACCACGCCGGTAAGCATGCCGCCGGGGTAGAACGACCCGTTCATCACGTGGTTGACCTTGTGGCAGTGCATGAGGTAGATCCCGGGGTCCGCGTCGGCCGTGAACTCGATCGTGTGCCGTTCCGCGGGGGCGATGTTCGTGACGTCGATGTCGTGTCTGGCGGCTTCCGGAACGACCCCGCCGTCCTTTTCGACGCGCTGGAAGCGATGGTTGTGGATATGCATCGGGTGCGACATGTACCCACCGTTGACGAGGTGTACGCGGACCAAATCGCCTTGATCGACGATGATCGGCGACCCCTGTTCGGGGTGGAGCGTCCGGGGCGCGCTCTTCCCGTTGACGGTGAAGACGTCCGGCGTCCGCGAGGTCGTGTCGTACGTGAAGTTCCCCTCGCCGCCCCACTTCTTCGGGATCCGCGAGTCCCAGTCTTTGATCGTCATGAAGTACTCCCGGTCCGCCGGCTCGTAGCCCTCGGGATCGACCCGGAAGATCCCGTACATCCCCATATCGATGTGGCGGTGGGTCTGGAGGTGACAGTGATACAGGTGCGTCCCCGGAACGTTCGCCGGGATCTCGTAGGTGTGCTTCTCGCCCGCGGGGACTTTGATCCCGGTCGACGTCGGGACGCCGTCGTTCTTCCACGACTTGGTGACGCCGTGGAAGTGGATCGTGTGCGGCCGGCGCCCGTTCGTGTTGTCGAGCGTCACCTCCATGTCGTTCCCCTCGGTCGTCCGGAGGATCGGACCCGGGACGCTCGGATCGTGGTCGTCGGCCTGCCACGCCCAGACGCGGGGGAACTCGACCGGCCCGCCCATCGAATCGAGCGGGTGGACGGCGTGTCGCGCCGGCTGCGTCCCCATCGTCACTGACCCGCCCTGTTCGTCGACGTTGACGACTGTCGGAGGGCTGGTGTAGGGGAGATCTGACGGAGATGTCTGTGCCTCGTTCGGAGTGTTCGTGGCCGCCGTCGGCGCGTTAATCGTCTTCGACGAACAACCCGCCAACGCCGATACGCCCGTCACGCCGGTCGCAGCAAGAAATTCTCGCCGGGACAGTCCGGTTCCGGGGGCACCGAAAGGTGTCGTCATGGTTCATTCGACACATTGGGCTGTCGCGACAAACGAGGACTGCAGAATCCCTGTTTTTGAGAAGGCAAGCGAATATGTTCGGCAACAGTCGGACGGGCTTCACAAGCAAACTAAGGGTTTGCTGTCGAAAGAACTGAGATCTGAGACCCACAGATAGCAAACAGTTACATTCCACCTGTTGCCGTCAGATACGCGCTCGTGAATTGAATCGCATTGTACGCACCGTGAATCAGAGCCGGAACAACGAGGTTATCGGTGTACTCGTAGGTCGCACCGAGTACCAGAGCTAGAACGAATGCGATACCGACGTACACGAGCTTCCCTTCTCCACTCAACGAGAAGAGATGGATCGATGCGAAGAGGGCGCTCGCAAGAACGATTGCACGGGTTGGATGTAGCGTTTCTCGGAGTGTCCCCTGAACCAGTCCTCGGTATAACAGCTCTTCGCCCGGACCGACTAGCAGAAACGATAGAGGAATGAGAATTAGAAAAGCTGTCGGATTTTGCTGACCAACTGTTACTACTTGGTTTTCTGCTGATTCCAGTCCGAGCGAGGAGATAACGCGTGATGCGACAATGAGTAATCCGAGGAGTGTACCTACCCCCCCGATGGTTACAGCAACATCTCGCCTGTCCGGAATCGAAAGCGAAACGAATTCGAAGTCGAGATCTCGGAATCTGAGATAGAGGATTGAGAGCCCTCCGAATGTCACCCCCTGTAACAAGATCGTGCTCATTACGAGGCGCAACGATGGACGAGCGGTTACATCGACCCCGAATGCGCCCAGCAGTGCGGCACCGATGGTGACAATTACCGACCCAATAACCGTTGAGCCGTACGTGAGCCCAACTGCACTCCCGACAGACTGAATCCGTGTCGTTATTTCTGTCATTTGAAAATCAGTGGTTGTGACTCGTGTTGTCGGCAGTCTCCGGGTCCCTCTCCATCTCACCCACTAGTTCGACGGTTGCGTGATCGATTCCATGGTCGGAAAGAAGCTGATGGACGCGAGAGCGGATCGCCTGATGTTGGTCTAGTGATGTGGGCTCATACTGAAGACGCACTGTCGCTACGGTCAACTGACTACATACTTGCCAGACGTGTATGTCGTCGACGTCTTCAACGCCATCGACAGCTGTCAGTTCATTTCGAAGTTTATCCGGTGAGATAGGGCTCCGTTCTAAGAGGATTGAGGTGCTTCCGCGGAGTACCTTTCCTGCCGAAACGAGCACTAACACGCCGATGAGGATGGCAGCCACCGGGTCGGCGACAGGTAAATCGAACGTGACGACGGCGAGTGTCGAAATGATCACCGCGACTGATCCACCGGCATCGCCGAGAAGGTGATAGAATGCGCCGCGCTCGTTGAGGCTCATCTCGCCCCCTTGTACGATATAGACCGATCCCAAGTTGACAAGCAAGCCGCCGCCGGCGATGATCAGCGTCATTGTCGGATCGATCTCAACCGGGTCCAGGAACCGTTGATACGATTCCCACAGGATGTACCCGACCATCGGAACGAGCAGTATCCCGTTGAGAAACGCAGCAACCGGCTCCAGTCGATGGAGTCCGTACGACCACTCAGCACCGCCTTCGAATCGTTCCGCGGTGTAGCTCGCGCCGAACGCCATTGCGTACGCAAGCATGTCGAATAGCATGTGGAGCGCATCGCTGATGAGAGCGACCGAACCGAAGAGGAGTCCACCAGCCAATTCGGCAAGGAAGCCAAGGAAATTGACGACCGCTACGAGGGCAAGTCGGCGCGTACTGCTGTCTGTTTCGGTTGTTAGTTCATATTCTTCCGTCTCTTCGTGAGCATGCCCGTGTTGACTCATACGTTTTGATCTGATAAATTCGTAATGTCCGGTATTACGACTCTCAAGCGTCAGTTGTTCTCTGTCTCCGGTTCGACGCGAGAGAGTCGCATTGCGTTCCCGGTCACGGCCATCGTCATCCCCGCGTCGCCGGCGAGGACGGCGAGCCAGATGGGGACGTACCCGAACGGAACCGCGAGAGCAAGTCCGGCTTTGACACCGAGGCTGGCCCAGATATTCTGCCGGATGACGCCGTTTGCGTCGTTCGCGAGCTCGTAGAGATACGGGAGCTTTGCGAGGTCGTCACCCATCAGCGCGATGTCGGCCGTCTCCAACGCGGTGTCCGTCCCGGCCGCGCCCATCGCAATACCCACCGTTGCCGTCGCGAGCGCCGGGGCGTCGTTGATCCCATCACCGACCATCGCGACGCCCTCGTGTTCCTCGATGAGCTCCTCGACGGCAGCCACTTTCTCGTCGGGAAGCAGTTCTGCCCGGTACTCGTCGACTCCGACTTGGTCGGCGATCGCGCGAGCAGTTCGCTCGTTGTCGCCGGTCAGCATGACCGTCCGTGAGACGCCGAGATCTCTGAGTCGAGCGATCGTTCGCGCTGCTTCGGGACGGATCTCGTCGGCCACGGCGACGATACCTTCAAGTTCGTCTTCGGTTCCGACGAGCACAACGGTCTTCCCTTCTGCCTGGAGTTGAGGGACGGTCTCTTCGAGGAGGTCAAGACAGTTATTCCGGTCGCACATCTGACGGGCTGTCTGTGTCACGACGCCACCGTCGGTCGTCGCGTGGACGTGCGAGAGGTCGAAACCTAACTCCTCAAACAGCCCCGGTTTGCCTGCGAAATGGGGGGTCCCATCGAGATCGGCACGAACACCCTTCCCAGTGATGCTCTCGAAGTCATCGATTTCGCGCTCGGCGACCCCTGCGCTGCCGGCTTCAGCGACGATTGCCTCGCCGATGGGATGTTCGCTCCGCTGTTCGAGCCCACGCGCACACCGGAGGACATCTTCTTCGGAATTTTCGTTCAGTGGAACGACGTCGGTGACGGTGAGCTCCCCTTTCGTGAGCGTCCCGGTCTTGTCGAACGCGACGACGTCGACGCTCCCCATCGCTTCGAGGTGGTTGCCGCCCTTGATCAGGACCCCGTTCTTAGCAGCGCTCGTGATCCCCGACACCACGGAGACGGGCGTCGAGATGACGAACGCACACGGGCAGGCGAGTACGAGGAGTGTCAGCCCGTAGACGACGGCCGTCGGCCACGTGGTTCCGAGGACGTACGGGCTCCCCACTGTCGTCAAGACCGCGAAGGCGACGACGACCGGTGTGTAGTACGCCGAGAAGCGCTCGACGAACTGCTCACGCTCGGTCTTGTTTGACTGAGCGTCTTCGACCATCTCCACGATACGCGAGAGCGTGTTATCGCCGGCCTCGGAGGTAACCTCCACCTCGAGATACCCCTCTTCGTTGATCGTACCGGCGTACACCTCGTCTCCCATCGCCTTGTCGACGGGCACGCTTTCGCCCGTGATGGGCGCCTGATTGACTGCGCTTTCACCGTCGACGACGGTCCCGTCGAGTGGGATCTTCTCGCCCGGTTTCACGACGACGACGTCACCGACAGCGACCTCGTCGACTGGAACCGTCTCCGTACTACTGTCTCGCTTGACGGTCGCTTCGTCCGGCGAGAGGTCCATCAACTCCCGGAGCGAGTTCCGGGCGCGATCCATCGAGTACCGCTCCAGCAGCTCGGCGATGCTAAACAGGAACGCGAGGGTGGCGGCCTCGAAGTAAAGCGCTTCACCGAAGGCGAGGCTCGCGACCAGCGCCCCGAGGATAGCCACCGACATCAAAAAGTCGATATCGAGGTTCAGATTCCGCGCCGAGTAGTAGCCGTTGCGAAGGATCTCTTGACCCCCGAAGGCGACGGCGACAAGGAACAGTCCGTCGGCAACGAACAGCTCTGTGCCGAGAAGGCTCGCAATCTGTCCGTTCTGCCCAGTGAGGAAGAATTCAAGGAGCAAACCGAGAGCAACGAACCCACCGCTGATCCACGTCTTGAGTGCCCGCGGACTCACCCAGATGCTCTCGCGTTCCTCGGTCGCGTTCTGACCTTCGGACTCGTCGCTCGAACTGTCTGTAACCTCGTATCCAGCACGTTCGATAGCACTGATTATCTCGGCTTCTCCGGCCTCCGAAGAATCGTACGTGACAACGACGGTTCCGTTCGTTGGCCGGGTTTTATACGCTGTAACTCCAGCTTTGTCGAGTGACTTTTCGATCTTCCCCGCACACGAGGGGCAGTCCATCTCGGGAACCGTAAATTTCGTCGTTATCTCGTCGACGTCTTCGATGGTGTATCCCGCCTTTTCGACCCGATCAGCTATCTCGGTAGCGCTGGTTTGCTCGCTGTCGTATGAGACTGTCAACGTTCCCGTCGTCACTTGCGGGTCGATGCTGTTGATACCGTCCAGTTTTTCGACGCTGTTCTCAACTTTCCCTGCACACGAGGGACAGTCCATCTCCGGAACCGAGAACTGTGCAACATCCCCTTGTCCGTGTGGTGGGGGGGTGTCATCGACACCCTTTGCATACTGAGCGGACTCGTGACGATGCTGAGATCCCTCTTCGTGCGTGTGGGTTCGGTTCGGTGGTTCGCCACGTTTGTCGTGGGAATCGTCGTCAGGTGAGGTCATTACTCACCGCTTGCCGCTACAGATTTATTAACTCTACTGCGATATCTGGCCCATATTATGTTAAATATTAATAAGTATTGTGAGTTGAGTTATTAATACTCCTGTCAGATCATCTCACTAGGACTGTCCCGACCATTCCAGAACTTTCATGCGGAATACAACAGTACCCGTACGTTCCGGGTTGATCGAACGTGTGCTCGTAGTTCTCTCCCGGGGCGATGAGTCCCTCAGTAACCCGGTTTCTCGCAGCACGCTCTGACTCGAAGCCACCACTTGCGAAGTACACGGCCTCGGCAGGAATTTCGTCTTCATACGCTGTGACCGTGTGCTGGATGTCGCTCTCGTTCGTCCACGTCACTGTCCCTCCGGTTTCGATCGTCGCAGTCTTCGGCTCGAACGTGTGATCGTCGGGCATCGTGACGGTCAGGGTCGACGGTGACTGTCCGTTCAAACATCCGGCGGTGCTGAGCGTCGCCAAGGCGGCAGTACTGAGTCGCAATACCGTCCGTCGATTGTAGAATTTGAGTGCCATTGGAACAGAGATGGATAGTACCTCTCAGAGCGCCACGAAGAGGTCGGTCACGTACATCACTCCGAGGCCGAGCAGGAACGCAAGCAGGTTCGTGGCGCTGGCCACGCGACCGCCTGCATCCCGAACCATTCCCGCGATCTCCCAGTTGACCTGTAAAATTGCGCCAACCCCGATCGCGAGGAAGAAGGCTCCGATCGTCGGCGAGTACGCGAGACTACCGATCCACCCGCCGAGGATGACGGGGGCACCGGCGATGACGCCGAGCGCAGCGAAGTGCTTGAACGACGGACGCTCTCCGCGGGCGACCGGTGCAACGACGGCCGGGCCTTCCGTCACGTTGTGGAGCATGAACCCGATCACGAGGAACGCGCCGAGCGACACACGCCCGAGTGCGAACGAACTCCCGATCGCCAGCCCTTCCGCGAGGTTGTGTAGGCCGATTCCGATCGCAACCAGATATGCGATCCAGAGACCGCTACTCGCCCGACTGTCACCGGCGGCAACACGGCCCTTGCGCCACGCGCTGATTGCCTGAACGAGAGTGAGCGCGCCGAGGATCCCGAAGACGATCAAAAGGTTGCCCTCGTACGCGCCCGGAACTCGTTGAGCGAGTTCGAACGCCTCGAACCCGGCGTCGAACGCCAAGAAACCGAGGACGCCGGCCGCGAACAAGAGCACGGCGTGCAGCCACCGATCGCTCATCGTCTTGATGTAGGGGAACCACAGCATCCCTAATGCGACTGGGATCACACCGACGAACAGCCCGATGACTGCAAGCGTCCAGAGCAGACTGAGGCTGAATCCGGGTGCCTGACTCGGAGCGACGATCGTATTCTCGAATGTCGCCCCGTCAGAGAGTACGAGGGCGACGTTGAGATCCCATCCCGGATTCCAGTGATACGGGATCACGATCTGTGCGCTTTCCATCGGAGCGAGCGTTTGGTCGCCACCAGCTCCTTCGACCTGAAAATTCCAGTAGGCCTCATCGACGAGGACCTGTGCTATCGTCACGGAATCGGGCCCGTTGTTCGTTACGTGTAACACGACCGTTTCGTCGCTCGGAAGCGTCGTGTGCGTGATCGTCACGTCGGGAAGCGGTTCACCACTCTGGCTCTGAATACTCGCGAGTGGTGACGTGAACGCGAACACACCCAAGACGAGCACGAGCAACACGATCGGGAGTATCGCGCTGACCCATCTCGGTAGTCCGAGGGGCTGTGTGACCTCGTTTTCAGTAGATACACCACCGTCTGGCGTCGGTTTTTGTGTCTCATCCGCCATGTTAGACCACCTCAAAGAAGCTCATCCAGCCGAGTTCGGCGAACTCGGATTGGTGGGCGTGGAACATGTACAGCCCGGGTTCGTGATCCGAGTAGTCGAGCTCGATGATACCGCGTTGCGCCTGCGTCTGCATGATCGTGTCTACGGTCTTGCGCGTCGGTGTCAGCGTAGTCCCGTGGTCATAGTAATCGAAGAACTGCGAGTGCGTGTGGAACGAGTTGATGAGGTCGAACTCAGTCGCATTGGAGAGATACACGCGTTGCCGTTCGTTCTTGTCGATCTGGATGGGACGCTTCGTCTCGCCCGCCGTCCAGTTGCCGGTGCCGTCGGTACTACCGACCCCGTATGCGAACGCCCGTGTGTTCGCCGCGTAGACCTCGTTCCCGCCGTCGAAGTTAGTGTCGAACGAGTTCATCACCATGACCATCTCGTTGACGGCGTCGTTTTCGGCGTACTCGTGGTTCCGGCTCTTCGCCTCTTCGACGAACCGCGTCCGCATGTCGTCGGTAATCGGGCCGGGGTAATTGACGTAGTCGCGTGGATTCTCCCTGACGCGTTCGGGGTCCGGATCGACGATGATCGTGCCGTAGAGTCCGCGGTGGATGTGTTCTTTCAGCGGGAGCGAGTGGCAATGATAGAAGTGCGTACCGGCGGGTTGGGCAATCCATTCGTAGGTGAATGATTCTCCCGTTTCGAGGACACCAGGCCCGTTTTGGGGGATTCCGTCCATTCGCGGGTTAAGGTTCTTCAGATGCGGATGGATCGTGTGAGCGTGCCGTCCTAGGTTCGTGAATTTAACGCGAATTAGGTCGCCCTCAACGGCACGGATCGTGGGGCCCGGCACCTGACCGTTGAATGCCCACGCTTGGAACTCGACGCCCGGAGCGATGGTGATCGTTGTGTCGACGGCGTTGAATTCGAACTCCCGTACGGTTCGACCATCCTCCTCGTAGACTTGCTGCGGAACGTTATCCTGCCCGCTGTCTCCGGTATTGAACGCGGTGAGGAACTCGTGCGGATCGAAATCCAAATCTTGGTATTCGCCCACCGAACCGAAGTTACCGTGTGTATCATCGCCCTCGTGGCCGGGTGACGCACTTGCACGTGAACTCCCGAGTCCAACGGCGGCACTTCCCGCGACACCAAGACTGCCGAGTACCGTGCGACGACTGACGCTCGTTTCACCAGTGAGTGATTCAACCAAACGCTGTTCGAGTCGTTTGGTGACATCTGCCGCACTCTCGTAATTTATCGAGGGCATGATCTCCTCGACGGGTTGACTCTTCGGATACCCATATGTGATAGTGGATGGGCCCAATATATAAATTAGACCCATCTAAACTTCGAGTAGGTCTAATCTAAAAATAGACTAGCGGACTTCCGAGCTTCTCAGTGAGAACTCTGTGTGAGAGATTGGGTGGATATGGAACATGCGACTTCTTCGGGTAGCGCAACCGGACCATCTCCGCTATCAGGGTCAAGTGTGACCATTCCAAATGGCGCAATCTCAACAACATCTACGACAGTTCCGGGGAGAATCCCGTGTTTGGACAGGTACCGGAGGAGATCTGGATCTGTGTCCGGAACCCGTACGATCTGAACGCTGTCACCCACTTGATGATCAGCAAGACGTTCACCATCCTTTGCTCCCGAGACATCCAGATTCGCGGTGGGAATTGGGTCGCCATGCGGATCAACCGCTGGTTGTCCTAGCTGCTCTGCAATCCGGTCGGCAAACTTACTGCTGATGTGGTGTTCGAGACGATCTGCTTCGTCGTGTACCTCTGCCCAATCATACTCGAGGTGGTCCGTCAGATATCGTTCTAACAGTCGGTGATGGAGAATGATTTCGAGAGCAATAGGAACTCCAGTATCAGTGAGCTCAACTCCCCTGTAGGGTTCGTACAGCACGAAATCACGCTCTGATAACTTTTTCATCATACTGGTAACCGTCGGTTGCTCTACATCCATATACTCAGCGAGTACCGAGGTTCGTACCCGGTCGTCCGCTTCGTTCTGGAGATAATAGATCGCTTTGAGATAGTCTTCCATGATCGCACTCAGCATTGTGAAATAATTAGATAAGGCTAAATTTATAATTTACTGCGCCTGTCTTACTTGGAGTGATAATTATCGATTGTGTCCAGCCAGCAACCACAGCTAAATTTGAACTATCATCAAAAATGACTCACTCTGTTGAATTTATATTACTTAAATTTCACCTCCAGTGAAATCGTCAAGCAGGCCACGGTATGTCGTGTTCTTCCGAACTTTGAGACACAACAGACCAACGTGTTGCGGGAGTGTATAGTGGTGTTTGGAGAGCTTCGAGGAGTATCGAAAGACTGCTCGTCGGGCCAGATGGATAGCTTTCGCAGTAGATCGGAGAATCTGCGACTTCGGGAGAGCCTTCATTTCGTGAAATCACAGGACAAACATATAAATCTAAGAGGATTTCAACAGAGCCAATTCCGTTGTTCTGGCTCTCTTTGTGCTTTACGCGGGTGCTCTTCTCCGGTAACACTGTGAGGTATTGACCACAATCAAGCCAGCATATATCACTTGGATAGAATTTCAATCTAGCTGTTAATTCGTGTTCTACTCAACGTTTCCACTCAAAGAGTTGATTTTGTAACCTTCCTCAGTATATTGTATGAGCACCCCTGACGATTCACCTTCTAGTGAAAAATTTTGAATGCACTCTGTGCGAAGCGTACCAGCTAGGGATCACCATCCGTAACGAGTTCAAAGAAACCGATCTCGTCACTGCGTTCGAGAACCTTGATCACTCGATAGACGCGATCAAAGACGAGTATCCAGCGTGGCATCCTGCGCCACTCTCCTTTCGAGCAATGGTCCTCTCGTTCGTTTTCATGGAGATCACCGGAGATTCGTACGCCGAGTTTTCTCGACGACTCACCCGGCAACCGGAAGTCGCCACTATTCTCGGCTTCACCCGAGTACCTGACGAATCGGCCTTCTCACGAGCGTGGCGAAATAGATTCGACGACGAGACCCACGAATATGTCCACGCTGCTGCCCACTTTGTTATCAAAGAAGTTCACGATCGCGATATCTCAGCGTCTGAGGTTCGCCCCAAGAAAGAGATCGTCGAAGGTACTGAAGAAAACATAGACTCAGTCGAAGACGAATCATTCTCACAGAACGCAATCGTCCAGACAACGCGCCTCGCGCGTGATCACGCCTTCGGTCATTTCGACTCTGATCGGGCGTCAAACACTACCTACGAAGACACGCAATTTTTCGAGTTACAGACGTTCATGGGGATGGTTCGGTGCGGAACCGCGCAAGGAGCGACTCGCTTTCAGTACCGTCGTGGTGAAGAGTATGGACCCCACGGCGACACCCACCTCCGCGCTGTCAAACAGTTCGATCCTGAAGGCCTCGTGAGCGGATTTAACGAGACGACGGATCGCTTACTCTCCGTGATCGCCTCTGAAGCATCGTTCCGGCGTCCAGTCACGGCCGCGATCGATATCACAACTATTCCCTACTACGGAGAGGTCGAAGGAATGCCGATGGTCAGCGGGACGAAGGATAGAGACGGTCGAGCGTTCAAATTCGCAACCCTCTCGATCATCGGGCAGAACATTCCGCTCGTTCTCGCCGTAGAACCGGTCCGAGAGAGCTCTGAGTGGGATGAGAACTCGTCGAATCAGATTCATCGCACTGTGCGGCGACTGGTTCGACAAGCGAAAGAACACGTTCCGATTGAGACAGTGCTGTGTGATCGGGAGTTCGATTCGATACGCGTGTTTCAGACGCTCTCAAACCTCGATGTGAACTACCTCATTCCGAAGCGAGTCTCCAGCTCTGAACGGGATGTACTCGAACAAATGGAGGAAGACGACCAAGAGGTGGCCGTTGAGTCAGCTTCTGTCCATGTGGAATCTGGATCGCATCCAATGCGGCTCCTGTACGTACCGTCGACGAGTGGTGAGGGGACGGCCGTCTTCGCGACGAATCTCCGAGTCGGTCCGGAGGAAGCCGAGTCGTTCTGTCAGCGCTACAGCCGCCGGTGGCAGATCGAGAGTGAGTACAAATCGATCAAAGGTGACTTTCTCGCCAAGACCTCCTCGAAAGACTACCGCGTTCGCCTGTTCTACTTCGTGTTCGCGGTACTCCTGTACAATATTTGGCGGCTCACCGACTTCCTGCTGAAAGCGGATGTCGACGGTGAGATGGACTATGCACCCGTGTTGACTGCGGGTGAGTGTGTTGAGCTCATTGCCTCGTCGTTGATTCCACATGACTAACCGGCTGATCTCTTAGTGACTCCTCC
This sequence comes from Haloparvum alkalitolerans, assembly GCF_055381565.1. NCBI lineage: Archaea > Methanobacteriati > Methanobacteriota > Halobacteria > Halobacteriales > Haloferacaceae > Haloparvum > Haloparvum alkalitolerans. The sequence continues at coordinate 52,132 of NZ_AP043936.1, forward strand.
GTCTGGGAGTGGCAACCTTATTCAGGAGCCCCAAAATCCACGCAATTACCCACGTTCGTCCGGTAGATACGGCCATCAGGGATTTGAATTGGTGATTGGCCGGTGAGATACGCCACGAATAGATGCTAATTCGATCTGAAACTAGCCTATCCTCCGAAACTGTGAACTTCCAAGGCCCGAGATTTTGTATAGCGATATACGATATACATTCTACTGTAATGCGGAGTTCCGGCGCTAAGAGACTCTAGACCCCCGAATTCTCCCGATTGCTCAAATACAACAAGTGGTCGTGATTATGCCCGTAATCACGACCACTTTGAAGTACCCCGGCGCCGTCGGTGAAGCACGAATGCTGCAACCGCCTCACGACGACGCTTCCCCCAGGGTAGAGGACCCGAGACCGGGGCTGCAGGACGGTGGAGGGCCGGTGAATGCCTGACCGAGCGCTTTCGACGCCGCTCGACGACAGCTTCGAGCGCTACCTCCAAGACAAGGGGAAAGGCCGGGGCGGCGGCGGTGGGAACTATCGACGTAACGCTGCACGCGAGCTCGAACGGTTCGCCGAGTGGGCCGCCGGCGACCGCGGCGCCGACGACTGGACCGGGATCGCCGACGACGTCGGCCGCGAGCCGACCTTCGACGATCTCGACGAACGCGTGTTCCGGGAGTACGCCCGACATCTCGGTGGAGATCGGGGACTCAAGCAGAACACAGTACAAACCTATTACCGCTATATCTCTGCGTGGTGTGGCTGGTGCGTCAACGAGGGATATCTTGAGGCCCACTACGCGCAGCGAGCGAGTGCGATGGCGCCGCTGCCGGAGGACGACGGTCGCAAGCCCGGCGACCAGCAGGCCTGGACGTCCGAACAGCGCCACGCCCTCACCCGTCACGTCGACGAACGGGCCCGCGACGCCGTCGAGGCGTACACGACACTCCCGGAGGATACTGATCCCCTCGACAAGCAGCGAGCACGCTACGCGGCGTTGAAGGCGGCTCGTGACCGGGCGCTGGTGTTTGTCCTCGCGTACACCGCCGTCCGCGTTGGCGAACTCCTCCGCGATCCGAACGACCCGCGCCGGCGCGGCGTCCGCTGGGAGGACCTCTCCGTCGACGACGGGAGTATGGACGTCTACCGGAAGAAACAGCAATGGGATGCCGCGAGCCTTCCCGATCCGGTGATCTCGCCGTTGCGAAGCTATCGCCAGTTGATGGACCCACCAACGGAGCGCTGGCCGGTGTTTCCGACGTTCGACCAACGGACGCTCGCAGGGCTCGTCCGGGAAAACCTCGCCGAACGAGGGGAACGCCCAGAAGCAATCATTGAACGCCGTGCGGAGTACGCTCGCGACCTGCTGCTGGCGCTCGATGTGGACATTCGGCCGCCGTCGATCACGACGGACGGCGCACGGTCGATTCTCCAACGACTCTCGGAGGCCGCGGAGATCGACATCGACCATCCGAAACACGATTATCTTGCTCCGCACGGTGGCCGTCGTGGCATGGGCGAGGTTCTGGTCCGGGCATTCGGATATACTGTGGCGGCCCGATATCTCGATAATTCTGAGGAGATGGTTCGTGAGCGGTACTCGCATATCGAGGCTGGTGAGTTAGGTGATGTCGCTACTGAGGCCCTTGAGGAGATCGATAGTGTACCGCAGTAACTTATTTCGAGTGAGAGGGGTAGACCGTCGCGTTCACACCGCGTCGACGGTGAACAGCGAGTCGTCGCTGAGGACGACCTGTACCCGGCGGTGCCAGGCGTCAGCGAAAGCCTCTCGTTGCTGGTCAGTTGCCGATTCGTCGAGAATCCCTTGGAGGTTCCCGATTGCGGGTCCACCGTCAGGAACGTCGCTGACGTGGTAGGTCACTTCGACGGTCTCGTCCGTGTCGGTTCGCCGGAACCGGAACGTCGGGTCCGCCGTGTCCGGGTCGAACGCGTCGAAGCGCAGGAGGTCGCGGCGGCCGCCATAGCCGCCGGCGAGCCCGCTGAATCCGTCATCGCCGGTCGCGCCAGTCACGTACGAGATGATGCGGCTCATCACGCCGTACGCGGCATCGTCCTGCGGGCCGGCCGTCTGGACCTCGATTTCGCTCCGGACTGGATAGTCGTCGGGATACAGGGCGTCGAGCCCGAGCTGGACGATCCGATAGGCACCCGAGGCTGTCGGACAGGAGTGTCCGGCTTCTTTCACCGCGTCCCGGTAGGTGACGACGAACGGCTCGCCCGGTTCGAGGACGCCGAGGGCCTCCGCGACGGGGTCGCGGATTTCGATCGGGTCGGCGTCGTAGTCGACCTGCCAATTGGTTCTCGTCTGGGTCGTGTCAGTCGCAGTCGAATTCGATGTCATGAGTTGTGGTTGTGATCGTGTCTCGTGGTCAGTAGCGGAGCAGTCGCATCCCGTTGAGGATGACGAGGAGGACGCTGGCCTCGTGGACCAGCATTCCCGACGCGAGGGTGACGTAGCTGGTGAGCACGCCCGCGAGGAGGACGGTCACGGTCAGCACCGCGAGCCCGACGTTCTCGAGGACGTTCCAGCGCGTCGCCTTGCTGAGTTTGACCGCGTACGGGATGCGTTCGAGGTCGTCGGCCATCAACGCCATGTCAGCCGTTTCGATAGCGGTGTCCGTTCCCGCAGCACCCATCGCGATGCCGACATCGGCAGTGGCCAGCGATGGCGCGTCGTTGATGCCGTCGCCGACCATCGCGACGACGTGGCCGTCGGCCTGGTAGCCCTCGATGACGGACTGCTTGTCCTCGGGGAGGAGTTCGGCACGGTACTCGTCGATACCGACCTCCTCGGCAACGGCAGCGGCCGTCCGCTCGTTGTCGCCGGTGAGCATCACCGTCTCGATGCCAGCGTCTTGGAGCGCCGCGACGACCCCAGGAGCGGCCTCCCGGAGCTCGTCCCGCATCGCAATCGCGCCGATGATGTCCCCGTCCCGAACGACGTGGACGACTGTCTCGCCGCGCCCCTCACGCTCGCGGACGTAGTCGGCGACCCGATCGGGGACATCGACGTCGCGGTCGTCCAGCAGCGCGCGGTTGCCGACGACGACTTCCTGGCCATCGGCATGGGCGATGACGCCCTTGCCGGCGACCACGTCGAAGTCGTCGGGATCGGGGACCGACCTGCGCCCCACGTCCGTATCGTCCGCTTGGGCGACCGTCGCTCCACCGTCCGTCGCAGCCGTCTGGCGTTCGCGGGCCATGTCGACGATGGCGTCCGCGAGGTGGTGTTCGCTCTTCTTCTCGGCGGTCGCTGCGAGCGAGAGGACGTCGGCGGCGGCGACGCCGAACCCCTCGATACCGGAGACGGTGGTCTCGCCCTTCGTGAGCGTCCCCGTCTTGTCGAAGGCGACGAGATCGATCTTGCCGGCGCGTTCGAGGTGTTCGCCGCCCTTCATCAGCACGCCCGACCGGGCGGCGTTACCGATGGCCGAGACGATGCTGACCGGTGGCCCGATGACCAGCGCGCCCGGACAGCCGATGACCAGCAGCGTCAGCGACAGGATCGCGTTCTGCGTGACCGCGTACGCGCCGATAGCCAGGGCAATGACGGCCGGCGTGTAGTACTTCGCGAACCGGTCGATGAGACTCTCCGTGGGCGACTGAGCCTCCTGGGCCTCCTCGACGCGACGGATGATCCGTTCGAGAGTCGTATCCGATCCCGCTCCCGTCGTCCGGATTTCTAGCGCGCCCTCCTGGTTGACCGTCCCGGCGTACACCTCGTCGCTGTCGGCCTTGTGGACGGGCGCGCTCTCGCCGGTGACCGGCGCCTGGTTGACTGCGCTCTCGCCGTCGACGACGGTTCCGTCGACCGGGATCTTCCCGCCCGGCTTTACGACGACGACTTCGCCCTCTTCGACATCGCGGGCGGAGACCTTTTGGAGTGTCCCGTCGCGACGGACGGTCGCCGTGTCGGGCGTCATCTCCAGTAGCTCCTGAAGTGCCGTCCGGGTCTTCCGCATCGTCCGGCCTTCGAGGTAGCTGCCAAGGCTGAACAGGAAGACGACGGCGGCGGCTTCCCAGTACTCCCCGATGACGATAGCACCGATGGCGGCCAGCGTCACCAGCGTCTTGATGCCGAGCGTCCGGTTGGTGACCTCGTGGTAAGCGGTCTTGGCGATGTCGTAGCCACCCACGACCGTCGCGAGGACGAGGATGGCGGCGCTTGCCATCTCGAAACTCGTGAGGTAGCCGAGACTCCAGCCACCGCCGTACAGCAGGCCGCTTGTCGCCGTGACGATGGCCTTCCGGTGGTTCCGGTAGTACTGCGTGATCGATTGTTTGTTCATAGTGTTAGGCGGGCTGGGGAGTGTACCCCTGGTTTTCGATGGTCTCTGCGAAGGCGTCGGGGTCAGCGACGCTGTCGTCGTACTCGATCTCGACGCGGCCGGTCGCGTAGTGGACTTCGACGTGCTGGACGCCGTCGACGTTCGACAGGGCGCGTTCGACGGTACTCGCGCAGGTCGGGCAGTCGAAGTCGAGGACGCGGAATTGGGTTGTGTCGCTCATTACAGTTTGAGATAGTGCCCGTACCTCAATAAGTATTTTTTATATGATATGTTTGAATTCGGATACGAGTCGTTGGAACAGTCAAACGGGTCGTCTAGGGCTTTCGCTATCGCGGGTCCATCCTGTACTGGATACCTCGACAGACACCTACCCGACTCCTGCCCCGCTACCTTTTCCCGCGTGCTCGCGCTCAGTCCTCGTATGAGTGATTCCGATACCGACCACCGTCTCGACGACATCGCGGTGCGAGACACTCGGATTTCGGACGCCATCGACGAGCCGATGCGGGCGATGGTCCTCGACATTCTGTCCGAGGAAGCCCTAACTGCGACCGAGGTCCACGAACGCCTCGACGATCGCGGCATCGACCGGACGGAGAACACGGTCCGCCATCACATCAACGAGCTCCGGGATGCGGGCCTCGTCGACGTCGTTCGCTTCGAGGAGGGGCGTGGTGGGACGACGAAGTACTACCACGCGAACACGATCGTCCTCTCGTACTCACTACCAGATTCGGCCGACGCCGCCGTCGAGGAGATGATCGACGCTGCCCAGCCCCAGATCACGGACGCGCTCACTACGCTCACCGACGAGTGCGACGACGCTATTGAGGAGATCGTCGAGGATATGCAGCCCTGCGAGCACTGCCAGACCCAGAAGTACGAGACGTACGTTCTTCTGACCGTCCTGCGACGTGCGTTCGTTCGCGCCCACAGAAATTCCTGAGGGGGAACCACCCCTACGCTGGCAGGGTCTTAGAAGGAGAACCGATCACGCGCGGATTGCATCGCGAGGCGAGTCAGGAGTCGCGCAGGGCCACGCTTTGGGAGGTCCCGTACAGTCTCGATGCTGGTCGGCGGTTCACTACCACCAATGTCTAACTCCCAGCCTGTCTCGTCCATGAAGCGTTCGACAGCCTGATTTACTCGCTGTCGCACGTCGTCCGAGTCCATTGTCTCGGGCACACCATTCCGGAGGACGACGTCGCCGTCAACGATCACTGTCTCGACGTCGGCCGGGACCGCGTTGTTCACGACGTGTGCGGGAACGTTGGTCAGTGGCGTGAACTTCGGTTTGTCGACGTCGAGGAGGATAATATCCGCGCGCTTTCCCGCTTCGATACTGCCGATCTCGTCGCCCATCCCCAGCGCGCGTGCGCCCTCGATAGTGAGCATTCGTATCAGTTCCATCGAGTCGAACTGCCCGGCTGAACGCTTGAGATTTGCCGCCAGCCGAGCTTGCCGCGCTTCACCGAACATGCTGTACGAGTCGTGCCAGTAGTGGTCGTCAATCCCTACTCCGACGTCGACGCCGGCGGCTCGAAGCTCGGGAACGGGCGTCCACTGCGTCTCCCCGTCCGGATTCCAGTAACAGAAGACGGACGGGCAGTGCGCAACAGCCGCGTCCGCCTCGGCGGTTCGCTGGATGTCCTCTTCGTCGCCGAGGCGGAAGTGAGCAGCGACCAGTCGGTCGTCCAGGAGTCCAACGTCGTCGAGCAATCCTACCGAGTCCTCGCCACCGTTCGCTCGTGCCATCGTGTTACTCTCCTCGAGTTCGAGCAAGTGCGTGTGGACGAGCAGGTCCGGATACTCTGCGGCGAGGGATGCGGTCCGTTCCCACAGCTGCCGGGTACACGACCAGTCGTCGTGCGGGCAGATCGTCGCCCTGATTCGGCCGTCGTACGTGTCGTGGTACGTTTCGACGAACTCGCGAGCACGGGCGAACTGCTGATCGACTGGTTGGTCCCAGAAGAGGTCCGAGATCGCCGGGCCGAAAAATCCGCGGAGCCCTGCTTCCCCGAACGTCTCCGCACCTGCGGCAGGCCGTGCGTCCATGGAGTTCACGGTCGTGACACCGCCCAGGAGGAAATTGAGCGCTGCGAGCTCGACGCCTGCCTCGACGAGGTACTCGAATTCGCCGTTCCCTAGTCTGTTAAACAAGGCCGTCCCACTCCCGAGCATCTCCGTCAGCTCGAGTTCGCTAAACGCACCGATGAGCGGTGTCATCTCCAGGTGCGTGTGGGCGTTCACCAACCCCGGCATCACCAGTTTCCCGTTCCCGTCGATAACGGTGGATGCTTCTAATTCTCCGTCTCCTGCACGTGATGGTCGGACTTCTTCGATACAGCCATCGGTGATGCATACTGTGCCGCGCTCGTACAGGCGGTTCCGCTCGTCGGCTGTGAGAACGAGTGCATCATGGATTGCCAGATCGACAGCCATCGTAAATTAGGAAGTGGATGTGACAGTTACCGTACTGGACAACCGAGCAGGCCGGCGAAGGCTGTTCTTCCAGGTGGTGTTCCCCTCATTTGGGATATCATCGGTCTCTACTGGTCCCATTAGCCTCTAATACGTCGGCGTGATTTAATCAGATTCCCCTTTTGAATCTGAAGTCGGATTCCGTGGAGCTTGTGGAGGTTTGCAATGTTTTCCCCTCTTCACGATAGATCATCTATGGCCGACGGTTACGATGCCATAGTACTGATACCCTCATAGGCAGTATATTCTAACCAAAACCGCAATAGATGATCCCTACAATGATACACCTATGCAGGCGACGATAATCGACGGAGTTCTTGAATCCCTTCGTATCGGTGTCGGATTTCTCTGGACGGCGGCGTGGGCGATCATCATGGGCCTCACGATTACGAGTCTCGTCCAGGTCTACGTCTCGAAGGAGCGGATGGCACAGGTGCTGGGTGAGGGCGATCTAACTGGACTTACCAAGGCGACTGTGTTCGGAGCAGCAAGCAGTGGCTGTAGTTTCGGCGCCGTCGCCATCGGGAAGGGCCTGTTCAAGAAGGGGGCGCACGCGGTGAACTTCCTCGCGTTCATGTTCGCGTCGACGAACCTCATCGTCGAACTAGGGCTGATGATTCTCATCCTGCTTGGCTGGGAGTTCCTCGTCGCGGAACTGCTCGGCGGCCTGATTCTCATCGCCGTCATGGCCGCCATCGTCCACCTCACGCTTCCCGAAAACCTGTTTAACGAAGTCCGCGAGAAGCTCAACGAGCGCGACCGCCAGGCGGGCGTCACGGAAGATCCCACCTGCGGGATGGAGGGGAAAGACGAGTACACGCTCACGACCGACGGCGGTGAGACGCTCAAATTCTGCTCGGAGGGCTGTATGGAGACCTATCGCCAGGAGACGTCGAGTAGCGGCGGGTGGCGTGACGAGTTGCTGTCGTGGGGTGGCTGGTACAAGGTCGGGAATCAGTACCGCAAGGAGTGGTCGATGATCTGGAAAGACATCGTCGCCGGCTTCCTTATTTCTGGGTTCGTCATCGTCTTCGTCCCGCAGTGGGTGTGGAACACGCTGTTCATTCAGGGCGACGGCCTGCTCGTGACTGCCGAGAACGCCGTCATGGGCGTCATCATCGCCGTCCTCAGTTTCGTCGGCAGTATGGGCAACGTCCCGTTCGCCGTCGCGCTCTGGGGTGGTGGCGTCAGCTTCGCCGGGATCATCGCGTTCGTCTACGCCGACCTCATCACCGTGCCCGTCCTGAACGTCTACCGGAAGTACTACGGCTGGAAGGTGATGCTGTACATCCTCGGCGTCTTCTTCGTCACGATGGCGTTCACCGGCTTCCTCATGGAGCTGCTGTTCGACGCGCTGGGTATCGTTCCAGATCTGGCGGGCGGCGAGACGGCGACTGAACAGACGTACTTCGAGCTCAACTACACGTTCTACCTCAATATTATCGCCTTTGCGCTCTCCGGGTTCCTTCTGTATGTCTACCGGCGGGGACTCGGCGCACCAGGTCAGTATCGAGATCCGGTGTGCGGGATGCGAACCGACGATGAGGGCCCGAGTGCGTCCCACGATGGGACGACGTACTATTTTTGCTCAAAGAAATGCAAGCGTACGTTCGAAGAAGAACCAACGGAATTTACTAATCAAAGCCCGCAAATATCGAGCCACGATCACGATCATGACCACTGATGATCGCACTGTGGTTCATCCGCTGTGATGGGGTTCATCATCACAGTTTCAATCCGCAATTGTCACACCTACTGCGCTCAAATAGACGGTATGAATAGTCAAATCCCGCAACTCGGGGCTGTCATATGAATCGCCGTCGAGCAGATACTGTCGTCGGTGTGCTTCTCGGGTTCGTTCTCCTGGCCGGCGGGGTACTCAGTTGGCGGGCCTATCAACAGCGTCGGGCTATCGAGCAATCGATGGGGTCAATGATGGGTTCATCTATGGGAACGATGCACGGCCCAGACCCCCTCTGGTACGTGGTTGGAACCCTGCTGGTTGCTGGCGTTATCGGTGGCGTCTATTACGTGGTCCGGGGAGAACTCACCGATCCAGAAGTGGCCGACACAACGGCGCCTGTCGATCCTGCACAGACATCGGCGGCAACAGCTACGTCGATGGATGATGACGCTGCACCGGCGACGTCTATCAATCCTGAATCGGACCCCCAAGCACGCGTTCTCGATCTCTTACCGGATGATGAACGACGCGTCCTCGAACCCGTCCTGAACTCCCCCGGAATCACGCAGATTGAACTTCGGGATCGATCTGAGTTCTCGAAGAGTAAAGTAAGCCAGACCGTGAGTTCACTCGAGGAGCGAGGTCTGCTGTATCGGGAACGACAGGGTCGGACCTATCGTGTGTATCCGAGTGATGACCTTCGGCAGCAACAACCGGGAAAATAGTCGCTATCTATCGGGCGCTCTCCCTCTCGAATTCCGTAGGTATGAACGGTCTCCCTCGAGCAAAACGGTTAGAAGATGTTATAGACGTTCTCGAACGTTCTCCTGTATGGATTCACACCCATGTCGATAACTCCCGAGCAGGCCTACGAGTAACCGAGGAGAGAGACAATGACCAACTTCAAACTCGGCCGGTGGCTGCTCGTGGCGCTCGCGATTGTCGGACTCGCGTTCGCCGCACCGGCAGTCAGCGCACACGACAACGCAACGACCGCTGACGACGCGCCTACGGACAATGCCACCGCAGATGAATGGGCCACTTGGATGGAGGCACAGATGACCGAACACATGGGCCCGGGTAGCGTCGAGTGGATGGAGTCGCACATGGGTGTGACCGTCGACGAGATGGCCCAGGACATGGCTGACGGGGAATACCACGACGGGGCTGACGACGGCTACAACGGCGGGATGTACGGGCAGGGCCACTGCTGACGGCTCTGGCCGTTTCGATCGCTCCAATCGAACACCACAACTCACCAACGCAAGATAATGACGCAACTCACCACTCACATCGGACGCACTGCTCGGCGACTCGCGATCCTCGCCGTCCCGCTGCTAGTTGCGGCGACTGGACCGGCTGTTGCCCACGGTAGTGGGAGCTACGGCGGCGGCATGATGGGGGGCGGCTGGGGCCTCTTCGGTGGAGCGATGGGGCTCTGGGGGTTCCTCTGGATGGGGCTCCTCATCGCCGTTCCGCTCTACATTGTCTATGCGCTCCTCAATCGAGGCTCCGGTGGGAACGAAGAGCAGTCGCTGTCGGTTCTCCGTGAGCGCTACGCCCGCGGAGAGCTCTCGGATGACGAATTCGATCGGCGGCGAGAACAGCTCGAACGCACCGGATGACTGGAGCAGCTGCTGTTCCAGCCGATACATCATATTCCCAACGGCCGCCGTTGCGGCACCCAACCGTTAACCCCGTAGACGGGGTATGATACTTCATGGAATACACAATACAGACTTCAGTCACCGGTGAGTTCGACGACGTCGTCGACACGACGATTGCGGCGCTCAAAGACGAAGGATTCGGCGTCCTCTGTGACATCGACGTCCAAGCGACGCTCGAGGAGAAACTCGGCGAGGAGTTTCGACAGTACTGCATCCTCGGTGCGTGCAACCCGGGGCTGGCACACGAGGGCCTGAACGAAGAGATCGAACTCGGCGCACTCCTCCCGTGTAACGTCATTGTCTACGAAACCGACGGCGGCGAGGTCATGGTGAGTGCCGTCGACCCACAACAGCTCGTCGGCATCGCCGACAACGAGGCACTCGACTCGATCGCGAACGAGGTCCACGACCGGTTCGAACGCGTTCTCGCCAGCGTCGCGGACGAACTCGAATCATCGACCGAGATCTGAACCATGACATCATCAAACCAACTCGACACCACAACCATCGTCCTCCTCATCCTCGGGGCGATCATCGTCCTCCCCTTGCTCACGATGGGGATGGGATTCGGCGGGATGATGGGATACGGTGGAATGATGGGTGGATACGGGACGACCAGCGGCTGGTGGCCACTCGTCGGGATGCTCGTCCAGCTGGTCTTCCTCCTCCTCCTGCTCGGTGGCGGATATCTCGTCTTCCGTCGCGTGACGGCATCGCAGTCGTCGCGGAATCCCGCAATGGAGGAGCTGCGTATGGCATACGCCCGCGGAGATCTCACCGAGGAAGAGTTCGAGGCGCGTCGGAACAAGCTCGAACGCTCGGAGTGACGGTCCGACCACCAACCTCCGGCGTTACTCACGTCCGGCCCCTTGGAATCCGAAATCTGTGACCCTCACAGCTTTCGGATGTGAATAGAAGTGTGCTAAAAGCATAAGACCATACTAGCTACTATGACGGAAGTTATCCTGTTCACACAGGAGACTTGTGGAGCGTGCGCAACGCAGCGAGAGAAAAACGAGGGTATCGAAGATGCGTATCCGGATGTCGAGTTCCGGGAGGTCGACATCCAGACCGATCTGGAGACGGCCGAGGAGTACGGTGTCCGAAAGACGCCAACGACGCTCGTGTATGCAAACGGGGAACAGACGGCCGAGTTCATCGGCATCGTCGACCGGGACGAATTGGAGGCTGCCATCGAGAGCGCCGGCCAGCAATCGCCCGGACTCACGAACCGGCTCGCCAGCATCATCCGTGGATAACAGAAGCCAACCAGCTACAATGACAGACTACAGTAGACGCCAGTTCCTGGGAGCGCTCGGTGCTGGCACAGTCGCGAGTGCGGGATTCACCCAACCAGTCGCCGCACAGGAGACGCCCGTCGTGAAGATGGGCAACAACTACTTCGACCCGATCGGGCTCCACGTCGAACCTGGCACGACCGTCCGCTTCGAGATAGCAGCCGGAGCTCACTCGGCGACGGCCTATCCGGACCGCGTTCCCGCCGACGCCACCGCCTTCGACAGCGGGACCATCTCGCAGGGGAGCTTCGAGCACACGTTCGAGGTGCCCGGAACGTACGACTACTACTGCATCCCTCACAAGACGGTCGGCATGGTCGGTCGCATCGTCGTTGGTAGCCCTGGCGGTCCAGCTGAAGACAGCCCGATCCCGGACGGCGAGGTCCCAGACAGCGAAACGATCGTCCAGAACGGCGCCGTTGCCGTCGGCTCGGACGTCGACGGCAGTGGGAGTACCGATGGCGGAATGATGGGTCCAGGGATGATGCACGGCCGGAACGGTGGATGGTTCGGTGGGCTGCCGTTCGTCGGCGGGGCACTCGGGATGCTGGGGCTGGTCGGCGGCTTCCTCTACTGGGCAATGGGTCGAGGCGATGCACCTCCAGAGAGTGACGATTCCGCTATGGAAACCCTCCAACGTCGTTACGCACGAGGCGAGATCGACGAAGAAGAGTTCCAGAAGCGTCGTGAACGGTTGGAGACTGGGAGTGAAGACCCATCTCGGTAAGGCGCGGTGTCGTCGCCATTTCTACACGCCTGAGGTCCCTCGCTCAGGAGTCCTTCGAAGACCTGTTCCTACGCCGCGGCACTTCTCCGCGGAACGTAAGCCGCACTCATCGGTGCCCAGAGAACGAGGGACACAGCAGCAACCAGAGTCCACCGAACCGTTTGCCCGATCAGACGGTCGTAGTGAAATCCGAGTCAAACTATCCAATTGAGCGAAGCTGGATATAGTGCTGTTTGGGTCTTCTCCCCTACAGTTACCGGAGTAAGTAGTCTACTGGCCTGATCTTACTTCTCCTGTGTAATTCGGTAGTAGACGCCGATTGTGAGGACAGCTACGAGGAGGAGGTATCCAGTAGCCCACACCAATGAGAGAGTCGTATCTACGTCCGTTGTGAGTCCGGTATCGACCATCACACGGACGGGCCAATAGCCGGGGAGTAGTTTCATCCACCATTCGGGCTCGGACTGGATGAACAGCGGATCCTGGAAGAGTCCGATATCGAGCATCGGGAGAATCAGCATTAGCCACATCCCGGCTAGGCGGTCGAAAACGGCCCCGACGAGCATCCCGATGAGACCATACGTGACCGAGACGACGAGCATCGCTGCGACGAACCACCAGAGATGCTCAGGCTGGAAATCGACGAGCATCACGCCGACTGAGACGCCGGTAACGATGAGAGTGATTGCTGCGAGGACCCCAAACCGGGCAGTGATTACCTGTCGTGCACGATAGCCGGCGACTGCCAGACGACCGTCTGTGTCTTTGGCTTCTCGCATCAGGAACAACCCGGCGAGTCCCGCGATGAGGGCGCTCGTAATCGGCGTCATAATCACGCCGTGGACCTCAGGCATCCCTCGCATGACCGTCACCGTCTCACCGTCGACGAGCGTCCGAACCGGCATCTCGACGTCCTGGGTGACTGCGAACGCCAACGTGATGAACGAGACCGGTAGGACGACCAGTAGAGCGACGAGGACGTAGTTTCGCGCCTGTTCTTTGATGCCGATTGTGGACGCCGTTGTCGTACGACTCATGCGGACCACCCACCACTGGTGCGCATCGTCACTCCGAACACTGCGGTGACGAGTACAAGCAGGACTAGCAGGTATCCGGCGACGAAGCCGAGATCACCCGTCGTATATGTGCCTTGGAACATCGCCTCCTGAAGGAGTTCCTTTGGATGATAGAGCGGGAAGTATTCCACGAACTCGGGAACGTCGGCGGCCAGCGGACTGTCGCCACTGAGGAACGCATCCATCATTGCAAGGAACACCACGACGAGCGAGCCTTCGAACAGTCGTGGAAGGAGCGCCCCGACGAGTGCGCCAAGAAACGCATAGACGAGGCCGGCAAGTACGAGGAATACGAACGTCAGGACAGGGGCTCCCGGTGAAATCGTCAGCCAGAGAACGCCGTAGTTTACGGCAGCCACGACAACGGTCACTCCTCCGAGCGCCGCTAATCGAGTCGCAAGCAGTGTTCGGGGTGGATAGCCTGTCTGAACGAGTCGCCGATCGGCTGCACGCGCACTAATCATCTGCGCGAGTCCCATCAGGCCGGCAATGATGGCGACCCCGAATATCGCTCCGAGAAGGCGACCTAGCTCGATCGGAATCGCCTCGACCGTCGGCATACTTGGTAACCCAGCCATTGCTTGTCCCCAGCCTTCGATAACGACAATCGGAAGGAGAAGTGCTAGGACAACATTCAGGGGGGTTCTGAGGAAGGTGGAGACGTTCGCCCGAATCCCCGTCCAAACCCTATTCATCGGTCTCTTCCCCCCGTTCACTGGCCGTTGCATCAGTCTCGCCTTCCTGGTCAGTCACGTCGTAGACCTGTCCGTCACGAACCTCATAGATGCGGTCGAGACGACTTTGCTCTTCGATCAGGTGTGAAATCATCGTGACAGCTGTTCCGTCGGCAGCGAGTTCCTCGGCGAGATCCCAGAACGTGAGATACGTTTCCCAGTCGAATCCAGTGTAGGGCTCGTCCAGCATGAGGACGTCCGGATCGTGCATCAGGGCGATACTGAGATTGATTTTCTGCCGGTTTCCACCACTGAGTTGGTCGATTCGGTAGTCAAGGTACTGCTCGAAATCGAGTTTCGACGCCAAGCGGTGTTTGGCCTCGTCGATTTCTTCGGCGGTCATTCCGTATCCGGAACCGAACAGTCGGAACGTCTCTCCGACCGTCAAGCGGTCGTAAAGCAGTGGTTCCTGTGGACACCAGCCAACGGTTCCCGTCCGTTCGACTGTTCCGGAATCCTGTTCGAGGACACCGACGAGGATGTTCATGAGCGTGGATTTGCCCGACCCGTTCGCGCCGACGATCCCGACGATTTCCCCCGTCCGAATTTCGAGATCGGCATCGGTGAGGACGGTCACTGACCGCGTAAATGGAAAACTCGATCCGTACGTTTTTTCAATCTCATTAGCACGGACGAGTACCTTGTTGCTTGTAGCTTCTCCTTTGGTGGTTGTGGACGCTTCCATAGGTGTATACACACGCTTCTAATTCACTGCGATTACTGTTTCAAATCAAAACTATTTGCAGCAAACTCGTAAGCAATCAGGAATTGAGTATACAGCTAATGCTAGACTCTAAGCATCAGATTTCTCTTGACTTTCTGTATACTGTTCCCTATACGTTGTTTCACAGTTCTCACTGCAAAACTGCTGGAGTGAACCACCGACACGGGTGGCTAGTCCGTCTTCACCGACAGTAGTTCCGCAATTTGCACATTTGAGTGCGGATTCAGTCCCCTCGGCATACGCTGATTGAGCAGCGTTCGACAGCAGTTGTACGTCGTATCGCCGCACGTCAGTCAGTGGTAGATATTGCTGCGCCCAGTTTCCGACTGTATTCCGCGGCGGCGTCGCAACAGCTACGATTTCGCCCTCCGCAGTTGTGAATACGTGTTCTACGGCTGGGGTCTCGAGGATCGATTCTCGAAGAGAATCCGTCTTTCCGAGCTCAGGCTGGAGGCGTACCATGACGTGTATCCGGTTTTCGTACTGTGTGAGGTCGAGATCAACGGTGAATCGACGAATGACATCTTCTTGCTCCAACTGACGGACGCGTGCTGAAACGGACGGGGGTGAAAGATTTACAGCCTCAGCAATAGTGCTGTAGGGTCGTCTCGCGTTCTCCGCTAAAAGACGGAGGATTTCGCGATCCGTGTCGTCAAGTTCTGGTTGGGTCATCGAAAGGCGGAATGGGGGTGGGTGTGGGGGAGCTACGACGCAGGTGTGGGGTGTGACGGTTAGACGTACTCCTCCGGTGTCGAGGTGAACGTCTCCTTGCAGCCCTCGGCACAGAAGTAGTACGTCTGACCGTCGTACTCAGCTGTGGCCGCCGGATCACTTTCATCGACGTCCATTCCACAGACTGGATCAGTTGCCATTCGGTTTCACCCCACATCAATGGTACGAGGGCCTGAATCAAGCAATTTGTTCTTAGCAATCCAAAGTCGGGATACATAGCGATTTGAGCCGTGCTGCACGGTTTGGCTTTTCTGACTCCACAATCAACGGTTAGTACCTCACAATCCCGAACTATCGTTCGAGTATACCAACGGATTCCTATCTGTGTCCTATATAAATACTGGAGTCTGAACCAATTCTAAACCTATGGGTCACGATCCACCACACGACAATCACGAGCAGTGAAGACCCCACAGGTCCATCCAAATTCGTGGATGCTCAAGCGTCGACGTGACGATCCGATTCTTTCTTGCGCCGTGCAAGTAGCAGTCAAGTAGTCTCTAGTTCCGCAACGAAGATAACGTGTCGCAGGAACGGCAGCGCGTGGTGAGCCTTCCGTACCTGCTCAGTAATCGCTGGGGGATCGAGATCATACGCTCCTAACAGTCGTTCAATGAGAGCCCGGAGCGGGCTCGTGAGTAGCTGGAGGTACAGCGTCGTCCACTTTCGGAAGCGTCCGACGCTGTGTTTCGTGATATCTTCGACCGCTTTGAGCTCAAAGCTCGTCTCGTCGAGAGCAGCTTTGTATCCTTCAACAGTACCCAAGGACGGCATATCCCACGCATCCGCAAATGAATCGACCAATCTCCGTTCCGTTTCAGTCACGTCTGACTGCATCACGAGATCGGAGACTACGAGAACCCCCTCGGGTTCGAGGGTATCTGCGACTGTAGCGAAAACGCGATTCCGCTCGGGGAGGTATACGAGTGCGTCGATGGCTGTACACGCGGTAAACGAGTCCCTGGTAAACGGGAGTTGTGTCGCGTCACCGATGATGAACTCGGAATCGAGGTGCTTACCCCGTGCGTTCTCGGTTGCCATCTGGATGTTGTACGGAACGAGGTCGACACCAGTGACGTTGAAGCCGAACTGATAGGCGAGGTGGAGGGCTGGACCCCCCCGACCGCAGCCGACATCGAGGAGGCGCACTCCGTCGGTTGTGGGTAGATGCGACGCGACCCTTGAGCCGACTTCCGTGACGAGGCGACGTTGACTCGAACCGGCTATATGTGGCTGGTACCACTCCGAGTAGCCGAGATTGAGGAACTCGTCAGTATCGAACAGGAGGTCGAACGCCCGCCAGATATCGGCTCGCTCGCCGCGGTAAGAAAACTGGTCGGTGATTCGGTGGCGGAGAGTACTCTGATCCATCGGCCACCTACTCGAGTTCGGAAACCTCCGAATAGCAGTACTCGGATTCGTCGCAGTACGCGAGGTCGGCACACCCGCGAGGACGCTGGTAGTCGATTCCCTTGTGCCGTCGGAGATACGTCACGTATCCGTCGTCGACGCGGTCCAGGATGTCGTGACAGATCCACTTCTCCCTAACCCACGTAGTGCCCAGATTTCGGTACGGACACAGGAAGATCGTCCGTTCGACCGAATCAACCTGTGGCGTCTCGACGATCCGGACACCGACAAGGCGATAGGCGATGCGAAGACGGGTAACGACCGATTCTGGCGTATTCGCGCCGAGGAAAAGGACGTATGCAAGCACGTATCCGAGATCGTGGAGGAGTCGTCGAATCATTGTTTAGGGTGTCGACTGCCGTCCCAAAGTATCTTGACCAGGTGTTTTCTGTTCAGATTTCGGTGTACACGTCACCTGTCTTTCCGCCGCCGAGTTTGTAGACGGTGAATGTGTCGGACTTCGTCCCGCCCATCCCCGGCGATCCAGCCGGCATCCCGGGCAACGCGATGCCGTCAATCGCCGGCTCTTCCTCGAGCATCGTCGCGATAACCTCGGCAGGAACATGTCCTTCGACGACGTACTCGTCGAGGACGAGTGTGTGACAGCTCTGTAGATCCGATGGAATACCGTGTTGGCGCTTGAGATCCGTCACGTCCTCGGTTTCGGTTTCCCCGAGCGTCGTGTCGAGCTGTTCCCGCAGGTACGACGCATATTTTCCACAACAGCTACAGCCTGGTGAACTGTATTGTTGGGCGTTCGTCACCGCTAGCGTTCCCTCGATATCCCACTCATCCCCACTCGATGACCCCAAACAACCGGCGGTTCCGAGTGCGACTGTCGTCGCACCGACCCGTAGTAGTTCGCGACGAGTTACGGCCCGTTCCATATGCTCGTCACTTGGCTCGGAAGTATTCAATTGTACGTCGACCTTTCCTGTGTATTGAGAACGGATTCAAGCACGACGGGGAAGGTGACTTTCAGTTCTGAGGAGGAAACCCCAAAGGTCAGAGTCCCGTATTCGTCTCTATGTGGCGACCCTCATCGGTCGAGGGTGCTGCCGTGACGGTTTTCCGTCAACGAGCATATCGGCCTTAAATTGCGCCCAACATGACCCAGAGCATGACTCGTCGCACCGACTCCGACACTTCACTCCTCGAAACTGTGGGAAATACGCTCTCGTCGAACTGATGCGACTCCAAACGACGTCTCCACTCTTTTCGAAATAGACGTGCTATAGCGAGTTACTTGCGATAAAAGCCTCAAGTCACCACCCCAGAGACTGTTCTCCCGGTTTCGATTCTTAACAGAAAGCACGGTAAATCGTCGTTACGTATAGATATGTATGAACTCCCCCAGCCATCTAGAAGTTCGAGAAGGTGCGGACATCAACCTGTACAACCAGATCCTCATTCCACTCTACGGAGCTGATATAAGGGACTCAGTGGTCCAATATGGCCTATCACTTGCAGAAACGTATGATGCGGCTCTCCACGTGTTATATATTCAAGATGAGGAACGCACGGAGGTGGAATCCGATCAAGTCACTAAACAAGAGGAATGGGACGCAGCAGCGGTAATTGAACCCGTGGTGGATCAGGCCCACTCGCTCGGACTCAATGTGATACCAGCAGTGGATAGTGGGCACTCTCCAGGTGTTATTCGGGAATACGCTGAGGAGAATGATATCGATTTGCTTGTCCACCAGAAACCTACACAGACTAGATTAGCACGAATTCTCCGGAGAGACGTCTCCAGCCACATCATTCAAAATATCTCTCTTCCTGTCTTGACGATACCTGATATGGATCCCTCTGATCCGGTAGGAGAGTTATCTACTAGTCAGTTCACAGATATTCTCGTGCCTACGGATGGATACGACGAGGCATCTGTGGCCTTCAAACATGGGCTACAAATTGCTAAACGGTATGATGCAACCCTACATGGACTTTTTATCATTTCCGAACAGTCCTATTCGAGTCGGCCTGGATTCACGTGGGAAGAGGTCACTGACTCTTGGGAACAGCGGGGAACTCGGCTCTTGGAGGACATTACGGAGAAGGCAGCGACCTTGGACGTTCCTGTCCGAACTACGTTGAGATTTGGTCAACCTCAGCAGGAGATTCTCAAATACACTGAGGTGACTGACATCGACCTTGTTACAATGGGGACACGAGGATTGACTGGCATTCGTCGGCTATTACAGGGAAGCGTCGCAGCTCAAGTGATCGAGGAAGCAGATTACCCCGTTCTAACGATTAACCGAAGGACAGCTGAATTGAAAAAACACCCGTACACCTTTCTTCGAAAGACAAACCAGAATCGGAAGTCAAGGCTATATTGAAATATTATTTGTAATATACTAATTTCAGTCTTAAATTCGGAAATTCTAATTGCGTATTAATCCCCGTTTCTTCTACCAAACCAAAGAGTGTTAAGTTCGTTCTGCTGAATAAAGCGCGCGTACTGACCAGAAGGAAAACCAAGAAACGACAGGGCTACTCCTAAAAATCGTGTTTGTCTTCACGTTTAGGTGCATCAGATGGACGTTAGTGCGAGCAACGCGAAAAGTTAACTGGCAAATGGCTCCACGGACTGAGTTGTTGAACTAGTCGTCCATGCCGGATGGGGTTTGGCCCGTAGTCGATCCCGACGGTGCCGACCCTGCGGCAAACTTGTAAACGGCGACGAGTCCCCAAATCACCAAGCCGAGCAGGATGATGCCCGCCCTAATGTCGATGGGGACCACTGCAGCGTGTTCGATTGCTCCCTCGCTATCGACTGGGTGCCCGGCTCCCAGTAGCATGTCGAGCAGGCCGATCACGACGACGCCCAAGACAACCAGGCCACCGCCGACGTACATGGCGATTTGGTCTGCCGTTGATAAGTCACTCATTGGTAGTCACCCGAGGAGTTTCCGTAATCGCGTGTTCTCGAACAGTTCCATCTCACGCAGGCGGTTATCGACTGCCAGGACGCCGCCCGCTCCAAGTGCCACAATGGTTCCGAAGACCATGATCCCAAGGAGTTCACCCGTGACCATACCGTTGGCCCAGCCGCCACCGTAGCCGTTGATGAAGTAGAAGAACAGCATCATGAAGGCACCAAAGAAGGCGGCGGTCCTCGTGAGGACACCGAGTATCAGCCCGAGACCGATGGCGGTTTGCCCAAGCGGTACCGCCACGTTGACGAACGCCAACAGGATGCCGTCGCTGAACGGCGTGACGAAGGGGGCGAGAATCGTGCCCTGAGCGGCTCCGCCGACGAACCAGCTGGCGTCGAAGGGCCACGCCCAGATTTTGTCAAGGCCAGCGTGGAGCATCCACCACCCGGCGGTCAGCCGGAGCAGCAGGATCCAATACGACAACCAGGCTCCCGAGACCGAGAACGACGTCTCGGTTCCGAGAAAATTCGTACGGATGGATTGAGTTGACATGGCATACTTCACCTCACGGCTGATTTTGTCAGATGTAGTAAAAAAGATTGATGGTGTTCGTGATTTCTAAGAGTCGGGGCTCATTTCAGGAACGCGGATATCCGAGGTGAGTTGGATGATTCTCAAGAAGGAATTCGGTCACCCTCTACGGACTGATTGTGTGCTGGGGCGTGTAAGCGGGAACACTGATGAAGCCGAGCCCACCGAATTCTGGATCTCGGAAAATTCGCTTGAGGGACTCCATTTGCTGATTTAATCCTCTGTACTTACCGATCCTCCCAGTAGCTAACAGATTCTGAGAATTTAACTCGAGCGGATGTCAATTAATCAACTCCCATTGGTTAGTCATTCCTCCATAGACACGGTTTAAAACTCGTCGTCTCGAGAAAATACGGGCAAACAAAACAGGGTGGCGGAGGAGACGCAGTAGAACTGTACTCGGAGACCGGTCAACGTCTTCAATATCGATCCCGGCAGCGGCACGAATTGCTGCTCCCAGAACCTTGGGATTACGAGTTTCAAGAAAGTATCTCACAACTGTGGCGAAAATGTACTCCGTTTTCATCCTCTGATATAAACTGTCAGGAAAATTGTGTAATTGGCCGCTGTTAGCCAACTCTGCGGCCAAGAATCCCGATTCAACGGCCTGTGAAATTCCTTTTCCAGTGAGTCGGTTTGCGATCCCCGCAGCATCACCAACCCGTACGACGGAATGCTCCGGTAGATAGGTTCTGTCGGGATCGAGACTGGGTCCCTCGGGAATGATTGCGACGTTCGTCCGTTCCTGCGACGGGACTGGCCACCCATTCCGCTTACAGGCTTCCCTCAATGCCTTCATATAATCACTAGGCCGGTCACTGACCGTCCAGCCGATACCAACGTTGGCTCGTTGCGATGTCTTCGGGAATGCCCACGAGTACCCTGTATAGTTCTCCAGAATTATCCGGCTGTTCGGGTACAACTCGGTGAAGTCCCCTTCGACATCACTGTTAAGCGCTACCATATATCCTGAATACTCGTTGGTTGTTCCGAGCGCTTTACTAGAGAGTGATGGCTGACCGGTTGCATCAACGACGAGATCATACTCATCGGTGAACTCGTGGAAATCTGTCCGTGTGATAGACTGGTTTTCGTGGATGTCAACACCCTTCTCTGAGAGTTGTTCTGCCCAGGACTGCTCAACGACATTTCGGTCCGTTATATATGTATCCGCAGCAGGAAAGGTGCCGGCTCCAGTGCGGTGGCGATCGGCGTCGATTCCGTCATACACCTCCACTTCCATCGCTGGCAGCGGATTGAGAAAGCCGTTCTCTACAGTCGGCTCGAGTGGGATCTTCGATACCGCTGTCATCGCTTCTCCGCAATTAACGCGTTTGCTATCGTAGGACTGCCGCTCATATAGTTCGACGACGAATCCAGCGTCGTCGAATCCAGCAGCTGCTGCAAGCCCGGCCATCCCTCCACCTATTACCGCAATTTTGGACGTTCGTGTCATCGGTTTTTGCCAATCTTTGAGGCCATCGTTAAGCTCCCAACAGCATCCGAAGTGACCCACGAACGCCCATCGGGAGTCCGATCGCTCCGATGAAGAACGTCATAAGCCACCACCACGTGTGATTCATCTCCTCTTTCGCATCGGCGAGATACCACACGATGCCGACAGTCACGACGAGTTTCAGCACGAACGTCGATCCGGAGAATCCAGTCGCCTGGTACACGAGATTCGTCACGACCAGCTTTGGGGAGTAGCCGAGGAACGTCACACCGATGAGATTCTGCGCAGCGTCCCACAACTGGCCGAAAACGGCCAGCAGAATTAGCGGGTGTCGAAGGTGTGTGATATTGACGAAACTCGCGCCCCAGTAGTAGAGTGCGGTTACGCCGAGCGCTATCCCCGTCGTCGCGACAGGAACCCATAGGCGGAGTGGGGTCGATGTCGAGAGGCCGTGCCAAACAGCCCACCAGACGGCCCCGACAGCCCACACCGACCCGACGAGCCCGACTGTTAGCGGGATAGATCCGATATTTTGGTCACGCAAGAGTGCACCGACACCGAGCGCGAGGATGGTGACAGCGGTGACGACGATGTAAATCGATGGCGTGATGAACCACACCGCGTAGTCCCCGAGCAGCCCGAGATCCTCGAGGGCGCGCATCGCCCCACCTGCGATGATGATCGGAGCGAACCCGTAGGCCAGTCGTGCGTCGAACGTGACGTCGAGTTGGTCGAGATACGCACGTAGTCCGGGGAGGCTGTATACGACTGCCGCGAGGTAGATTACCGTGTTCACCGCGTTGTAGCCCTGGACAGCACGAACCCCCTCGTGCGTGACTGGCTGACCGGCCGCATCGGCGACGACTGGTCCCCAGAGATACTGCCAGATGAACCGGTCGTAGACCAACGTCGGAAACACGAGGATGCCCCCACCGAGGAGGACGAGCGGGGCCAGCAGGTACAGCGCCCACCACTCGCGTGAGCCGGTCTCCGGAAGGACAGTCTCGACGCGGCGGGTGACAGTACTCACGACCCGTTCACCTCCAATCGCCACGTCGTGCTTTTCGAGCGCCCCCACTGTTCGAGTGAAACGATTGTGAGTTCGTCCTGGAGCTGGCTGAGATACTGCGCGACTGCCTTGGGAGATCCGTCGAGGTCGCTGGCAATCTCGCGAGCCCGGAGGTATGTCGGTTCGCTACTGGCTGTCTCGACGAGGTACCTTCGAACCGTGTGCCGGGAAATATTCGACATTGATCTAGAGGTGACGGTTAGCGAAGAAATCCGAAGAGCTTGTAGTCGTGATCGGGGGTGTACCGCCGGAACAGGAGACTGTTCGTCAGCACCGACACCGACGAGAACGCCATTGCTGCTGCAGCGAGCACGGGCTGGAGGAGGCCGAGCGACGCTAACGGAATCATCGCCGTGTTGTAACCGAGCGCCCACACGAGGTTCTGTTTGATCTTCTGGAGTGTCGCGTCTGAGATTCGGATCGCCTTTACCACGTCGAGCGGGTCGTCTCGCATCAGCGTGACGTCTGCAGCTTCGATGGCGACGTCGGTGCCGGAGCCGATTGCTGTCCCGACGTGTGCGACCGCGAGTGCCGGAGCGTCGTTGACGCCGTCACCGACCATCATCGCCTGCCGGCCCTCGTCTTGAATACTGTCGACCGCGTTGGACTTGTCCTCAGGAAGGACTCCTGCGCGGACGTTCTTCGGGTCGATACCCACCTGTTTAGCGACCGCACGGGCAGTTCGCTCGTTGTCGCCCGTAATCATCATCACGTCAACTCCCCGCTCTTGGAGTGCTGTGACAGCCTGCTTGGAGCTTTCCTTCACTGTGTCGGCGTCGGCGACCACACCCACGAGCTCCCCCTCGTAGGCGACCAGCATCGCCGTCTTCCCCTCGTTCTCGAGGCGTTCCATCGTCTCCTCAGCGGGAGAGGGGTCGATCCCGTTGTCCCGCAGCAGCTTGCGGTTGCCGACCAGCACCTCGCTGTCACCAATGACTGCTTTGATCCCGTGGCCCGGAACGTTCTCGAAGTCGTCAGGCTCAGTCACGTCCAGGCCGCGTTCTTCGGCCCCTTCGACGATTGCACGGGCGAGCGGGTGTTCGCTGCCGCTTTCAGCTATCGCCGCCAGTCGAAGCACATCATCCTCTGAGAGGCGCTCACGGGTGCTGAGCTGTCCACCATCTGGGGTCGGCTCGCCACCGTCAGTCACCACATTTCCATCGCTATCAAAGACGACCACGTCGGTGAGTTCCATTTCACCCTCCGTGAGGGTGCCCGTCTTGTCGAAGACGACCGTGTCGACGTCTTTTGCGCGTTCGAGGATGTCACCGCCCTTGAACAGGACGCCGTTCTGGGCACCAATCGTCGTCCCGACCATCGTCGCTGCGGGCGTCGCCAGCCCCAGCGCACAGGGACAGGCGATGAGGATCGAGGACGCGAAGACAATTATCGCGAACTCGAAGACTGAAACGGTCCCACCGACCGGGGCCGGGCCGCCAGCAACCTGACCCCACAGCGGGAGCCAGTCGACGAAGCCAGCGAGAGCCTCGGGGAACAGGAACCAGACGACACCCCAGAGAAGGGCGTTCGCGATGACCGCAGGCACGAAGTACGCGGAGATGCGGTCGGCGAGATTCTGGATGTCGGGCTGGCGCGACTGGGCCTCCTTGACTGTCTGGACGATCTGTTGGAGGGCCGTGTCTTCTCCAACCTTCGTCGCCTCCACGACAAGGACGCCGTTCTCGTTAATCGTCGAGCCGACGACCTCATCGCCCTCCTCTTTCTCGACAGGCACAGATTCGCCAGTGACCATTGACTCGTCGACGGCAGACTGACCGTCGACAACGACACCGTCTGTGGGAATCTTCTCACCTGGACGAATTTTCATCCGGTCACCAGTTGTGACCTCTTCGAGTGGAACTTCTTCTTCACTGCCGTCCTCGCGGACAATGGTCGCCGTTTCGGCTTCCATTTCGAGGAGCTTTCGGAGGGCCTCACCCGCTTGGCCCTTCGACCGAGCTTCGAGATAGTTACCCAACGTGATGAACACGAGGATGAGGGCTGCCGTGTCGAAATAAAGTCCACCTGCAATGAGTTCAGCAAGGACTGCCACAGAGTATAGATAGGCCGTTGTTGAACCGATCGCAATCAGCACGTCCATATTGGCGCGGCCGTTCTTCACGATCGCCTTGTACGAGTTCTTATAGAACGGCCAGCCGAGGATCGCCTGTACCGGCGTGGCGAGGAGGAACTCAACCCAGCCAAGTTCCACACCGAAGACGGCTTCAGGGACGATCGCGCCACCGAGCAGATAATTGTCGATGAGGAAGAAGAGCAACGGTGCCGA
This sequence comes from Haloparvum alkalitolerans, assembly GCF_055381565.1. NCBI lineage: Archaea > Methanobacteriati > Methanobacteriota > Halobacteria > Halobacteriales > Haloferacaceae > Haloparvum > Haloparvum alkalitolerans. The sequence continues at coordinate 77,249 of NZ_AP043936.1, forward strand.
TAACACTGCCCCAAAGAGGGTCAACCTGAGTTGTTTCCGAGTTTCGGCTTGACGGGCGGCATCTCGTGCGTCCTGGCCCGACTCTTCGTCGGCACCATCTTCGCGGACGGGCGAGTAGCCAGCCTCCTCGATAGCATCGTACAGCGCACCAATAGATACTTCCGCAGGATTGTAGGTGACCTGTGCTTCGTCGGTTGCGTAATTGACCTCCGCATTAACGACGCCCGGAATATTTTCAAGAGCGGTTTGGTTGGTCTCGGCGCAGTTGGCACAGGTCATATCGGAGATGGCAATCGTTACCGTCTCAGAGACTGCGCCGTACCCGGCCTCGTCGATCGCGTCGTAGATTTCTTTGAGCGATACCTCTTCAGGGTCGTAGGTGACGGAACCCTCGTCGGTGGCGAAGTTCGCATCCGCCTCCGATACCCCGTCGAGCGATTCGAGAGTGTCCTGGATCGTCGCCGAACAGTTGGCGCAGGACATTCCCGTGATATCAAGATGGATTGTTTGGCTTGTCATGCTTGTTCTACTATACGGGGTCTAGGTTTAGGCGATTTACTGCTTCGAGAGGCGGGGTTTCGACTGCAGGAAAATTTGGATTCCAAAGACAGCGTTACGCTCCCTCTTCGAGTCGCTGATACCGATCGTCGAACCGTGTGAGACAGGACGGACAACAGAAGTGATAGATCTCTCCGTCGATTCTCGTCGTTTCACCTTGATTATCAACGGTATTGTTACATTCAGCACAGGTGAGTGCAAATTCGACGCCATCAACGGACGGCGTCCATTCAAGCTCGTCAATTAGTGTGACGGTGTAATCTGCTACATCGATCTCGTTAAAGAGTCCATCTACCCACTGACGTACGTTCTGGGCTTCAACACGGGCATAGAACCAAAGATCTCCTTCGGAGGTCGTGAAGACGTGTTCAACGCCATCTGACTCTCGAGCCCGCTCGCGGGCGGCCTCCAACGACGCTGAGCCGATTTCGGCCTGAATAAATACCGGTACACCAGCTCGGAGATGAGCCCGGTTGACGTCAATCGTGAAGTTGTTAATGATGCCAGCTTCCTGTAATCGCTTTACCCGGTCAGAAACGGCTGGCCCCGACAAGTCGACCTCCTCGCCAATATCGCTGAACGGGCGGCGGGCGTCATCAGCGAGTAACGAGAGGATTTCTAAGTCGGTTTCATCCAAATCGCGCATACGACCGCTTCGTCTCGCAGGATACATTATTGTTGCCCACAACACACCTTCGAAATCGGTGATCTAGGGCTGCGACAACATTGGATTCTAAGCAGAAAACCACATAGAATACTCGCCCCTATCTACGAATGGATATGACTCAGACAATCACCGTCGAAGGAATGACCTGTGAACATTGCGAGCAGACCGTCGAAGAGGCACTCGAAGAAGTTGAGGGGGTTACGTCCGCTACTGCGGATCGTGACTCAGAATCCGCGACGGTCGAGGGGTCCGCTGAACGGGATGAGCTTGTGACTGTGGTCGAAGACGCTGGATACGATGCCTCTGCGTAACAAATCCCGATTCTCGTCGAATCGGATTCGGAGAGGGATTGATACGACTGCCAATCCCAGGTGTAGATACTATGACTGATACACTTCCGTTCGATGCCGTCCGCGAGCTCGACGTCGACGGGACGACGTACAAGATGGCCGATCTTCGAGCACTCGAAGAGCAGGGGCTCTGTGACCTCGACACGCTCCCTGTGAGCATCCGTATTCTGCTTGAGTCGGTGCTCCGGAACGCCGACGGCGAAACTGTTACTGCAGCGGATGTCAAGAATGCTGCTGGCTGGAAGCCAGACGTACCGGACGCAGAGGTTCCGTTCTCTCCATCACGAGTCGTCCTGCAAGATCTCACCGGTGTACCCGCAGTCGTCGACCTGGCGGCCCTTCGATCCGAGGTCGACCGCAAAGACCGAGATCCCACCCTGGTCGAACCGGAGATTCCTATTGATCTCGTGATCGACCACAGCGTCCAGGTCGACTACTTCGACTCCGAGGACGCCTACGAGAAGAACGTCGAACTGGAGTACGAGCGAAACGCCGAACGGTATCGCGCGATCAAGTGGGCGCAGAACGCCTTCGAGAACTTCAACGTCGTCCCGCCGGGGACCGGTATCGTCCACCAGGTGAATCTCGAACATCTGGGTCGGGTCGTCCACGCCCGCGAGCAAGACGGCGAGAACTGGCTCCTGCCGGACACGCTCGTCGGCACGGACAGCCACACCCCGATGATCGGTGGCATCGGTGTGGTCGGTTGGGGCGTCGGCGGCATCGAAGCGGAAGCGGCGATGCTCGGTCAACCGGTCACGATGAAACTCCCCGAGGTCGTCGGCGTCCGTCTCGAAGGCGAATTACCCGAGGGCGCGACGGCTACGGATCTCGTGCTCCACATCACCGAACGACTCCGCGAGGTCGGCGTCGTCGACCGGTTCGTGGAGTTCTTCGGTCCCGGTGTGGAGAATCTCACAGTCCCCGACCGGGCCACGATCGCCAATATGGCGCCCGAACAGGGCTCGACGATCAGTATGTTCCCGGTCGACGAGCAGACGCTCGAGTATCTCGAACTCACCGGGCGTGATCCCGACCACGTCGACCTCGTTCGCGAGTACCTCGAAGCCCAAGGGCTGTTCGGGGAACAGGAACCAGAATATACTGAGGTCGTCGAGTTCGACCTCTCGACAGTCGAACCGAGTCTGGCCGGACACAAGCGGCCACAGGACCGGATTCCGATGGGGGACGTGAAACAGAGCTTCCGGGGACTTCTCCACGGGGAGTTCGAGGACGACCTCGATGATGTCGACGAGGACGCCTTGCAGCGGTGGCTCGGTGAGGGTGGTGCAGCTGATGCGGAGACCGACGGTGGCGTTCAGGTCGAACCCGAATCGGAACTGCACCCGTTAACCAAACGTGTCGAGGTCGACCTCGACGGTGAGACGGTCGAAATCGGACACGGAGACGTCCTCGTCAGCGCCATCACGAGCTGTACGAACACGTCGAACCCGTCGGTGATGATCGCTGCTGGACTGCTCGCCCAGAACGCCGTCGAGAAAGGCCTAGACGTCCCGCCGTACGTCAAGACGAGTCTCGCACCGGGTAGCCGTGTCGTCACGCAGTATCTCGAAGAATCGGGGCTGCTTCCGTATCTCGAAGAGCTCGGGTACGCCGTCGTCGGCTACGGCTGTACCACCTGTATCGGTAACGCTGGGCCGCTTCCCGATCCCATCGAGCAGGCAATCGACGACCACGACCTCTGGACGACGAGCGTTCTCTCCGGGAACCGGAACTTCGAGGCGCGTATCCACCCGAAGATCCGCGCGAACTACCTCGCGAGCCCGCCGCTCGTCGTCGCCTACGGGCTCGCAGGGCGGATGGACATCGATCTCGAACACGAGCCGCTGGGCACTGACGATGAGGGTAACCCAGTCTATCTGGCGGACATCTGGCCGGACGCAGCGGACGTGCAGGCCGCAATCCACGAGAACGTCTCTCCGGAGATGTTCGAGGAGAAGTACGCCTCCGTGTTCGAGGGCGATGAGCGATGGGCTGCTCTCGACGCGCCCACGGGTGACGTCTACGAGTGGGATGAGGACTCGACATACATCCGTGAACCGCCGTTCTTCAAGGACTTCCCGGTAGAGAAACCCGGCGTCGCCGATATCGAGGACGCACGCTGTCTACTGACGCTCGGCGATACCGTTACGACCGACCACATCAGTCCAGCCGGCCCGTTCGGTCCCGACCTCCCCGCAGGTCAGTGGCTGCTCGATCACGGTGTCGAGCCACACGAGTTCAACACCTACGGCGCACGTCGGGGCAATCACGAGGTGATGATGCGGGGGACGTTCGCCAACGTCCGAATCGAGAACGAGATGCTCGACGACGTCGAGGGTGGCTACACGATCCACCACCCGACCGACGAACAAACCACGGTGTTCGAAGCCAGTCGCCGCTATCGGGACGAGGGGATACCGCTCGTCGTGATGGCTGGCGAGGAGTTCGGAACTGGGTCTAGCCGGGACTGGGCGGCGAAAGGAACGGACCTGCTCGGTGTCCGCGCAACCATCGCCGAGAGTTACGAGCGCATCTACCGCGACAACCTCGTCGGCATGGGTGTGCTTCCCCTGCAGTTCGATGATGGCGACTCGTGGGAATCTCTCGGTCTGGATGGGTCGGAGGTCTTCACGATCCACGGCCTCGATGACGGGCTCGACGTGATGGACGAACTGACCGTTATCGCCGAGCGTGCGGACGGGTCGACTGTCGAGTTCCCGGTCACAGCACAGGTCGGCACGCCGGCCGCCGTAACCTATATCGAACACGGCGGAATCCTCCACTACGTCCTCAGACGCCTCCTCAGACAGTAACACCAACGCGGTCAGAAACGATCGTCGTCGGACACCAGGCGGGCGCGACGGCGATCAAACTCCTCGTCGTCGATTTCGCCACGAGCGTACCGTTCTTGGAGAACAGCGAGTGCGCTGTCATCAGTATGGCCGTCCGTAGGGGACCGCGTTGTCAGCCAGTAAACGGCGTAGACTGGGAGGGCGATCAGAAGTGCCATCCACAGGAGCCCGAACAGCATCATCCCCCAGCCCCAGCTACCCCATCCGGCCATGTGGCCGTCGTTCCACATCCCGTCGTGCCACCCCCACATCATTGCATCTGGGACAGTCGCGTGTGTTAGCGCCATTCCGGCGACGACGGCCAGAGCCAGCGCTCCGACGACGATGAGTCCCAGAGAACGAATCCCGCGTGCTTGAATTGGATTTTGCATTGTTGTACTCCCAAAGGTCTCGGCGTGGTTAGCCGAGGATGTATTCGAGGGCGGGGTAGCGCTCGACGAGCGTCTCGCCGCCGACGTCGTAGTTCTCGATGTACTGGTCGAGGCCCAGGATGCGGCCCGCGGCGAACGCGGCGACCGCGAGGAACACGAGCATGTACGCGAAGTCCCCGTTGATGAAGCCGTGAGCCATGTCCCAGTTGCCGAAGTAGAACATCGCCATCATGAGCGCGCCGAAGAACGCCGCGAGGCGGACGAACGCGCCGACGAGCAGGCCGAGGCCGATGAACAGCTCGCCCCACGGCACGGCGACGTTCGCGAACTCAACGAACCACGGCGTCGAGCCCATCCACGCGAACATCCCTGCGAGCGGGTTGCCGTTCGTCGCGGCGACGTTCGACAGGTAGCCGCCGGCGGCGAACTCGCCGGTGATCTTCGTGAACCCGGAGTACGCGAACGCGTAGCCCATCATGAGCCGGAGCGCGAGCACGAACCACGCGCTGAGGCTGTGGACTTTCCCGCCGACGGTCAGGCCGCCGACTCTGCTCTCGAGCTGGTTCATGCCGGAGTCGAGTGTGGACATAATTATTGCACCTTCAACTATCAGTAGGTGGGTAGAGACGATATAATAGCGAGCCGGCGTTCTGAGTCAGAAAACCGGCGGGCTATATTACCCTCCTGTAGCGAGTACGGACGTGTGACTGAGGAGGCCGACCCGTCGGACATCTTCGCCACGCTCGACGACGAGTATGCCCGCGACATCCTCGTGGCGACGAAGACCGACCGACTCTCCGCGAAGGAGCTCAGCGAGGAATGCGATATGTCACGCCCGACCGTCTCGCGGCGTGTCACCCGCCTCGTCGAGCAGGGCCTCCTCGAGGAGTACACGCACGTCGACCCCGGCGGACGGCACTACAGCGAGTACGAGGCGCGACTCGAGCGTGTCGAAGTACTCCTCCAAGCAGAGGGCTTCGACGTGCAGATCGATGTTCGGCCGGACCCCGCCGACCGGATTACGTCCATCTTCGAGGAAATGCGGGGAGACTGACTCATGGAACACACGTTATTCGTCATCGGCAAGCTGTTCACGACCGCCCTGGCGCTGGTGATCGCCTACCAGGCCTATCGCGGATACCAACGGCATCACACGCAGTTACTCCTGTACGTCGCCGCCGGCTTCGCATTGGTCGGGCTTGGCGGCCTCCTTGAAGGCGTCCTCTTCGAACTCCTCCAGGTGTCGATCTTCGAAGCAGGATTCGTCGCAGCACTCGTCACCGCAGCCGGGATGCTGTCTATCCTCTACGCCCTGTATGCCCCGAATCCATAAGGATTCAGGACGCCCATTCGACAAGCGGCCTCTGCGCGTCGTGCCCGGTTCGAAGCCGCTACTGTTCGGACTCCCCTCGTTCTCGATAGTGTAGCGTCGCAGTGGGAGTTATATCCATATCGGTCGTACCATATCGTATGATTCGAACACTCGTCGGTGTCCTCGGCGCTATCTCAGCGCTGTTCCCGGACGAAATCGTCGAGCTCTTCGAGAAACTCGCGATTTCGAATCCAGACGAGGGAACAGTGAGAGGGTGGATACGTCCAGCAGTCCGGTCGGAGGGTGTTCTGATAGCTGCGCTTTCACTCTTTAACGGGCGAGCATACGCGTTGCTGATGAATCTTACCGGCGTGTTCGGCGCGATAGTCCTCTTATTTCCCGACCTGTATCAGAGATTTGCCACCGCGTTCCTGTACGAGCGTCCAGAGTCGATAGAATGGAACGAGCGATTCCGCTTGGGCATTCGGGCTATCGGCGCACTCTATGTCTTTTTAGCGGCGAAGACGTACAGGGAGCGTCACAACGATACTTGAGCCTTCTCGCTATTGACACCTGGCGCATCCGATGTCTAGTTCGTTACGGCCGCAGGTATCGCTTTGAATCTAAAGTTTGAGCCCCACGATATCAGTATGATCGAAGGGGAAATCCGCTAAAGAGAGGAGGCCGTGTGTATCCCTGTATGACGACGACGATCATCGTGGAAGGCATGACGTGCGGTCACTGTGAGCAGACGGTCGAAGAGGCCCTCGAAGAGGTATCCGGCGTGACTGACGTGACCGTCGACAGGGAGAGCGAACAGGCGAGCGTCGATGGTGAGGCAAATGTCACAGCTCTCGTGGAGGCCGTCGAAGACGCCGGGTACACCGCTTACGCCTGAGAATCGCGCGGACCACTCCGAGACAACGGCCAACCGTTGTCTTTGAAGCTTCGCTACGCTGGTCCTGCTGTACAGTTCAGTGGGGAAGATTCAGGGGGCCAGCGGATCCACCTCTACAGAGAATATGGGCTATGGACGACCACAAAGATACAAATGAGAATCTCCCTGGAGGGGAACACCAGCAGGACGACAGCAGTCACCAGCACGAACACGGCGAGCAGGATGAATCGGACGCCGAGTCGGACGAGCAGCGGGTAGAACAGGACCTACTGGAAGAAGAGGCACACCCTGCTGCGGAGAGTGAGACAGTGCTCGACGAGCAGCACGAGCACGCTGGACACGAGGGCGAAGGACACGACCACGGTTCCCATGAGGGCCACGGTGAGGGGCATGGCGGGATGCACAAGGGCCACGAGCAGATGTTCCGCCGGCGCTTCTTCGTCTCGACGCTCCTGTCGATCCCAGTCCTGCTATACAGCGAAATGCTGCAGGAGTGGCTCGGGTTCTCCGTCCCCGCGTTCCCGGGCAGCGAGTGGATCAACCCCGTCTTCGCGGTCATCGTCTTCGCGTACGGTGGGATGCCGTTCCTCCAGATGGCGGTACCGGAGCTGAAAGATCGGTCGCCGGGGATGATGACGCTCATCTCGATGGCGATCACCGTCGCGTTCGTCTACAGCCTCGCGAGCGTGGTCTTCCCGACGCAGTCGGCGTTCTTCTGGGAGCTCGTCACGCTGATCGACATCATGCTGCTGGGCCACTGGATCGAGATGCGGTCGGTCCGGCGGGCCTCCAGCGCGCTCGACGAACTGGCGAAACTGATGCCAGACACCGCCGAGCGTATCACCGACGACGGGGAGACCGAAGAAGTTCCCGTCAGTGAGCTCTCGGAAGGCGATCTCGTGCTCGTCCGGCCGGGCGCGAGTGTCCCTGCTGACGGCACCGTCGAGGAGGGTGACTCCGACGTCAACGAGTCGATGATCACCGGCGAGTCCAAGCCCGTCTCGAAAGAGCCTGGCGACGAGGTCATCGGCGGCACCATCAACGGCGACGGGAGTCTCCGTGTTCGCGTCGGTGCGACGGGCGAGGAGACAACACTCGCGGGCATCATGCGCCTCGTCGAGGAAGCTCAACAGAGCAAGTCCAAGACGCAAGTGTTGGCCGACCGGGCGGCCGGCTGGCTGTTCTACGTCGCGCTCGGGGCGGCAGTCGTGACCGCGATTGCGTGGACGGTCGCAGTCTCGTTCGACGCGACGGTCATCGAGCGAGTCGTGACGGTGCTCGTCATCGCCTGCCCACACGCCCTCGGGCTCGCCATCCCGCTGGTCGTCGCGATCAACACCTCACTTGCAGCGCGCAACGGGATGCTCGTCCGCGACCGAATTGCGATGGAGGACGCGCGGAACTTGGATGCCATCATCTTCGACAAGACAGGGACGCTTACTGAGGGTGAACACGGCGTCGTGGATATGGCGACCGTCGACGGCGTTGACGAGGACGACGCGCTCGGGCTGGCGGCAGCCGTCGAGAGTGACTCCGAACACATGATCGCCCGAGCGATCCGTGAGGCCGCCGACGAGCGAGATGTAACTACTCCTGACGCGACAGCCTTCGAGGCGATTAAAGGCAAGGGTGTCCGGGCGAATGTCGACGGAAACGAGGTGTACGTCGGTGGCCCGAACCTGTTGGCCCAACTCGATAGCGAAATTCCCGACCATCTCCAGCACTTCGCTGACGAGGCCGGTCAGAACGCCCAGACTGTGGTGTATCTCGTTCGTGACGGAGAGCTGATCGCCGCCTTCGCGATGGCCGACGTGATCCGCGAGGAGAGTTATCGAGTCGTCGACGCCCTCCACGATCTGGGCATCGAGGTGGCGATGCTGACTGGGGACTCCCAGGACGTCGCCAACGCTGTCGCCGACGAACTGGGCATCGACACGGTGTTCGCGGAGGTCCTACCCCAAGACAAGGACGAGAAAGTCCAGGAACTCCAGGACCAGGGCAAACTCGTGGGGATGGTCGGCGACGGCGTCAACGACGCGCCGGCGCTGACGCGAGCCGACGTCGGCATTGCGATCGGGAGTGGCACCGACGTCGCGGTCCAGTCGGCCGACGTTATTCTCGTGCAGAACAACCCGATGGACGTCGTTCGGCTGGTGAAGCTCAGTAAGGCGAGCTACCGGAAGATGCAGGAGAACATCGTCTGGGCCGCCGGCTACAACGTCTTCGCGATTCCGCTCGCAGCAGGCGTGTTGGCACCGATTGGGATTCTGCTGTCCCCCGCTGTGGGTGCACTTCTGATGTCGTTGAGTACAGTAATCGTCGCGATCAACGCTCAGCTGCTCCGCCGCGTGGACCTGTCCATCCCCGAGCTTCCAAGCGGGACACCAGCGACTGACGCACAACCTGCAGACTGAAACGCTCCCGATCGCTTCGGAGCTTCTTTCAATTGAGTTCGGTTAATGGACAGCAAATGGCGACACTGCGTGATTTCGGTGGGTATCGCTATGCGGTCACCGATTCCACAGTTATCCCGAGGGGTGCGAAGTTTGGTATACACAGACGCTTCCTCTGATGGGCGACATTGTTGCGCCAGCACTAGGTTTATACCGTTAGACGGACTTCATTCCGATATGAGCCTCGAAGAGACGGTTGACTACCTCGCCGAGGAACTCGACCTCGAGCGAAGTGAACACGTCCGTGAGGTTGGTCAGTCGGTCGCCGAGCTTCGCGACTGATCAAAACATTTCTCTGAAGTCTCGTTCGACCAGTCCGTTCTCCAGATACGTGATGAACTCTTGTTTCGTTGGTCCTTGACGGTCAAGTAGATCGTCCCGTCCTGCTCGTTCGAGAACTGCCTGCGCGAAGTCCGTACAGTGGGATTCGTGCTGCCCAGCATACTCTGTGAGGGCTTCTCGCCAGTGCATATCCAGCTCGAACTCGGCTAACCGGATTTGGATCCCATCTTTCCGTTCGACGAGGTCGACGTCCAGCTCTTCGAGTTGCTTGAAACGGAGGTTGTTCCGGCGGACCGTGATGAGACGCTTAGAATCAACAATATAGGGATTGACCCACTCTCGCCAGGTATCGTCGTCGACGTGTGTTCGTGGCATCGCAAAATCCGAGTCCACACTCTCAATACAGAACTGCAGCATAGCGATGCCAGTTCGATGATTCGCATTCGGGAGGGAATGTCGGAGAATCAAATTCGACATCACCTCTCCAGCGACGGTCGGAAGTGGGGCTCCCCAGGACACGTGATCGAGTGCCTGCTGGATTTTTTGCGGTTCGAACTCCTTGTAGAGCCGAAACTCATCCTCCTCTCGAACATCGACAGCTGCTTCGAGCAATTCCACTAATCGGAATGCGACAACTTGCCCAGCACGAGGAAGGTCACGAATACGGTCGCTCAACCATTCCTGATCGAAGTCGATGTCATGGGCTGATTCGATCTCTGAATCGCCTTCGTAGAGGACATAGACCGGTGTTTCGAAGGGGTACCCGATGAGTTTTGTCGACTCGTCGGATTGCTCTCGCTGAGACTGGATTTCTGCCACCGATGCCGAGCTATATTTGAGTGAGAAATTCTCGGCCTGTGGGTGGTGATAGAAGACGAGCCGAGCCATCTTACTGTGTATTCGTGGGAAGTGGGTAAAGCAGTCCCGCTTTTATAATGATTCTACGACGTAGCGGGTACGTTCACGTCTTCTAAATACTGACTTTCCCACTCACGTCGCGCCTCGATCTCCCGCAATCCGCGTTGCGTGACCGTGTACACATTAGTCCGCTTGTCAAGTTCACCTTTCTCGAGCAGTCCTTTGTTGACGAGGTCGTCGAGATTCGGATAGAGGCGGCCGTGGTTGATCTCCTGTTCGTAGTAGTCGTCGAGTTCATCTTTGATTGCGAGCCCGTGTGGTTCCTCGAGCCCGGCGGTTACGTACAAGATATCCCGCTGGAACCCAGTTAGATCGTGCATCTGCCTGTTCCCTATTTTTGAGGGGTGGCATATGTTCTCTCTGGTACTCAGAGACGAATTCGGCGTGACTGGCCAGGAAGACTACGTGAGAACTTCGAACCTTTATATGGTGGACAGGAGAAATCCGCGATGGAATGTCTGACCTAATCGTCAAAGCAGCCGTGAAGGATGCACTTTCGGACCACAACGTCTCGGCAGATTTCTACGACGCCCTCAACGAAGAGGTCGCCGAACTGCTCGACGACGCCGCAGAGCGTGCTGAGGCCAACGACCGGAAGACGGTCCAGCCCCGCGACCTGTAGGCCTGCGTAACGCAGCCAACCCCGGCACTCGAACGTAGCTTTTTGAGGTTCCTGTTCAGCATAATTCGAGGTGGAGCCTCCGATCTCAAGGAACGAGTGTAGCGAACGAGTAGGTCGGAGAGGAAACCGACAAAGGACGACGCAACCGCACGACGGTAGCTACCCGGCTCCCAATATTATAAGAACCGCCGAGTGGTAATCTGAAATATGGAGGTGCGTCGAACTGCGCCGGTCAAACTCGTTGTTCCCGATGAGCGGCGCGACGACCTCCACGAATCTGCGCGACAGTTCCTCTACTGTGCGAATCGTGCTGCCGAGTTCTGTTGGGACGACGACTCCTACATGAGCTGCATCACTGCGAACTCAACTGCGCGAGACGCACTCTACCCGGAGCTGCGGGAAGAAACTGATCTCACTGCCAACCTCGTTCAAGAGGCCATCCGACGCGCCGTCCAAGCGACGAAAGGGTGCGTCGAACGATGGAAACAGGGCAAGCGTGTGAGCCAACCGGAGTTCACTTCGTGGAGTATGGTCTACGATAAGCGAAGCGCCACATTCTACCGGAACAAAGTCTCGCTTTCAACCGTCAACGGGCGTGTTGAGTGCGACTTTGAACTCCCGGCGGACAGCCCGACGCCCTACGAACAGTACGTTCTCTCAGAGGAGTACGAGTTCCGGGCGAGCACACTGCAATACGACAAGACGACTGACGAGTTCTATTTCCACATCACGACGCGAAAGTACGATGACGACGAGTCCGAGGTTTCGGCAGATACCGGGCACCAAACAGTCCTCGGTATCGACCTCGGCGTCAACAGCCTCGCAGTAGCTTCGACCGGCACGTTCTGGCAGGGCGACGACTACGACTATTGGTGCCGCGAGTTCGAGAAGCGACGTGGCGAGATGCAACGGCGCAGCACGCAGGCCGCACACAACGCCCTGCTTCGCCTTGGAAAGCGAGAAGAAGCCTGGCGGAAGCAGTACATTCACACGGTTGCCAATGAGATCGTTTCGGAAGCAGTCGAACACGACTGCGACGTGATCGTGTTCGAGGATTTAACCGACATCCGTGAGCGTCTCCCGCAGGCTAAATGGCACCATGTTTGGGCGTTCCGACGCCTGTACGAGTACGTCTCCTACAAGGCACCAGAACAAGTCGTCTCCGTGGAACAAGTCAAACCGAACCACACGTCCCAACGCTGTTCTCGGACGGATTGTGGGTTCACGAACGAAGCGAATCGCCACGGAGAACACTTCGAGTGCCAGAAATGCGGTTACGAGGTGAACGCGGACTACAATGCAGCGAAGAATATCGGGCTACGCTATGCCCGAAAGCGGAAACACAGACTCTGTTCCTCGCCCACGTCGGGGGGCGGAGACGCACCAGTAGACGTGCGTATAAATGGTGGGACGTTGAAGTTCCTCGCCCACGTCGGGGGGCGGAGACGCACCAGTAGACGTGCGTATAAATGGTGGGACGTTGAACGGCGAGAGTCACCAGCCTGTTGCTGGGGACTGATTGCCGGGAGTCCACATCAAAGCCCTACCCTCAAGGACCGAGGCGCAGAGCGCCGAGGGAGTAGGGTAGGGCAGTTTACAAGTTAGGAAACGGAGATGGCGGACGCACCGGATACCGAACGGCAGGCGGTCGAACCCGATGCGAGAGAGGTCCTTAGCGTGTCCCAGCTGAACGACCGGATCGCGTCGGTCGTCCAGGACACGCCTGCCCTCAACGGCGTCCGCTGTATCGGCGAAGTCACCGACCTCCACAAGAACAGCACGGCGCTCTACTTCACGCTCACCGACGGTGAGGCCGAGCTCCCCTGTATGATCTGGGCGAACCGTTACCGGGAGATGGACGCCGACCTCGAGGACGGGACCGAAGTCATCCTCGAGGGCGATATCGACTACTGGGTCGAAGGTGGGAAAATCGACCTCAAACCGTGGGAGGTGATCGTCGTCGGCGACGGCGACCAGGCGGCTACCGTCGAGCGACTGCGAAGCGAACTCGAAGAGCGTGGCTGGTTCGAGGACGAGCAGAAAAGAGTTCCTTGTAAGTGAGATCGAGCTACTGGAGCAACAGCTCGACGCGGACGAGTGCGTCCTCGATGAAGGTACTGCACTCCACGAGGAAGGTGAGGGACTCTTGGCTGAAGTGCGAAATCCTCTACGAGGGAAACGGCGAAGTTGTGGGGATCGAGTAAGCGAGTTGATTCTTAGTCTTAACCAACAGATCCTCACAGAACTCGGTATGTGTTGGTTAATCTTTTTCTACGAGAATAACATGTAATTGAGTTATAATCTATTTAACAAATTTGTAGTTATTATTAGCCAGAAAGTATTTAGGCATCATCCAGCTAACGCGCCAATATGTACCGGGGCTCAGCCGGTGCATACCCATACCCGCATGTATGATCACGAGATCAGTCACCATCGAGGATATCGATGACCTGTACCTGATGTGGAACGACCACATCAACGCCTCCGCCCTCTATCGCCGTGCCCTCCGTGAGGAAATGGAAGTCCGCGGTGTCGACCCCAATGAACTCCGCGACCTCCTCGAACGGGCCCGCGAGCAGGGCTACACGCTCAAAAAGATCGCAGAAGACACTAACCGATTCGACGACCTCCAGTCGCTCGTCGAGGAGCAACAGAACCAGCCAACGGCTGGAGACGCCACTGACGACTAACCCGCTATGGCACAGGACCAGACTCCCTCCGACCCTGAGCGTAGCGTCGAAAATCAGTCACCGCTAATGGGGAAGGTCCCTCGGCAGGCAGCGCTCACCGTCGTCCTCCTGAGCCTGTTCGCTGTCCAGCCGGTCGCCGCCCAGAGTAACGCCGTCTGTAGCGCAGACAACCTCCCGGGCATGATTGAGGGGTTCTTCCAGCTGACCACAGCGCTGGGAATCGTCGGCCTCGCCATCGTCTGGCAGGCTGACTCCCTCATCGAGATGTTCACCCTCAATCCCGAGCAGAAGAAGGGCCTCAAGCGACACAAGCGCTCAGCGATGAAGTCCACGGTCGTCCTCGTGGTTCTTGGCCCACTGTATACGGTTGCTGGGTCGATGATGGGACTTCCGCTGGCACAGTGCGTCGATCTCGTCCCTTGGTAGTCCCACGAAGCTTCCCACATTAGCCCATGCCTCATCGAGAGCTCTCCATCTTCGTGGCCGTGCTGCTCGCGACGAGTTTAGTCACGGGTGTCGTCACGGCCGATCCGCCGCGACCGGGGACGGAGGAGAACGGGCTTTCAGAGAACGAATCGGCAACGCTGTGGTCGCGTGATGCGGACAACTACATGACGCAACAGGAGTACCGCCAACGGTACGGAGAAAATCGCTCCGCGATCCATGAACTCGCGAACGGCACGGACATCACGTTCAAGCGTCCACCGGCGACCGCCGCGACGTGGACGCGTAACGACTTCGACGATCTCGCGGCCGGCGATGCTGATACGTCCGTTCACCCCTCTCACGCGGACCTCGAGGACAGCGTCTTTATCGAGGACGCCCATGCGACAGTCTTTGCTGTCCATCCTTCTACGCGAGGGCATCTCGAAGCTGGCGAAACGCCGTTGTACATCGCTCCGAACGGAACGATGCGCGGCTTCGTCGACTATCGAGTGCGCGTCCCGAACGAGACTTCGTCCAGCAACACCACGGTTGAGTGGTCGCTTACGGAGCACGAGATCGATGAAGTTCGGCTGAAGAAGGGTGAAGAGGTCATCGCCGAGAGTGATGGGTCGCACACGCCAGCACTCGACTACCAGCTGGAGGATGATGGCAATACAACCCTTACACTGGAAGCGGAGATTAGCGTCCGGCTCAAGAAATCCACGCAGATGGGTGGTCGGACGAACGTCACCTACCAAACGGGGTCGCGCAACGTCTCCGACTCGATCGATGTCGAGATCTACGACCTTTCCGCGTCCTCCTACTATTCCGAGTATCCGAATGGTGACGTCGGTGTCGCGATCTTCCAGGCACGGCCGTGGCAGGGGTACACGCTGACGGCGGACGGTGAATCACGAGTTCGTGGCGTCTGGCGGTTCTATACCGCTCGTAACACCAACTGGGATACGCTCATTCGAACGGACCAGACAGGAAGTGCTACCGTCGAGTCCGATGCAATCCCGGTCTACGTCCACGCGTACCCCTCACGCATAGGCCCACGCGCAGAGCCTGTTCGAGATGGCCCGGAAATCATCGAGACGTGGGGGAGTGACCGCCCATCACCAGTCGAGACGCTCGGTGAGAACATCAACATCGACGTCGTCAACCGATCGTACACGACGACGTACGGCGTCGCCGTTCGAGCCGAAAACGTCGAGCGTGAGAACCTCCATGTTGCGGGGATCGTTCGCGGAGTGAATGCCTCGATCACCGAACCAGATGGTGGCTCCGAGCGGAAGCTCCATGGGAGTAATCTTACCGCGGAAATCATCCAGCAGAATCAGTCACAAGCAACTCTCAGAGTTGAGCTTCGCAACAACCAGTCCGGCGCACCAATCCTTCTCGACGAAAGCCGTCAGTATCCGATCGGTGGACCGTCCAGGGACGGATACATCACCGTTGCAGATCAGCGCATCGAGACCAATACATCAGGTGTCGCTACCGTAACGATCGACGAGCCGGGGATCTACACGGTTCGGTACCATCCCGGCTCGTGGATCGAGCACGACCCCGCCTATGTGAGTGACACTGCGACGGTTCGGTGGCATCCACTCAGGACGATTGAGGGCTGGTTTGCGCTGGTGTTTGAAGTTGGCTGGCAGCTCCTGCCGTTCTTCGTGATGTTCTACGCTGGGAAGCAACTCCTGCAGATGCTCAGTCCGGAGGACATCATTCGGTAAAACTCATGACCCGAGACAAATTCCCACTTAGCAGACGGACCGCCCTCCGAACAATCACCGGTACCGCTCTCGTGAGCGTGGCCGGATGTTTGAGTACAGATGGCGATCCCTCGCCTGAGAATACTTCAGCCTCTCCAAGTGGCAAGGATATCATTCACAGAATCGCTGTAGAGGGCACTACCCTCGTGATTGAATATTCATCAGAGGTGGGGTTGGATCGGATTAACCTTATCCAACCGAATGGTGAGTTATTCGCTCAACAAGAGACTGCTGCTGGCTCACAACAGTTATCTTTTGAGCTTGGTACTGCTTATGAGCCCGGTGAGTATACTGTCACGGCACTTAGCGGTGGAGAAACACTAGCTGAGAGCTCCAAACTGATTCGACCTGAACTCCATATTCGGGATGTGGGCCTTTATCGAAACAACCCAAACAAGCCTTGGGATGAGATCTACGGCGATACTGAGACAGATCGTCTGAAGAATGGAGAAGCCTATGTAACGGTCGAAAATACCGGGAGTGGACCGGATGCTATTGTAGAGCTGAGCTTTTCTGGAGATATTCCGAATCCTGTTGAAGACCCTCGCGGCAGTGGAATGTACGAAACTGAGAGGGTGATCCTTCCTCCCGGAGAAGAGACAGATCTGTTCAGTAATTCATTTCCATTCGGTTCTCAATCTGAGAGCGGTATGGGATGTTCTACCGACAGCAATAGTGGTGAATTCACTGTCACAATCCGAACCCAAGTCGGTGGAAACGAGATTTTGAACATCTTCGATGTTCAGTATTCCGGGTCTATGGATATGAGTGATTGTGAAGTTACAATCTCTGAGGACTAACCATGGTCGATCTCATCGATGTCGTACTCGAAGGTGCGAAAAAAGTCGTTGATTGGCTAACTAATGTGTTCTTGGACGGCCTTCGATCGGGATATCAAATGATAACAGAGGGGATGTTTGGGACCCCTGCCCCTCAGACTGATAGCGCGTTCATATTCGGGGAACCGAGTAACGCACCGTGGCTGGCGATCCATGAGGGTCTCATTGGTGGCGAGATTATGCTCATCTCTCTTTTGCTCCTCGTGATGGGAGTTCAAGGTCGCCACGCGATCCGTATATTCAATGTTGGAACTTCCTACGAGGCACGGAAGACCAAGAAAACCGCTTGGATCGGAGCATTTCTGATAGTCATATGGTACTGGATCGGAGCTCTCGCCCTCTACCTTGTTGACGGGTTTACAATCGCTCTGATGCCAGAATTGTCTTCACTCTCGTCTGCAATGTTACAATTTATTACGGAGTCAGTTTCCAACCCTGTCCTTGGTCTACTCTTTGCTTTCATCGGAGGAACCTCGATGTGGGCACTTGAAGCACTATTTTACCTTCGACGAGTGCTTCTCTATGTCTACCTGTATGGAATGCCCCTTGCGTTTGCCGTTGCGTATGGCAATGTCCCCGTCCTTTCTGACATTTCGATGGGGTTTAGCAAGCGTTTCGTTCCATTAGCTCTCTTACCTTTACCTGCTGCGGTAGTCCTCAAGGGATATGACTTACTCTACTCTGG
The DNA here is from genome assembly GCF_055381565.1 of Haloparvum alkalitolerans. Classification (NCBI taxonomy): domain Archaea; kingdom Methanobacteriati; phylum Methanobacteriota; class Halobacteria; order Halobacteriales; family Haloferacaceae; genus Haloparvum; species Haloparvum alkalitolerans. The sequence continues at coordinate 94,953 of NZ_AP043936.1, forward strand.
AGGTTCCCTTACGCCAGAAACGACGTTCCTCAAATACCTTGTAGCCTGCTCTCTCCCACTCGTTGCGCTCTATGTCTCGTGGAAAACGTTCCAATACGCGACCCCGCTGACAGCAAAAGTACTCTCCAGCGCTACCCGCGGCGTTGCTCTCATTGGAGGTGTCGCTGCAGGGGCCTACTTCGGCGGAGCCAGCGTCGCAACGACTGCCGCCAGGTGGGGACCGAAAGCCGCTGCAGGCCATGCTGCTGCGCAAAAAGTCGCAGGGCCAGAGACGGGTGAAGACAACCCCGACCGCGAACCATCGTACCGGCGTACTGAGAACAATCCTAGTGGCTACCACAATCATGCCAGCAGATCAAGACGCAGCCGCACGACGAATGATGGAAGAGCTCGGTGAAGAGAGCCGTGTCCCCTACCTCAACATCGAGGAGGGGGATATGGGCGTCCTCATCGCGTTCCCGATTATCGGCCTCTTCGTTGCCGGGCTCACCGGCATCGACTCGCTCGCTCTGCCGTTTGTCGCGGGAGGCTTCGGGCTCGGGATCGCGGTCGTCTACGTCTCGCCGGACCACCTCAGCGCGTGGACGTGGACGAAAGACGTCTATCGATACGTCAAGCGACCGCGGGTTACGTTCAGCGCCCCGGAAGAGGCTGACAGTAGTACCAACGAGACAGCGCGGAATGAGGGTGGGCTCGCGAACTACACGCCGTTCAAACCGGACGAGCGAACGCAGGACCTCACCAACATCGAGCGTGCCTGGCCAGGGGCTGGCGCGATCCAGCGTGATGATGGAACGATGGAAGCGTTCATCGAGATCGATCCCGGGAACATGGACTTCGCAATGTCCGATGACTGGGCTCAACTGCAGGAAGCCGGCGAGGAGTTCGCGAACAAGGAACTGGACTCAAAGCTCAAGCTCCACGCAACAACCCGTTCATTTCCGGTGGAGCAGATCACCGAGAACATCGAAGATCGGCTGAACGATGAGGACGTTACGGAGAACCCGATTTTCCGGGAGCTCCTCGAGGAGTATCGGGAGACGCGACCGAAGGAGATGCGCAAACGGGGTATCCAGCAGGTGCGGTACTACATCGGCGTCGAGGTCACCCCGCTGGAAGTCTACGACCGGTTCCGTGACGAGGGGACGCCGGCCGAGAAGTTGACGCAGTTCCCCGTCATCGGGTTCCTGTTCAACCCGTTCGTGACCCGCCGCGAGAACCTCACTGATGTCGAGCGCCGCGCACAGATGTTCGAGAAGCTGGACAGCCGGGTCAACGACGTGCGGTCGGAGTTCATCCAGCAGGCCTCGGGCTGGTCCGCGCGCCGGATCAGCACGGTCGAACTCTTCGTGTTGAATATGGACTTCTGGAACGGCCGCGAAAACGACTACGACAACGCGGAGCGCGTCGTTCGCGAACAACCGATCGTCGGCCATTCGCGCCGGGAGGAGGCTCACGATGCGTAACCTCGTCCTTCAGACGGGCAGCGGAGCTATCGGCCAGCTCACGGAGTGGCTCACGAATCCGACCTCAGCAGAGGGGGCGACCCTCTACATTCTGCTCGCAGTACTGGTCGGGAGCGGCGGGAAGCTCCTCTGGGACTGGTACAGTGACGAGGAGGAGGAGGTCGAGTTTTCGGATCTCCTCGATGAGGAGACCATCGAACAAGGCGCGGCCGAACGCCAACTCCTCGACGACATCGTGGAGTCGCACAAAACGGTCACGGCACCGTCCGCCATTGAGTGGGAGACACGAGCTGCACGGGTTGGTGAACAGTGGACGACGACGCTGTACATCGCTGATTACCCGGACTACCCCAGTGATGGCTACCTCAGCGACCTCTTCGAGATGACGGACGTGCAGTTCGACCTGACGACCCACATCACGCCGAAGAACCAAGAACGGGCGCGGAACGAGCTACAGGACATCGCGGACGACCTGCAAGTCGACGCCGACCTCGAACAGAGCGCCCGGAGTGCCTACCTGCAGGAACGCGCCAACGAGGCCGCAGCGACGTACAAGGCCGTCGAGAACGGCGCGAACGTCTTCGACCAAGGGATGTTCATCACGGTCAGAGCCGACGAGAAGGACGACCTCCGGGACGCGGTCCAGACGGTCAAGAGTGCGCTCCGTGATGACCCCGCGAACCTCACGCCGAAGACGGCGATCTGTCGGCAGGATCTCGCGCTCCAGTCCGCCGCGCCAATCGGTGACAACGAGTTCGGGCGGACGTCGATCGCGCTCGGCGGCGCCGTCGGCGCGTTGCTCTCCTCGCCGCACAACGCGACGATCCTCGAGGAGGGCGGCGTCGAGTTCGGGATTCACAAGGACAACCAGAGCCCAGTGGTCATCGACCCGTTCGCCCGGGACAACGGCTACGCGATGTTCACCGTCGGCGACACCGGCTCGGGGAAGTCGTTCAGTTCGAAGCAGAACTTCATCCGGTCGATTGAGCAGAGCAAGGACCGTATCGGCATCATCCTTGAGCCGTTGAACAATTGGGCCGGCGTCGCCGAAGCACTCGACGCTAAACGCATCACGGTCGGCGGGACGCTCGGGCTGAATCCCTTGGAGATTCGGGAGACGCCCGAGCACGTCCAGCGGGCGATGGGCGAAGACGCCAGCCCGTTCAACGAGAAACTCGACGACGCGATGAGCTTCCTCTCGAACTTCTTCGCGCTGCGGGGCATCTCGCTGGGTGACCGCCGAACGACGCTCGAACTCGGGCTCAAGCGAGCGTACAAGGGCAACGGCATCACTGACGACATCTCGACGCACGACAACCCGAGCCCGACGATTCAGGATATGATGGACGTCTTCGAGGAGATGGTCAACGACCCCGAGGAGTTTGTCGTCCGGTCCGACGAGGAGGCGGGGAAGATCAAAGAGGACGCGACGTGGCTCCTCGACCAGCTCCGACCCTTCGAGGCGGACGGTCGCCACGCCAACCTCGGCCAAGAGTCCGGCTTCGACATCCGGGACGAGAAGGTCATCTACCTCGACCTCGCCCAGCAAGAGGGCAGCGTCGACAGTAGTACGGCGCTAACGATGCAGCTGCTCATCTCGCTCGTGTACGAGCGGGCGAAAGTCTCGGACAAGGAGGTCGTGTTCTACATCGACGAGGCACGGTACATCATGCAGGATGCCGCAAGCCTGGCGTTCCTCGAGACAGTGACCCGCCACCACCGGCATCACGACCTCTCGATCCGGCTGGTAACCCAGACCGTCGACGAGTTCTTCGAGCACGCCGAATCCGAGGCGATTCTGGATCAGTGTGCGGTCAAGCAGTTCCACCGCCTCGACGGGATGGACGAAGAGTGGGCCGACGAGTTCGGCTTGAACTACGCACAGATGCGGTTCGTTCAGGACGCCGTGCCCGGCAACGAGGACGCCGGCTTTTCGGAGGCACTCGTCGGCGTCGACGGCGAGTGGCGTGGGATCAAGGTCGAGGCGATGCCCAAAGAGAAGCAAGTTCTCGACTTCGACCCGACCGCACAGGTCCGATCCTCGCTTCCCGGCGCCGGCGACGAGAACGTGGATACCGAAATGGCGGAGTTCAGAGAGAAACTCGAGCAGCAGGAAACAGCCAAAACGAATGGAACGAACGAAACGAATGAAGAACCAGAAGTCGTCTCGACCGAACGAGGCGGCGGTTCTACGGAGGAACCCACCGATGGCTGACTACCTGCGCGTCACCCCGACATCCGAGCAACTCGATCCGGAGAGTATCCCCCGGGTTCTCGACAGCCTTCACAAACTGACTACGCCCGGCTCGTCAGATCTCAAGGCGAAGCTGAACCCGCTCCACAGTAAGACGCCACCGCGATTCGAGTTCTTGGCTTTGAGCGAAGGCCCGGATGAGCCGGTGGAGTTCTTCTACGGCGCCGATGCTCATCTCGACACACTCGAGAAACGCCTCCGTTCTATCTACCCGGCTACGTTCGACATCGAGCGCGTCGATATCGATATCGCCGATCGCCTCATTCAGCCGGTCGAGTTGACGCCGGAGCAGTTTGTCAGCCACTACGAGGATGGGCAACTCCAGTACGAGTTTGGGACAGACGAGCGGTACAAGATCACCGAGACGGAAGGAGAGCAAGGAGAAGTAACAGCTGCCGGGTCGGCGACCGGCGGTGGTGTCGCCGCGGATTCCGTCCCCGACCACCACGTAGTCGTCGGTGAGACCGCTCTCGAACTGGCCCCGCCAGCAGCGCTCGCTACGGACGACTCATCGAACGACATCGCGAAGCCAACGATGGACCCCAGCGGGACGATTCGGGCGCGGCCAGCACCCGACGCCGTCTCTCCGCTTGGTGTCCGATGGTGTGGCGCCGCGTCGCGAAAGCAGGACTGGATGACCTCGCTCACGCCGTTCACAACGGAGGACACGAATGACGACCTCTCGTCCGTCGACCAACCGGGCGCGGCCCTGGCGTCGCTGATCGACCACCTGATGGAGGCGACAGCGCCGACTGCGTTCCAGGTCGTCTTCCAGCGGCGTGCCAGGTGGCAGTCCGACGCGGAGGTACGGAAAGAGGATCTCGTTGACGGCCGCGACACGTTCTTCCAGGAGCTCGTCGGGCCGTTACTCGAAGTCGAGGATCAGCGGAGCGATCAGGACGACCGGCAGCTCAGCGAGTCCGTCGAGAAGCGGATCGAGTATATCGACGCGAAGAACGCCAAACGGTCGTTCACGGCCAACATTCGAGCCGTCGGCGTCCCCACTGACGGCACTCGCGACGATCTCGATGCCCGGATGGACTCACTCCTCCCCGTGTTCGACCCGCTTGATGGACCGTTCTACGAGGTTGAGGGGAAACGCCTCCGAGACACCGGTTTCCGGGAGAAAACGAAGGAGAGGAAGGCACGGGCCGCCCTTCAGCGCTTCCTCGACCGCGAGCTCACGACAGGACGGGGGAAAACCCGTCCCGAGCTGATCCTCGGTGGGGCGGAGCTCGCGAACTTCGTCCTCGTTCCCTCCTCCGAACAGTTGACCGTCGAAGGGACGCGTGGAACCAGAGCCGAACAGCAGAGCCGGAACCCGCTCCCGTGGCCAAATCCGGACCTGATTCAGCAGTTTCAGGAAGGGATGGCCATTGGGTATGCCCTCGACGAGAACGGTGAGCCGCGACCCGACCCGATCCGAATCCCGCCGGACCTGTTGCCGACGCATTACGGGCGATTCGCGTCGACAGGCGGCGGGAAGTCGAAGGCCATCATCAACGACGCCCTCTCGCTCCGTGAGACAACGGGTGGCCCCGTCGTCCTCGTCGACCCGAAGGGGGACGGGATGTGTGAGAACTACCTGCGCTGCCACTACGAGCGGTTCGAAGGCTTGGACGACGTCTACCACTTCCGCGTCCCGGAGACCATCCCTGCGTTCTCCTTCTTCGACATCCGCCCCGCGCTCGCGGCCGGCCGCAACCGGGCGGACGCGATTCAGGACAAGGTTGACCATTTCCACGACATCCTGCGAATGATCATGGGCCGCGAGCAGTACGGACAGGCGTTCGTCGCAAACGAGATCCTTAGCTACCTGATCAAGGCGCTGTTCGACGAGGAGTACGGGAGCGACGTGTTCGGGCTGGACGACCTCTTCGCTGCCGCCCTCCAGATGCAGCGCGACCAGACGATCCCTCCAGTCTCAGCGGATAACCAGAACATCGAGGAATCGCTAACACGCCACTTCGCAAAGGATAACCACCAGTTTCAGGTGTCGATGGACGCGGTCGGGAACCGCCTCGACAAGCTCAGGGAGGACGCGCATCTGCGACGGATCTTTAGCCACGTCCCCGAGCAGAATGACGCCGGCGAGTACGTCGACAATCGGTTCGACTTCCGAGACTTCCTCGATGAAGATGCCACCATCATCGTCGACTTGGGCGACCTCCGCCCGGAAGCACAGCGCGCGATCACTCTGCTACTGTTGAGTAACCTCTGGGACGCCGTACAGGTGCGCCGGCGCGACGGGCAGACAGACTACGAGCAGCTCACAAACCTCATCATCGAGGAGGCGGCCCCGGTCGCGTCGACGAAGCTCGTCTCCGAGCAGCTTCTGCCGCAGGGTCGGTCGTTCGGCCTGAGTATGGGGCTCGTGATGCAGTTCCCCGGACAGGTTCGAAACCGAAACGAGCGGGCCTATGACGAGGTGCTGAACAACATCAGGACGAAGCTCATCGGCAATATCTCGATCGAGCGCGACCTCGCGGAGTCGCTCGCGCACGAGGACCTCAGCCCGACCGAACTCCGCAACCGAATCAACACGCTCCCAAGTGGCGAGTGGATCGCCCAACTCCCGAGTCCGTCGTTCGGGGAGACTGGGCCGCCGCCGTTTTCGCTGAAGCCGCTGCCGATTGCGCCGGGGCATCCAGAAAGCGACCAGCCGCTCACAGAGCCTCAGGAAGACCATTTTGAGTCCGTGTCGCGACCGCGAATGGTAAAGCGAACACAGGTAGAGTATGGGCTCTCAGAACCAACTCCTGATGCCGAATCGGACGCAGATACGTGGGGAAGCTCGGCAGCTGAGACAGCGGCTCGACCACAGGATGACGACTCCCAAACGAATCCCACGCAATCCTCGTTTATCGCGGAAGTCACCTCTGAGACTGAGGCCCCCGCCTCGACATCCACCAAGTCAACTGACGAGGGTGGGGTTGCAGGACGATCTGAGGAGACATGCGTATCCATCGGCAGGCCGGACGAAGGTAGCGATGCTACCCCAGATGAAGGGGCCGAGGAACCGGAGATCACAGCGACGCCCATCCGCGAAAGCAAAGTCGCCGTTCCGGATGACGAACTCCACAAACGAGGTCTCTCCCGTGATGATGTCCATTTCCTAAGTCGGGTTCTCGATGTGATGAACAGAGAGGATACCGAGTACACCCTTCTCGACTCAATGCGTCCACTGCGGGATGAGTTCGAGGAGCTCAATCTCCAACGCCTTATCGATCAGAATCTCGTCGAAGATGCCTCGGCCTGTAGTCGCAAATACTACACCGTTCTTCCAGCAGGACGCGAACTCCTCGGCGAAAAGCTGCAGATAGGCCCCGGATTGGGGGATGTTGGAGAGAAAACACCTCACAAGGTTGGTGTTCGACTGCTCGAGCTGTGGCTTCAACAGCAGGACGAGGTCGCCCGCATCGAGCCATACTACGAACACAATGGCGACACCGTGTTCGATGTCGCAGGGTTCGACGAAAACGATGAGCTCGTCTGGGTCGGGGAAGCCGAACTCCCGAGTAACAACATCCACGCACCCAGTGACGATTACGATAAGCTGTGTTCAGTAGACGCAGACGCGATTTGGGCATTCAACAACCGCGAAACGGCCGTCGAAGTTCTGGATAGGCTAGCCGACGCGGACCGGATCGAAGAGAGTGTCAGCGGACGAGACGCACGTTCCTTCTCGACGATTCGAGACGCTATAGCGGACTTCGATGCCGCGGGGATGACCACTGTTCGGGGATTCAAGAATCTCGATCAGGAGGTCAATCAATGACGTGGCGACAGGCTACTCGCGAGGAGATCGTTGCCTACTACGCCGAAGAGTTCCCGGGCTACATCGATGATATCCCCGAGTTCATCACGGCGACCGGCCCGAAACAGTACGCCGTCGCCTTCCGAGATTCCCACCCCGTTCGTAAAGACGACATTCCTGACAAGGACTTCATCCGTCGGGATACGTGGCAGACAGATGCGTCGGGAGAACGAACAACACCCGAATTCGACGACTTCGAGGACGTTGTAGAATTCATACGGCATCCGGCTCGCAACGATCCCCTCAGCCGGAGCACGTTCGCGCTTGCAGACCCGGAAGTACTGAAGCAACCGGGACCGTGCCCCGACGCTGTCTACTATGCGCTGGACCACTGGAAACGCCCGTGGGTCCTCCTCGTCGACATCGACGCGAAAGATATCGCCCGAGACCGAGCGGACGAGATGGTCTTAGCGGATGTCGACGATCGGGACGACGATGTGCTCCTCGACGACGCGGAAATCCTCGACGCCGCTCCCAAAGGATATCCGTACGCTTTCGAAGACCTCGACCGCGCCATCGAGTACGGGTTCGAAGTCCGCGACATCTTAGAGGACGAGTTCAACGCCGAGGAGACGATGGTCGTGTACACCGGGCAGGGTGTCCACGTCTACCTGCTGGATACCGACCCGGCGCACCGATACGACGAGCAGAGTCGCGAGGTGTTGAACGACCTCCTCCTCGAGACGTACGACATCCCGATCGACCCCGTCGTGACGGCCGACCGCCGGCGTGTCGCCCGGCTACCCTACTCACTCCACGCTGATGTCTGCAGCATCGTCCAACCGATCGAGAGCCCGGCGTTCGACGTTCTGTCGGCGACGCCGAAGGTGATCGACGAATGAGTCCGAGCACGCCCACCGACGACGAGGACATGGCGTATCGAGTTGCGGCACTCCCGCTGGAGTACAGTGAGACCCGCATCAACCAGCTGTTTACGCGTGGGTACAACCGATACGTCGTCGACGGCGAGGACCAGCCCAAGGACCTCGTGAACGACGTCGAGCGGTTCGGGACGGCCGCGTTCAAAGAACAGGTTCGTGCCGACGCCGCCGAGGAGCCGTTCGTCGACGAGCCGGGGATACTCGCCGTGCTCGCGACATTGAGTGCGATCTGTGTGAAAGCACACCCGAAGTTCGAGCACGCGTCGCCCCGGAACATCCAGGTACTCTACGACATCCGAGAGTTGTACGTCAACAATCTCGCCTCTCTCATCCGCGCCCACGGCGATGGGTCACTCCAGCAGGACATCGCCGACGTGCTGTACAGCAAGGAGCCCAGTGAGGATGGCCCACATCCTGGGCGGGTCTGTACGGGCATTACAGAAATACCGGAGTTCGGGGAGGGTCTCTACCTCGAAATTCCGATGGCGGCGGCGTCACGCAAGTGTCTCGTTCGAGCGGAGGACAAGTCATCGACGGGGAGTGACGAGGGGAGAGAGATATTGACGCGAGTGAAAGACAACAAGCTGTACGTCCCGGTCGGTGATTTCGACAGCAAGTATCGCGACTACGCTGGGCGGGCGTTCAAGAACCTCCTGCGAGTTCAGGAGGACGGCCTCTCCGACGACCAGCTAACGTGGCTGACTACGAACGAGTCAGCGATCACGGAGCGGATCAACCGGTTCCTCGAGACCGGCCATCACGAGCGGCTCTGGCGGAACTGGGACCGTGGGGAGCGGACGATCCGCGTCCTTCGGCGGGCCCTGAGTGATGCACCTGACGACGGTGCTCAAACGGGTGAGTTCCACACGGCAAAGGAACTCTATCGGGCGGTCGCCGCGTACGACGCCGATGACGACTGGGCATCCTCTGTGACGGACTGGATCTCGAGTCCGAGCAGTCTCGCGAAGACGCTGGCTGACCACGAGTCCCACTCGGCCGTTACGATCGACCGCGACGGGCGCGTCAATACGTACCGAATTGGGCGGGCCGGGACCGGCGCCGAACAGATCGAGGTGCGGGAGATCGAGGGCCTCTTCGAGCTCCCTTGTATGGCGAATATGGAGGAGCGGCTACACGAGAAGAAGCCCGTCCGGAAGGACCTCTACAACTTCGCGCGGATGGTGATGTGGCTCCCGCAGTATCAGGACAGCAGCCTCGACGAGATCGTCGTGGACCTCAAGGACGTCTTCTCCCGGTGGCCGTGGTACGACGAGCAGGAGACCGAATACCAGGTTCGCTACGAATTCTCGAACACGATCGACGGCGACACGCCGTTGCCAATGAACTGCGACAACGACGATCTGCAGCGCTACTGCATCGGCCAGGACCAGTGTCCCTACTCGATCTGGGGGAGTCTCCCATTCCCGGATGGGATGTACGAGCAGGTTGAGGAGGAATCAGCTGGGCCCACTGAGCAATTCTAAACTTCGGGCTTCTTTCTTTTCAGGACAGAGAGGAGAGCCCTTATTGTAACCCTCTGAGAGAGGCACAACCAACTGCAGAAATAGGTATGCGAATCGAAATCCCCGTAGTGTGAAAATGTGGAAGCAGCCAAAGCTACTTCTGATATTACAGATACTGTAGTGCTAGTGGATGAAACAGATCACCGAGCGCAACTAGAGGACCTCCAGCGGGGGCTCGATAACATTGAAAGACCACCCGAAACGACGTTAGAAATTTTGGGCCAATCGAGGGTCGAACAACGGTGGGAAGAACTACTCGTCTATTTCCTTGACCCCACCAACCCACATGGGTTTGACACAGACGCGCTCCGAGCTTTCCTGAGATCCCTCTACTCACACGGTGAAACTTCCATGTCCGGCCCTCCACGGAACTTAGGAGATGTCGAAGTTTCATCGCAGGTGTCTACGGGGAACGGCATATTCGATATCCTTCTTCGACAACCAGACGAATGGTTCGTCTGTATTGAGTTGAAGGTAGATTCGCCAGAGACCAACGCACAAACGAACCGATACGCCGAGGCGACGAGGCTTGGTGATCTCAACACGCGCCAACACAGCGGGACTGACGAGTACGTCTACATTGCTCCCAAAGATGCCCCTACCTCAGTTTCAGAGGACTTCGTCGATATCTCGTGGGAGCATATAGTTGCGGAACTAGAGACTGTTTTGACTAAGGGATTCGGAAAATACCCCTCGAAGAGCAGCGCACAGCTGGCGGATTTCATCGATACGATTCAACTCGAACTGAACATGGGCGACATCAACCAGATTTCCGAGGAGACCGTACTGTACACTGAATACGCCGAGACAATCAATCGAGTGCAAGACGCATTCGAACGTGACAAAGAGCGACTCTACAATTCGCTTGAGGAGACGTTCTTTGCGGATTTCGGCCATGATGAATGGACCTCGAACACCCGACCGAATACGTATATTCAACTCTACAAGCCGGAGTGGCGAGATATCGGGCCCGGAACGAACATCGAATACGAACCGCACCTCTCACTGAATCAGAAACAGCCTACAATCAGGCTCCGGTTGGACATCGAGCATACGGGCAAAGACGAACTCCGGGAGAAACTGTCTTCGAGAGTGACTCAAGAGGCATTCGAGGACGCGGGTTGGGAGTACGTCAACGGTGCATACGCGCTCGTCGCGAAGTCGGTCCTACTCAATATCGAAAATCCACAAGCATCGGTTCACGAAGCGATTGAGGAGCTCCAACAGCTCCATAATCTGGTGGGTGAACCGATTGAAGAGATCGTGACCGAATATACAGAACCGTAGCTCTGATCGACAGGGTCGTGTGACTCTATTAAGATTCTAATATTCTCTACTCCTTTCAGGACGAGAAAATGCTACGAGTCCTGTGTTGGACGGTCCAGTTCCTTGTCCCAAGCTTTCCACGTATGAACCATCGGAATGAGTTCGTACTCCTCGATGACTGCTCTATCTTCAAATAGGTCCCATGTGTAATCCTTCAGGTCATTCAATGTCTCGTGCCAGAGCCGTACGAACAGATCATAGCTACCCATGCATGAATCGAGAGAATAGACCAGCTCTTCATCAATCAGTGACTCAATTAGCGCGTCACGATCCCCTGCAGGTGCAGTTTTGTCGAGTTTGACGAGTACATCCGCGTACGCGAGGTCGAGTTCTTGCAACACGATCACGGCGTGAACGTCGACAGCTCCCCGCTCCAGTAGGTTCTCCCGACGCCGTCGGACTGCGGTTCGTGATAACCCGACTTGTTCGGCGAGTTCTGTGTCCGAAACCCGCCCATCCTCGTTGAGGGCTTTGAAGATATCGTAGTCGTGATCATCGAGATATCCTTCGAGAAGCTCACGATGAAGCGACTCCGACGTTGACTGTTGCTCTTCTTCCATTCTCTCTTCTGGCGGGTTAGCTGGACTTTCGGACATTATTTTCTTGTTTGGAGTTCTTTCTGAATTTGTTTAATACCCAAGGACAGGCCTTCGCTCGGAACCTGTCCGCTACCGTCCGATGGCCGAGTTTTCAGACAGTTGCTGATACTCGATGTCGTAGCCGAATGCGCCGGGCCCGATCACATCGAGTGCTGCATCGGTTTTCAGGAGCTTTGGTGCTGGGACCCCCATAACCTTGACTCGCTGTCCGTAGCGGAGTGAGCCGGTTGTAATGGGGGCACCAGTATCCTTATCCACAATGCAGATGAGGTCGGGTACCGATGCGAGCACAGCGTCATCTTCCCCACGAGCAATGAGGAACTCGTTTTGGAACTCGATCGTCAAGGAGGCATCTCCATCGAGTGCGGCAAGTGACACCTCCCCGAATGCGAACCCTTCTCGATTCCTTCGGAAGACATCGACAATCTTCCCTGTGAAGAGTGCGTTCGCGTCGAGAGTCTCCTCAATCGCCGTAATCGGATTTCCACCACCGTCACGTCCCTCATGAACGCGGCGTCCAAGTTCACGTGCAAGCGAGACGGTATCAGCGATCGCATACTCGCTGACGAATGACCCCTCCATAAGCGGGAACGCATACCCGGATCGGCCACCCATATCCACCGTGATCGAGCGGGCGAATTTCTCAAGCTGCGCGGCAGACTGGATATCCTGGTAGACAACTTGATTTCCGTGCTCGTCCGTGTTTGCAGCAAAGTTGACGGGCGCCCCGTAGATGAAGAACGTATCCATCTGCAGTTCGGGAAACGCTCGCCCCATGCCGTCACCGTCGATGACAGGGAGACCAGTGAGTGCAGCGACACACAGCGGCGCCATACTGTTTGCACCCCCGATCTCACCGGGGATGATGGCGTCCACCTTGTCCCCGGATGCCGTTTCAATCGCCCGGAGTGATTTCAGATCCTCATCCCCTTTCGGGAACTTCTCACGGCTGATCGTCGGCGCACCCATACCACCAACACTTGCGACCGTCGCGTCGGGACTGAGTTCCTCAGGACTAATGATTTCGACATGGTTTGGGTAGTCCTCATTCTCGAAGATGGTCTCGAGACGGAGCCGGCCCAATCGTGGGTCGCCACCGCCGCCGGTTCCAAGGATTCCGGCCCCAGTTGCGAGCCAGTCGAGGTCTTCTGTGCGAATTTCTGAGACGGTTTCAACCGTCCTGTTTTGGATTGATGACATGCTCTTACGGGGAAATCGGACTGTAGTCGGTTTCGAGGCCAAACGTTCGCGGCCCCCAGACGTCAAGCGCAGCATCGGATCGCATGATCGGTGGCGTCGGAATCGCAAGCACACGGGCACGAGCTCCATACCGGAGTTTTTCAGTCGGGATCGGGTCCCCGGATTCACGGTCAAGGACGGTGATCAGATCCGGAACGGTTGCTACGTACTCGCCATCGAGCGTAGCCCCGAGATTCTCGTTTTGGAACTCGATATGCATTGTCGATCCATGGTCCGGCCCGAGACCGTCGAGTTCGACGTGGCCGAGGACGAATCCGCCCTCGTTCCGTCGTTTGACATCGACGATCTTCCCTTCAAACAGCGAGACCGCTTCGCCATAGATCGATTCCGAGGTGACCTCACGGATCGCCTCAACTACGTTTTCACCGGCTGATCGAACCGCCGCTCCAAGCTCTGCTGCAAGCGACATCGTGCCGGGGATCGCCGTTTCTGTGACTTCCTCACCGGACATCGGGTAATCCGCAATATACCCGACACCGCCCATGCGTACGGTAATGCCACGAGCGATCCACTCCAACTCTTCATTGCTATCTGTCTCCAGGAGGCAGGTGTTCCCCCGTTCGTCACTCACCACGGCTGGCGTGCCGTCCACACCGTAAATGTTGAACGTCTCGTGTTGTAGCTCCGGGAAGGCCCGGCCCATCCCGTCAGCATCGACGAGCGGGATGTCCTTGCGGGCAGCGACCGCGAACGGGAATGTGGAGTTAATCCCGCCACACTCGATCGGCATCGTCGCCGTCGCTTCCCGACCAAGCTCTTTTTCGAGTCGCTCGAGAGAGGCCGTCGGTTCCCCGCCCCCCGGCACTTTTTCGACCGCAACCGTGGGCGCGCCCATCTGGGCTGTCGGGATGACGAGTGCGTCATCGTCGAGATCATCTGGCGGGATTACCTCCACTGGACCGTGGTCTCGAATCGCCTGCTTGGCGACGAGCTTCCCGACGTGGGGATCGCCCCCACCACCTGTACCGAGGACAGTCGCCCCGAGGGCAATATCCTCAATATCGTGTTCGTCGACCTGCATTATTCCTCGCCGAGTGTCCCGGCGGCCTTGACCTTGATTCGCACCGCGTTGCCCGGGAGGTACGAAAGCGGAACTTCCTCGATATCGACGATGTCGACTGTTTCCTCAGCCGCACCGGCACCGACCGCGTTCTCGATAGCCTCGTATTTTGCCGTTTCGAGGGCCTCATCACGAGTCTGGTCATCCAGGCTGAAGATGCGGTCAACCTGCCCTGAGACTTGTGCGATGGCCACACCGACCGCGTTGGCCACTTCATAGTGGTCGGGCATGTGAACTTCACTTGCACCCGATAGGTCGGACGGCACGAGAATACTCCCTCCACCGACCACGACTACTGGGACGGGTTCGGGGCTCGTCTTCATCCGGTCGATCGCCTGTTCAACGCGGTCGCGGATATACTGTCGTGCGCCCGCGATTGTGTCCGCGGGTACGTCGGGCGACTCCGGGCCGATATCGACTGAGCCGCTCGCGACTTCGACGTCGGTCGCGGTCAGCCTCTCACCGCCGAAACACAGGCTCTCCTCAGTCAGGCGGTAGCCCACACTTTGCGGTCCAACCGTCACGTCATCCCCATCGACATCGACGTGTGACCCACCGCCGATTCCGATACTGATCAGGTCGGGCATCCGGAAGTTCGTCTTGACGTCGCCGATCTCGACCGCGACACTACTCTCGCGCGGGAAGCCATCAGTGACGGCCCCGACGTCAGTCGTGGTCCCACCGACGTCAACGATGATCCCGTTTTCAACACCCGAGAGGTAGGCGGCACCGCGAACGGAGTTCGACGGTCCACTCGCGACAGTGAAAATCGGGTACTCCAGGGCGTATTCGACACTCATCAGTGTCCCGTCGTTCTGCCCGAAGTACAGCTGGGCGTCGATCCCACGTTCAGCCATCGCGTCGAGGAACGCTGAGGCTGCCTCATCAGCGACACTCGTCAGTGCTGCGTTGAGTGTCGTTGCATTTTCACGCTCAAGGAGGCCGACACTCCCGATTTCGTTCGACAGTGAGACGGGGATATCGTCGCCAAGCTCGTCGTGAATCAACTCCTCGACGAGTTCTTCGTGGTCCTCACGGACGGGAGAGAACACGCTCGTGACCGCGAATGCCTCCGCATCGCTGAATTCGCGGATAGTCTCGCGAACTTGCTCTTCATCAACGTCGTTGAGCGTTCGCCCATCAAACTCGTGACCACCATCGAGGATCGCGGCTTGTTCACCGATCGCCGCTTCGAGATCGTCCGGCCACTCCATCAGCGGTCGGATACTCTCTGTCGCGGGGGCGCCGAGTCGAATCACGCCGACATCGTTCAGCCCCTTGCGTTCAGTGATCGCGTTTGTCGCATGAGTCGTCCCGAGCATGACGTAGTCGAGTTCCGATGCGGTGAACTCCACGTCATCAAGGACGTCATCGAGGGCGTTGACGATCCCTGTGGTGATATCCTCTGTCGTAGGTCGCTTTGTTTGTGCGATCGGGGTATCGTCTTCGTCCAGGATCACTGCGTCCGTGTTTGTGCCACCAACGTCAATGCCGAGTCTGTATCCGTTCATTTGTTGAGTTCCGTGTAGATGTCTTCAATCGGTTCGTAGTCGATGTCGTAGTCGAAGTACTGCGGCCCAACCAGCTCGAGGCCGGCTGGTGTCCGCCACTTTTCGGAGCACTCCATGCCGACAACAGTCACGCGGTGCCCGTAGCGGAGCCCTTCCGTCGTGATGGGATCGCCCGTCTCCGAGTCAAGGACCGTAATGAGGTCTGGGACACTCGCCACGACGCCGTGTTCGCTGTCACGTGCGACGAGATGCTCGTTCTGGAAGTCGAGCGAAAGCGTCCGCCCATCGTACTCTGAGAGGCCATCGATCGTCGCCTCGCCAACAGCGAACCCGCCTTCGGTCCGGCGAGCAACGTCCATGACCTTCCCTTCGAAGAGCTTGAACCCGTCAACGTACTCGACGAGTGCGTCGATCGGATTCGCGGAGTCCTCTTGGGCTTCGCGGATCGTTCGCCCGATGTCGCGTGCGTACGACATCGACCGGAGAATACCGTGTTCGCGAAGTTCGGCCCCTGTGTGCGGGTATGTCGCGATCATGCAGGAGCCGCCCATGTCGATACTGGTCGTTCTCGCGAATTGCTCCGCCTTTTCGTTTGTCTGGGTATTGACGAACACCGAGTTCCCTTTCTCGTCCGCGATGGACATCGGGGTCGCGTCAATACCACCCAGCGTGAGCGTCACCATCTGGACCTCCGGGAACGCACGGCCCATGGCGTCCGCGTCCACGAGCGGAATGTCCAGCGCTGCGGCGACCGCGATTGGGATCGTGCTGTTGAGGCCTCCTGCTTCGATACTCATCGTCGCGAAGGCTTCCTGTCCCATTGAGCGTTCGAGCGTTTCGAACGCTGCGACCGCCTCATCACCGCGAGGAATTTTCTCGACCATGACCGTAGGGGCCCCGAGCATTGCGCTCGGAACGACGAGTTCGTCGTCAGGGACCTCCGACGGGTCAATAAGGTCGACTGGGCCGTGCTCTTCAATCGCCTGTTCGGCCATCAGCTTGCCGATGTAGGGGTCCCCGCCGCCACCGGTTCCAAGCACTGTGGCCCCGGTTGCGAGGTCGTCTAGATCGGCGCGCGTAATTGTGTCGTTACTCATGTGGTGTGCTCCGTACTGCTGCCGCGGTTTTCACGTCTGGAACGTTTTCGAACGCATCCGCATGCTCGGGGTCATAGATATGACACCGTGCTTCGCCATGGTCATCCACGGCATGCAGTGGGACCTGGTCTGTTTCACAGACATCGGTCGCGTACGGACACCGCGTATGGAACCGGCACCCGGTCGGCACGTTTTCCGGGCTCGGAATTTCACCTTCCAGGCGGTCTTGCTGCGGTTTGTACGCTTCTTCGTCATCACTGGTAACCGGGATCGCGGATAGCAATGCCTGCGTGTACGGATGATGCGGCTGTTCGAACAGCTGTTCCGTCTGGGCGCGTTCCTGAATCTGGCCAAGATACATGACCGCCGTCCGCTCGGCAACGTTGCGAACCAGCGATAGGTCATGCGTGATGAACAGGTACGTGAGATCGAATTCCTCCTGAAGATCATCCAGTAGGCGGACGATCTTCGCCTGCACGCTCACGTCGAGTGCACTCGTTGGCTCGTCCAAGATCAGGAGTTCCGGCTCGATCGAGATCGCCCGGGCAATGTTGATCCGCTGCTTCTGGCCACCGCTGAGCTCGTGCGGGTAGCGGTGCCGGTGTTCCGGATTCAGCTCCACCCGCTCGAGTAGATCGACGATTCTCGATACCCGCTCTCCGCGCGGTACGCCACGGGCTTTCAACGGAACCTCGAGCGTTTGCTCGACCGTTCGACGTGGGTTCAAGCTGGATGTCGGATCCTGGAACACCATTTGGACTTTCGTCCGTAGGTCTTCGAGCTCCGATTCCGAGAGGTCCGTAATGTCCTCTCCGTCGAACGTGATCGATCCACCAGTCGCACTCTTGAGACCGATAATGGTCTCTGCGATCGTGCTTTTTCCACTGCCAGACTCGCCGATCAGAGCGAGCGTTTCGCCCCGGTTGATGTCGAACGACACGCCGTCGACTGCTTTGACATGGCCAGTCGTCCGCTGGAAAAGCCCCGACTTAATCGGGAAGTACTTTTCCAGGTTACGGACCTCGAGAAGTGACTCGCTCATTCGAGATCACCCACGGACTGTTCGACGGCCGCGTCTCCGGTGGCTGACGGGGCTGGTTCTGCCGGCTTGTCACGCATCTGTTCGCGCGTCTCGTCCAGCGTCGGTGGGTCATACGGAGCCGGCTCTACGTCGTCATAGAGGAAGCACGCGACTCCCTGCTCCTCTGCATCGTACTGGAGCTCTGGCCGCTCCGTCTCACACCGCTCGTGTGCGTACGGACACCGGCTTGCGAATCGACAGCCTTCCGGGGGGTCGATATATTCGGGAATCGACCCATCGATCCCGTCGGCCATCTCTTCGCCGGTCAACTTCGGAATCGAGGCAATCAGCCCCTGCGTGTACGGGTGCTGAGGATTCCGGAAGATCTCTTCAGTCGGTGCGGTCTCGACGATCCGACCGGCGTACATGATGTACACGCGGTCGCTAAGCTGTCGCGCCACCCCCAGGTTGTGGGTGATCATCAGTAACGACAGGTTGCGCTCATCGATCAGTTCGTTGAGTAGCTCCAACACCTGGTCGTGGATGGTCACGTCGAGGGCTGTTCCGATCTCGTCGGCGATGAGCAGATCTGGCTCGTTTAGCAGCGCCTGCGCGATCAGAACCCGCTGCGACATGCCGCCCGACAGTTGGGACGGATAGTTGTCCAGAATACGCTCTGCGTCCGGCATCTGGACCTCTTCAAGCAGGTCGATGACTCGCTGCCGGGCTGCCTCGCGGTCGCCATCAAGATGCTTCCGGCGGAAATACTCGAGGACACCGACGTCCTGATTCCCGCCGAATTGGGCAGTATCGGTGAGTTGTTCTCCCACCGTGAACACCGGATTGAGCGACGACATGGGATCTTGGAAGATCATCCCGATGTCGCGGCCCTTGATCCGGTCAACCTCCGACCGCGACGCATCGAGAAGATTCTGACCCCGGAACCTGATCTCCCCTGTCGGGATTCGGGCTGGTGGTTGCTGTAGCGTGCCGAGGATCGACCGCATGGTAACGGACTTGCCACAGCCAGTTTCACCGACGACCGCGACAACTTCACCCTCGTTGACGGTGAGGTCAATCCCGTCGATTACCTCTGCAGTGCCGTCGAACGAGTCGAAGTGCACTCGGAGGTCCTCGACATCGAGGATCGGCTCCGAATCATTCGCGCTTGTCATTGCTGTACCTCCACGTCGAACAGGTCACGGAGTCCGTCACCGATCATGTTGAATCCCATCACGACTACCAGAATCGCGAGTCCGGGGAAGATGCTCACCCACCAGCCGTCTGGGAGGTAAGTTGTCCCGTCGCTCACCATCGTCCCCAGCCCTGGCTGGGGCGGCTGCACGCCGACTCCGATGAACGACAGCCCCGCACCGATCAGGATGACGAACCCGGCGTCGAGGGTAACCTTCACCAGGATCGGGGAGAGGCAATTTGGCAGTATCTCACGGAACAGAATGTGCGGCGTAGATGCCCCCGCGAGTTCTGCGGCGGCGACATACTCTTCGTTCCGTTCGCTCGCGACGAGGTTCTGAACGAGGCGTGCGTACCACGTCCACCAGAGCGAGGCAATCGCCAGCATCGCGTTCGTAATCGTCGGCTCCAGAGCGGAGGTAATCGCGAGCGCCATCACGAGGGGTGGCAGTGCGAGGAACGCGTCCGTTGCCCGCATGATGACGGTCTCGGTAGTGCCTCCGTAGTACCCAGCCACGAGGCCAAAGAGGACTCCGGACGGAACACCGATCCCGAGAACCACTGCGACCATGATGAGCGAGAGTCTGTAGCCGAATAGAACACGACTGAAGACGTCGCGCCCACTCTGATCGGTCCCAAAGGGATGCTCAAGACTCGGTGGCTGCATTGAGTTCGCGAAGTCCGTAAACGCGCCCGCATGTTCTGGGTGAGGCGCAACGACGGGTGCGAAAGCAGCCATGAAGATGACGATCCCGACGATCGCGAGTCCGACTGCACTAATCGGTCGGCTTAGGAACCGTCTCGCAGCTCGGGCCAGCGACTCCCGGCGTGACGGCGGGAACCGCTTTTCTAACCAACTTAGGCTGTCCCCCTCGTGAGATTGGGTGTCTGACTGTGCCGTTTCACCGCTCATGTTGCTTCCTCCATCGAGATCCGAATCCGCGGATCAACACGACCTAGCAGCAGGTCGATCACCAGATTGGAAAGCACGAAGGCAAGTCCAATCGTCATCGTCACGCCGACGATCGCGTTGAAGTCGTTCGTCAAGACCGCATTGACGCCGTACGAGGCTATCCCAGGGAAGTTGAATACGAGTTCAATCAGGAACGCGTTCCCTAGAAGCGATGCGTAGAGCAGTCCGAGGATCGTCAGGGTGGGAATGAAGGCATTCTTGAGCGTGTACTTGTAGACGACCAACCAATCTGGAAGACCAAGGCCGCGTTCAGCCTCGATGTAGTCCTTCCGCTGGACGTCGATCATACTCGATCGGGTTATCCGCATGATCTGTCCGATTCCGGCCATCGAGAGAGCGAACGCTGGGAGGATGAGGTGCATCCAGGCGTCAACGTGCGCTGCCCAATGCCCGCTTAGCAGCGTATCGATGAGCATGAACCCTGTTTGGCGTGTCACCTCTTCTTCAAACCCGCGTGAGATGCGGCCCGTGATCGGGAACCATTGCAGGAGGTAACCAAACACGAGTTGCAGGATGATGCCGATGAAGAATCCCGGCACACTCACTCCAACGAAGGAGATGAGCCGTGAGGCGTTGTCGATGTATCCATCCTTGTTGTTTGCGGCGACAACTCCCAGGAAGATCCCGATGATAATCGTGAACACCATCGCGAGTGTGATCAACTCTAACGTTGCTGGGAGGTACCACAGGATGTCATTGGCGACGGGACTGCGAGTCTGCAGACTCATCCCCAAATCACCAACTAAGAGTCCTTGTATGTAATCGAGGTACTGAATCGGTAGAGGCTGATTCAGTCCTAGCTCTGCAGCAAACTCCTCGACTTGCTCTTCGGAGGCAGTTGGCCCCAGTGCCATCCGGGCTGGGTTTCCAGGCAGGACTCGCGACACCGTGAAAATGATGACCGAAAGGCCGGCCAAACTCACGATCATCCCGGTAAACCGGCGGATGAGGTATTGGTAGTACTTCATACCAATCTCCGTATCCGGAAGGCGAGCCTCCAGTCGTTCACGCAGGTGATGATCTGGTTGTAGGCTTCGCGACAGAGGTCCGAGATGGCGAATCCTCTCGCCGGGGTCGGCTGATCAGGACAGTGCCGATCAGACGTCGTACTCATTCTTGCGTGAGGTCACGGAACCAGTAGTCGAAGCTCATCGACGGACGGTACGTGTAGCCCTGCACCTCTTCGTTCATTGCGTGTTTCTTGGTGTCGACAAACACGAACACGTCCGTGTACTGCTCCGCGATCCGTTGTTGAGCCTCTCTGTACAGATCTGCCCGTGCCTCTGGATCGACGGTGGACCGCGACTCCTCAATTATCGAGTCCAACTCGTCATCCTCGAGATGCGACATGCTCATCCATGTCGATGCCGACTCCGAGTAGTACTCGTTGACAAGGTAGGCGTCGACCGACGGGTACACTGGCCCATAGAACACGTTGTTCGAATGTGATGTCTGCTCGGGATCAGTCGCCATGTCGGTCATCGTTCCCCACGTCTGGGGATTCAGCTCGACTTCAATCCCAACTTCGTTGAGATTCTGTTGGTAGAGGAGTGCAAGCTGTTCTTGGAGGTCTGTCTCACGCACGAAGGTGTGCTCAATCTGGATGTCACCCTCACTGTATCCAGCATTCTCGAGAATTTCACGTGCACGTTCCGGGTCGTACGTTGGTTGCGGAACATCCGAGTTATGTGCACCAAACACCGGTGCAACAGGTCCAACAGCTTTCTCTGAGCCCGGTGCGACTTCGGTTCGCGCGGTCTCGTAGTCGAACGCGTGCGCGATTGCCTTCCGAACCTCGACATCGTCCGTTGGTGCCCGCTGCGTGTTGAGTTTAAAGTGAAGCAGCGTGGCCGTCGGAGTACTGTTCACCCGGATATGATCCTCCTCAGCCAGGGTGCTGTACGTTTCTTCACTCTGGTACTGACTCGTCATGTGCAGCTCCTCGTTCCGCATGAGGGTTCGAACCGTCGAGTCAGTCTCAATGATGTCTACGTAGACCCGTTCGTAGGCATTCTCGGGAATATCGGCCCAGTAGTCCTCGAAGAGATTGAACGAGATCCCGGAGCCCCGTTCAAAGTCGTTCAGCGAGTAGGGACCGGAGCCTGCATCGTCGTTGTTGAGGTACTCCATTCCATAGTCGCCGTTATCACCGAAGTCTCCGTCTGCAGCATTTTCTTGTGCCAGCTGACTGTCGACAATAAACAGCAGCACCAAGACGTCCATGAACGGCGCATGGACCTCGGTAAGGGGAATCTCGATTTCGTACTCGCCGGTGACAGCAACATTATCGATATCGACGACAGAGAACTGCGATGCGTATCCCTCGTTTATCGCGAGTAGTCGTTCCAGCGAGTACTGTACGTCTTCTGCGGTGAGCTGGTTCCCGCTGTGGAACTGGATATCATCGCGGAGCGTGAAGGTGTACGTCTGATTATCGTCAGAGACTGACCAGTCTTCAGCGACGTGCGGCTCTATTTCCCCATCCTCGTTCGGGAACACCAGGGGATCGTACAGGTTGACCATCGCCATGACCTGCGTATAGTCGGTACCGCGAGCAGGGTCGATAGTCCCGAACCGCTGGACTGCGTTCATCGCGAGATCCCGCCGGTCCTCACTACCATCGTCACTACCTCCGTCACTACTGCCCCCACCGCCGTCATTTGACGTTCCGCCACCTGACGACTCTGGGTCTTCCGCACTACAGCCCGCTAGCCCGGCGACACCAGCGGTTCCAATCCCCTGCAGAACCCGGCGCCGTGTCTTCTCATTCTCGAACATCTCTGAAACAGTGCCATTTGGTTGGTCACTGTTTTGTGAGTGGTTTCCACGCATGTCATTCGGTAGCAACACATACTGTACAATAAAACTACCTATCCGGAACCTATATCGATTTGGCCAAACAATATGTGGTGTTTAAGGTTCCAATATGTGGTATACGCGAGGGAGAGATTCCTTACGAGTTTCACAAGTACCCAATATTATATCTCATTCAACACTCCACATAGTGAAATTTGGCTGGAATCACACGATGAATCAGCTGTTAGTAGTCTCTCGACTAGTCAAAACTGCTATAGCCGATCTGTCTTTCGGTAATCCAATCTGCTGCTCTGTTGAATCCGCAGGACGAGGCCGAATCGGCAGCCTAGCGTCCAGAAATTCTGTGCAAGAAACGCGTCTGTGATCAACATGTCAGATTGCCTTATTAAACTTGGCTGATTATAAGACCCCATCAAGTAGTGGAACACAGCCCACGGAATCCCCGTCGAGCCTTTTCTAGCGGCCAACACCACCAGAGTCCAGGGAATGAGGGTGCTTCACGGCTCGGACTACTGCACTAGGGACACCTCGAGAGACTCAGATCAGGGAGAACAGTGACGGCAAGAATTCCAGATCCGACCGAGATCGCCTCCGTTACCCCGCCGTCGGACAGCTTTTGAAATTATAGCACAATCTGAGTGGCCCGTCAAAGTACTTTCTACGACCTCAAATCTGCCCGACGAGACTCTACTGTGATTTAAACCGGTCAATTTACTTTGAATATCGCGGGTTTTGTCCAAAGAAAGAGGCAATATGCAGTGTGCGAAGGCCGCCGGCTCTCTCAGGCCGAGGGGCCGGCACAGGGAGAGTGGATTCAAGAACGTATCAAATGTGGCGCATAGGTTGACAGGGTACGTTTCGGTGGTGTCTGTTGCCCCCACAGGGGGTGGCGGGGCACATCACGTGCCCCCCGATAGACGATGGCTTCGGAACGACCCAGCGAAACACGAGCAGCGCATCAAGCAGCAACCACCCCCGACGGTGAGGCACCGTGGGCGGACCTCGATATGACGGTTCCGACCGACCGGGATCACGCGTCGGTCGTCGCCCTCGTGGAGTGTGCTCTCGTCGAGGTTACGCACGAGGCCGTGGGCGCCGTCTTCGTCTCCCGGCAGGTTGGACGGTCGACGCGGACGCAGTACGTCGCGGTCGAGGAAGTCGGCGAGCAGTTTCAGAAACGGCACTTCCACGACCGACTGGGCTGGCACGAGACCACCGTCCCTCGACGAACCGTTCGCAACGAACTCATCACCCAACTCACGCGGTCGACCTCGATGTCGAGGGAGCAGCCAGGTGAAGAAGCAGCCAGCAAGTCTGACACCTTCGTCGTGAAGCCAGTTCGAGAGCTCCGAACGCCGTAGCGGCTAGACTTAACCAACATTCTCGGCCGATACCGGCACAGTGTTGGTTAACGCTGGGGCTGGATACACTTTCGTCCTCACCCACCGCACTGTACCTCGAATGAGTGTATCCTGGCGGCCGGGTGATCCGAGGAAGTACTGAATCTGCACGTCTGGAGTCGTTTATTAGCGCTGCGAGGCGTGCAGCGCGTGATGTGCGGTGTGACTCACCATGTCTCGTCTGGATCTGCACAACGACACGAGTGCCGACTACGAACAGTTTGAGCGAACGCAACTTGCCAAGGACCGCGACACCGCTGGCGGCGACACGGCAGACATCGACGACGCGACGGCTCAACGCTTGGTTAGCGACCTCGCCGACGCGGATGTCGTCACGCCGGTACCGGAGAACCGCGCTCTGGTCCACGAACCGAGCGGCGCCACGTTCGACTCGGTGACGCAGCTGGCCGTCTTCCACCGTGGTTGGACGGCCGGCCGCGACGCCGACAGGGAGGGTGAGTGATGCAGCAAACGCTCATCGGCTGTGCGTTCTGCGACGCGCCGCCCGGTACCGAGACTGGCGAGGCGCACACCTGGGGGCAGGGCGAACGGGTCACCCACCCGATCTGCGTGGACTGCGCGATTCAGACAGAGCCGGATCCCGACGAGCGCGATCACGTCGCCTGTGATGGCTGTGGGCTGGTCGTCGATACGCTCGCAGCGCTGACGCAGTTCCGCGTGGAACTTGGGCATCTGGAAGGCTCGTTGCAGCTGTGCGCCCGCTGTAGTCCAGGCGGGCTCGCGACGTACTGGACGCACGATCTCGAAGAGCATCTCGTCGCGGACTGATCCGGGGAGCGGTTGTCGACACGAGTGGTACAGCGACGGCGGCAGTAGTGTCGCAGCTAGTTGTAGTTGACCACCCTGTAACCTCTGTCGCACTGTTTGTGTTACTGCCCCGTCGCTCCACTATCGGGCTAGCAGCCAGCTGATTCTTCGAAGAGTTGAACGCATAGACCGACGGCAGAGACTGGCGGGGCGGTCCCGTCAGGGCACCGATGTGCAAGATCTGTGCAAACACCGAAACCGTTATGGATCTATGTGCAAAACTTGCACACAGAATGAGCGCAAGCGACGATCCCCGACGGGTACACTTTCAGTCGCCGGAGTATCTCGTCGACCGCTTGGACGCGATCGCGGAGCTCTTCGATACGGATCGGACCGATTTGCTCGTTGAGGCGATGCGTGAGTACATCGAGGAAACAGCCGAGAGTGAGACGTTCCAGGAACTCGTCGCGACGAAGTACTACGACGGGCAGCTTGAGTTCGAGACGGTCAGGCAGTTAGTCGGCGCTGAGACCGCCCAGCGACTCCGCCTCCTCAAGGCGGACCTCGAGGGCGAACCGTTCGATATCGCTGCTCCCGACGATATCGACGTCTACGATGGCGACGCGACTGCGGTCGAGACCGGTGCCGACGACGATCGATGAGCCGTCAGCAGCTGCGAACGGTCGTCGCCGACACCAGTGCGCTGGTCAGTCTCGCCGTTCCCCGAGCCGACGCGGCCGTCAACACCGAGATTCCGGACCCGTTTCAGTACCTCCTCACCTCGTGTGAGGTGTTCGTGCCGCCAGAAGTGGTCGCGGAGCTCCACGACATCGCGCAGTATCAGGACCTCCACGCTGCGGCTGCGAACAACGTCCTCGCCGCCCGCGGCCACTACACGGTCGAGGATCCCTACGACCGCGACGAGACGCCCGAGTCGCGGCCGACGTTCGGTCTCGATGAGGGAGAAACGGACGGCATCGTCCTCGCGAACGCGCTTACCGTCGACGGGTTTCTGACCGACGAGTTCGGTGGGACGAACTTCCCCCTGATTCACGCCGTGTTGGAAGGGCCGCGGATCGTCCCAACCCCGCGGCTCATCGTCGACTATGCTCGGAACGGGCATCTGAGCCACGAGACAGCTCGAATCCTGATCACGACGATCAGCCCGCACCGGAGCTGGCAGAATAGCCCCTACGTCACGCAATTACTCCAACGCTTGAACTCGTAACGTACCTCCAAGTGGTGATGTCGAACACCCAGCGACGGTACTGGTGGGATTGAGACCGGCCCAGAGCTGCTCAATCGAGGGCGGCGGCCGCCTGCTCGACGAGTGGCTCCATATCGGCATCCGTGACTGACTCGTCCAGGTGGAGTCGTTGTCGAGGGCGACCGACCTCGATCTGTACCTTCGTTGTCCGCACGAGGTCAGCCTCTACAAGATCTTGCTTCGCCCGAGTGAGACTCGCTTTACTACGAATCTGGTGGTAGTCTGCCCACTTGCCAAGATCGTAGTGGAGCGCCTCCGAACGTGCCCCCGCGAGTATCGCCACCACAGCAACTGTGAGCGGGCCACCGATTTCCTGATTTGCCTCGATACCGGCCGCAAACGCCTCCGCGGCCGCGTCGTCACACTCTGCAGCCAGGGTCTCCAGTACACGTTCCCGTCCCGGATACGGAAGCACGTACGCGCTCGTGTCGAGATCTTCCCAGTAGGTCGTGTGAACGGCGCTTGCGAGCTCTTCGTCTTCGGCCACCGTACTGGCAACGCGGTCGTCCAGTGGGAGCGGATTGTCTACTCGCGTTTCGGTAACGAACACAGAAGTCGGGAGGTCCGCGGTCGCTTCGTGCAGCGAGAGTCGATCGGCTGCGATCAGTTCGCCAGCGAGCCATCCGATCCCGAAATCTCGTTTGAGATCCCGAAGAACTGACTTTGGTGCTACGACTCGCAGAGTCAGATCAGTCGCAACGTCAGTATCGTACACCGTCGAAATTACGTCTCGAAGAAGCTCATACTGCCGACAGACCGTTAGTAATCTGTCCGTCCCTCGAGCAGCCTCTAGGGTGCCTTCGAACGTGAGCGTGGCGTGCGATGAATCTCCAGTGACCATATGATGCGTATTCACAGCGCCTTTTTTGTAGTGTCGATCGCCAGTAAAATGGTCAGAGAATTTTCTGTAACTTTTATGCACTTGACGCATGAGACAATTCGCATGCCCGACCGACACCTTACTCGTCGGAAATTTGGAGCGCTGTTAGGATTTGTAGTCCCCTCAATTTCTGGGTGTTTATCCAATGTTCCTGGGTCGAATCCCACACCTACACCCGAGCCAACGGAAGAGGGGGACTACCCCAACAATGTGCTGCTTGATGATCGCGTGATGCATCGAAACGAGACAATAACGATCCCGGCTGGGGAGTATGAACCGTACCGAGTTGACGCGTCTGGCGGAGCTCACTGGTTGCTCTATGATTTCATCGTGAAGAGCGGCGGCCCGATCGACGTGTTCCTCTTCGACGAAGACGCCTATTCCGGCTACACACAGGGCGAAAATGTCGAGTTTTACAGCGTCTACAGTCACGTTGAGGCTGCGTCTGAAGAAACAGAGTTCCCACTTGAGGACGCCGAGCGCGTCCTTGTGTTCGACAATACACCATGGCGTACCGAACCGCAAGGCGAGGTAACGGTTGAGTTAGAGATCGAACTTGCGACTTCCGAAGAGAGCTGACGTAAGTGGTACGACCACGAGTGTCTGTGCAGCTCGTTTAGATCCCCAGTAGGCCGCCAGCCGAGTGTTCACGACCGCACTCGGGACAGGACGCTCCGTCCATCAACTCCGCTCCGAAGGAACCGATGCGGTAGCCAGCATAAAGTCCGATCGGGACAGTAAAGATCCACGCCACGAACCCGACGCCCGCGGTCGCAACGCCGACGACGCTCCCAATTGCGAAGCCTATCCCCGCGAAGATGATCGCCATCCCCGCGATCCACAGCAGTTTCCGATTGGGTGGATCGGGCGTAGCCACCGTACCGCACTCCTCGCATTGCACTTGTAGGTCGTAGACTGACACCATGCAGTTATTACAGCCAAAATATAAATAATTAAAACTTTCTTTTCCGGGCATTGGAAACGAACGTGCCTACGCTACACTCCGTAAACTCTCCTTCAAACTGGCCGTGACACTCCGGACAGAGTGTTACCAGATTTTCCAGCGCGTTCATCTCCTGCGGTGTGCCGTCAAACTGCGATCGCGGACGAATATGGTGAACAGCCGGCTCCCGGCCGATCGTATCCTCTGCATCACCACAGACACGGCAGGCGTAGCCGTCTCGTTCCAGACATCTCTTGCGTTGTTTCGACCAGTTAACACCATATTCAGTCGCGGAGTACGGTGAGTCTAGCCCTGCCGACTTGTAGACACCCCGGACGAGTGTCTTCCACAGCAGCCCCATATGCCGCCGATTGGAGGCCGGTTGGGTAGTAATTTCACCTTTCAACGCCAGTCTTCAAGCGGCTCACTTATCGAATATATGTATTTAAGCACAGGTCAAAATCCATCCGGTGGTCGGCAGAACGCTCGCGCGCTGCGATGGTGACTCACTCTTCCAACGATGTTCAGAGCCACAGCGGCACGAGAGATTCACCGTCCTATGGAACGCGGAGTAAAACAAGTGCGACGACATCCTCCCATCGCGTAGATGCCAACGATCCGGCACAGTATATTTCTCACTCTAGCGATCGGAATCTCGAAGGCACGCACAGAGCGTTGTCAGATGCGAGAGTCGAGATACTCATCTATGGTGGGTACGCACCGGCACGCCCCGCGCGCCGCGTGCCGCCCTCCGCGTCGCTCGCGACCGACCATTCCGGGCGTGCGGGCGCTCTCCGCACCGCCCGCGCCCGTTCCGGGCTAAAGTGGATGTGCCCTCGGCGCCAGCGCTTCACCCGTTCGGGTCCAAGGGACCTCGGCAAAGCCGACCGCGACGGACGTGGTTGCGTCGCGGCGAACGGGGAATGCGCTGGCCGCTCGCTCCGGGCGGGTCGGCGCGCGGTGCTGGTTGGGACTCTCCTCTGAGGCGCGCGCCGCTCGCGCCCCGATGAGGCGCGAGGCGAAGGCGCGAGCGGCGCGCGCAGCTGGTTCCGTCGGTGAGTCGGAGAAAATCCCGCGATGAAGCGCGGGAGGTGGCGCG
Source organism: Haloparvum alkalitolerans (assembly GCF_055381565.1). Taxonomy (NCBI): domain Archaea; kingdom Methanobacteriati; phylum Methanobacteriota; class Halobacteria; order Halobacteriales; family Haloferacaceae; genus Haloparvum; species Haloparvum alkalitolerans. Next base: position 124,109 of record NZ_AP043936.1, read on the forward strand.
TCGTGAGCGCCTTCAGGTGCTAGAACACCAATGAGTAGTAAACGCGTTATCGGTCAAGAAGTTTCGGTCGATGAACAGGGTTTGGAAGCAGCGGAGGAAGACGACGATGCGGAGCCGTTGCGGCCGACGGTGGACATGCAGGTGCGCGCGAAGGTGGACGCGAACCATCCGGATGCGGGCGTTCACGGACTGACGCTGGAAGCCGAGGAGAAGGCGCTGGCACGCGAGCTCGAGAAGGAGCGGACGCGCGAGCGGTGGGACCGGCGGCAGTCGTCGGACCGGGAAGCCCGGGCACGGCGCCAAGCGGCGGCCGAGAGTCGGGCACGGCAAGAGGCGTTCGCGGAACGGCGCGCGAGCGTGGACGAATGGGCCGGGCCGGAGCAGCCGGATCCCCGGGAGACGCTGAGCCGGGACGAGCTGGCAGCCGTGAACGAGCAGGCGCGGACGATCGCGGACGTGAAAGGCGGCTGGACGGCGGCGGCCGTGAGCCGGCAGCTGGCGCGGCGAGTCGCGGACGGGGCGGACATCCCAACGGCCGTGATGCGGACGAGCGAGGCGCTCGATCGTGATCCCGGGCGGCTCACCCCGATCGACGCGGTCGCGGACGTCGGTCGCGGCGAGGTGTCCATCGAAGGGCGCGTCGTGGAGTTGTGGGAGCCGACCAGCGCGGCCATCCAACAGGTCGGACTCCTGGAGGACGAGACGGGGCGCATCAAGGTCACCAGCTGGGTCAAAAGCGACCAACCCCGAATCGAGGAAGGCGAGCGCGTGCGGCTGTACGACGCAGCGACGAGCTGGTACCAGGGGCGCGTCTCGGTGGCACTGACGGGGCGGTCGCGGGTCACCTTCCCCGAACGCGACGACTGGCTGACCCCGTAGGCCATCGCAGCCCCCTTTTTGCCGTGTGGATCCGCAGGCGGCTGATCGGCGTCGGTGCGGACCCGGAAGACGGAGAGAATGCACCATCCAGCCCACACCCACCGCCCCACCCTCCGCTCCGTGCTCGCTCCGTTCGTCGCTGCGCGCGCAGCCACGACCTCGGGGACGAAAGGGACAGAAACCCTGACGATGAGACAGAGAGTCACCCCACACAGCAAGCAACGTGACCCCAGCCAAGGCGTACTCCAGGGAGGGTCGCCGACAAGGTGGGACCACCGTCAGTTACAGATCCGACAGCAACAACACCCAGCATGTTGTTCGAGATTTCTGACACTGCCGGCACCTTCATGCAGAATAACCGGCAACGACCCAGCCATGACGCAGGAGTTCGAGGTACTCACCGAGGGGCCACAAACAGGGGTCAAGCTCGGGAACCTCGGCCCGGACGAGCGCCAACGCGTCCGAAAGATCGACGTGTCGCGGTCGCCAGGTGGGCCGCCATCAACACCAACTGGGGCGTTCACGACTATCTACTACGTCGCCGGTGAGGAGCGTGCGGCCGCGGCCGAATTCGTCGCCAAGAACCGTGACGCACTCGAGGCAGTCAACCTGACTGGCTGTGGATCGAACGTCGTCTCGACGAGCGTACCACGCGAGATCTACGACTGGATCCTCCACGAGCTCGGCGAGCGTCGACTTACGAAGTACGAGACGGTCGTGGTGGAGTACCGACCGACTGTAGACGCAACGTGGTGTATCGGCCGACGGCGGTTCGAAACGGGGTATAGCCAGCGCTATAGTCAGAGAGGAAGCGGCTCGGCTCGCGTCACGGGCTCGCTCGAGAGCCTCTTCGACTCGCTCTGTCCTGTCGACACGGACTACGTCATCGCGGAGCGTACCCTCCGCGATCATGATGACGTAGTGGGCGATGTCCGAGAGGTTCTCGATGCGCTTCGCCAGATACCGCAACTGCCGGTCACACCGGTGACGGACAATGGCGAGCTTGCCGTTCGCGTTCAACCGTCGGCGAATCTGTAGAAGGTAACTCCCTCAACAACCGAGATAGTCAGACGCCAGCCACCGCTTCCAAACCACAGGTCGCACCGTTGTACGGAGGGATTGTCACGCCCCGAGGGCTGCGGGCGCGCGACTGCGGGCCTGCACCGATCCCATGGCGACAGACTCTCCCGACCGCGAGCGACAGCAAACGGTTGCGACGGCCGATCCGTGCATCGAGAACGATCACGAGCTCCTCCGCGTCAGGGAGCAGGTCCCCGGCCGCGAACCAACGGCCTACGACATCGAGCTGACCGAGGGGCCACCATACTCGTACACGACGACGTACTGGCGGTGCCGACGATGTGGCCAGGAGCGGAACCATCGTGACGAGTTCCGGGAACCATGCACGGTTGAGCGGCGGCCACATCCCGTAACGGATGGCGGCTACTCGATCGAAGCGCCACGGACGCGTCGTGCTCTGTCGGAGGCGATGGAGGTTCGGTTCGGCGAGCAGGGCGCTCGCTACATCGTCGAGAGCGCGACCGGCAGCACCTACGAGGTCGATCTCGCGGCCGAGCAATGTACGTGCCCGGATGCACGCCACCGCGATCCCCAAGGTGGCTGCAAACACCTCCGACGCGTCGACATCGAGGTTCGAACGGGGACCGTGCCGGCACCGGACGGGCGGTTCCTCCGCTAACCCGTGGGGGTTTGTCGGCCCCTGAGAGGGTGCGGGGCGATCCCACGCGGGTCGCCGCGAATACCCAATGCAGACGAGAACCATCTACGACCGAACGTTCGACGAAGAAGCACAGGAGCCCGAACAAGCGGACTGTCCGGATTGCGGCGGCCGCGTTACGACGACGGGACACGAAACCGTGTGCGACGACTGCAGGCTTGTGCTCGATGCGTCGCCGATCGACCACGGCCCGGACTGGCGAAACTTCGAGGACGGAACGGAGAACAAGTCCCGAACCGGCGCCCCGGTCACGCAGACGCGACACGACCGCGGGCTCTCGACCGAGATCGGTAGCAGACGGGACGCGAACGGCAACACCCTCTCCGGACGGAAGCAACGGCAGATGTCCCGGCTCCGGATGCGGCACAGTCGGGCACAGTTCAGTTCAAAGTGCGAGCGAAACCTCGCGACCGCCTGTACGGAGATCGCCCGCCTCGTGAGCGCGCTCGACCTTACACAGGGGCTTCGTGAACGCGCAAGCACCCTTTTCCGGAAGGCACAGAAGGCAGACCTCCTCAAGGGTCGTTCGATCGAAGCGCTTGCAGCTGGCAGTGTGTATGGGGCGTGTCGGACCGACGGCCTCCTCCGCACCATCGAGGAAGTCGCGGACGTGGCCCGCTGTGACCGCGGGAAGGTCCTCCTTGGCTATCGCGTCCTCAACACGGAACTCGGAATTGCGAGTCGCCCCATCTCGCCGGGCGACATCCTGCCGCGGCTGTTCACAGAACTCGACGTATCACCGGCGATCCGCTCGCGGGCAGCCGACCTCGCACAGTGCGCCCGTGAGGAAGGGTTGATCAGCGGGCGATCCCCATCCGGTGTCGCGGCCGGGTGCCTCTATCTCGCGAGCGAAGAGCACGGTGGCGGACTGATCCAGGAAGAGATCGCGGCGGTGGCCGACGTGACGCCTGTGACGCTTCGTGAGCGGTACCAAGAATTGCAGAAACAGTCCGGTTAATCGCTGTGTGGATGTCACCTAACCGAATCCCGTTGGCCAACTTTTCAAGTGAAGAGCCCCGGCGTTCACGGCGGGTGTGACACCACCGCGCCGACAGCGACATCGTCCACGACTTCCTCTCGCTCGCGGACCTCCTCGAGGAGCCACAGCTCGCCCAGCTGTACGCGTACCTCGCTCGGAAGGGGGAGGCGGCCGTCCAAGACGTAATGAACGACCTCAAACTCGCTCAGGGGACGGCTTACAGCTACGTCAACCGGCTCGTTGACGCCGGTGTCGTCGACATCACCGACGACGAGCAGCCACGCCAGTACGTCGCCCGGGAGATCGACCTGACTGTAACGACGACCGCGGGCGACCGCGAGTACACGATCACGCCGGTGCTCATCGACGCCGTTGGGTGGCTCGAACCGGAGCGCCACTAGAACCACTACCAGACTTCCGCAGGAGATCATTTTAGCTCGTGTGTACCGAGACTCCCCTAACTGAGTCCAGACTAGTTTTGAGGTCGTCAGGCAAGCTCGGAATGTCGGCAAGATCCACTTCGGTAAAGTCAATCTCGATTCCGTAACGATCGATTTTGATTCGGGTGAGGTCGCATATTGAACTCAGATCGACTGCCAGAAGATACCTCGTAGTCTCCTGTATTCGGATATCAATATCAAGATTCCGTGGGCCGGTTTGCGTTCTCACCTCCGGATCGTGTGTTTGCCAGCCGTTTCGAAGTGGTTTCTCGGAGAGGGAGATCGGATTGTGCTTTGAGCCAGTGCTATCAACGACATCAACCTCCTGTTTGTCCCCAATAGCCAGCCAGACACTATCTTGGAGACTACGAGTACGGAGAGTAAGGGCTACGAAGAGCCCATCAAAATCCATTTTGTTTGGAGAAACATCACTCTCGGAGGAGAAATTAACGCGTGCAATTCCGAGTAATTCTGCGATGACATCATCACCAATTCCCCGGGGCAATTCAGCTGTTTCACGAGTGCTCTTCCCCGATTTTGTATCTGTCTCTCGTGGGGTGGAACTCGATGGTTGAAGGCCCCCAGTCGTAGTTTCCACCAGATCCATCGCGTCGTTCTCCTCTACCAGCTGTGCAAGCTGCTCTCCATCGATGCATTTCACATTCAGCTCTGAGGCGATTGCACTCGCCTCCGATGTGAATGCACTCGTGGTTACGACAAGGACCTGATCAACGTTCTCCTCTTGCTGTCGAAGAGAACTATACTCTCTAATCTGTGGGCTCCCAACTCGGTTGTCAGACTGGTATCGCTTAGCCTGAATCAGGGTTTTTTGCTGATACGGATGAAACCGCTTAGCGATGACATCAATTCCACGATCGCTCGACCTAGTGGTAACTTCTGTCTCCCAACCAAGTCGTTCCCAGAGATCACCGATGAAGTGCTCAAATTCGTCCGGGTCTATATTCTGTAGATGTTGGATGATTTCAGCACTGGATAGTGACATCTACGCACACGAAGTACCGCGTGGCTCTTATTAATGGAGGATACTACTGACTGTCCGGTTTTGGAACTAGCCTATCGAGAGTATACCTGTGATACCAAGTTTGGAATAGATGGACCGAAGGCAAGAAAGAATCCATTCAGTAGATGAGGCCACTCATTCGAGAGGTTTCAATTTTCGATCAGTAAGTGGAGAGGTCACATACCGGTCAGCAAAAAGCCCAGTAGTTTGAACAACAACGAACGGTAAAGGGTTCGACCATACGAGGGATAATGACATTCACCAAAAGACCGGCACCGACACCAACCACAAGAAGGATTAGCAGCGCACGTTTCTTACTCTGGAACATCTGTCCGCTTCGAAACGGAGATCTCGCTTGTACTGTAGGCAACATGGGCAATCATCCCCGCGCCAAGTCCTTTCAACGCCATTACCACCAGCTGCCGCAACTGTGTAATTCCCATCAAGCGGCGCTGGGAGATGCTCAGAGCACGAACATCGGCGAACGCCAGAGAGAAGCTGACGCAGAGTGACATGGCGGAGACTGGGGGCGGCATGCCAACGACGATCCAGACGCACCACGAGACGCTAGAGAAGCAGGTAGCCTGACAACGTCCCTGCACGGCCACGATCGTCAGATGGTTTTCTCAGAAAACTATTTGTTTCTAGCTCGCGTAGCACTCAGTATGACCGAGACGTGGGATGATGTCAACGAGCAGGTCAAAGCGGACTGGAAAGCGGAGACCACACCGTTCGAGCGGGTGTACGAAGTCGTTGAACAGACCCACGACGGGCAATCGGCAGCCGAGATCGGCGATCGGGCCCTCGTAAGCGAGCCGACGGCACGTCGGCACTGCAAGACGCTGGTGAACACAGGGTTCGCCGAGACGGAACAGGACGGCCAAACGACGCTGTACAAGCGCAACAGCGACCGTATCTTGATGTCCCGGATCCGCGAACTGCGTGAGGAGGTCACTCGACCGGAGTTGCTCGACAGTATCAAAGACATGAAGGACGAGATCCGACACTACGAGGACCGCTACGACGTGGTGTCACCGGAGGAACTTGCCCAGCAACTCGACGCCGACGAGACGGAGGGCTGGGACGATCTCACGGCATGGCGCACGACGCGGCAGAATCTCGCCGTCGCGCAAGCCGCACTCGCCTACGATGAGGCCAGCCACCAGCTCGTCGTATGAACGACGACGACCGCGCCGGCGAGTACGGGCCGATCTATTCGTATATCTCGCTTCTATACCGGAAGCAGCGGAGCCCCGGTACGTTGTCGACCGGGGTCAGAACAGGCCGGGGACCAGAACGTACGTCAGTAGCATCCCGAACAGGCCGGCGAATACGGCGAACAGCGCCATTGGGATGATCGCTTTCCGCAGGAGGTCGCCTTCACGCCCAGTGATTCCAACGACACCACAGATAGCGGCCACATTCAACACCGAGACCATGTTTCCGAGGCCGCCGCCGACGTTCTGCAGGCTGACGGCGATCACCCGGGAGACGCCGACCGTCTCGGCGGCGTTGTACTGGAGTACGCTGAAGAGGATGTTCGAGGACGTGTTGCTCCCCGTCATAAACGAGCCGATAGCGCCGATCCACGGCGAGATGAGCGGGAGTAGACCGCCGGCGCCCATCGCGAGCGCGCGGCTGAGGGCCTCCATCATGCCGAGGAGATCGGCGGTGTTCGTCTGCGACTGAATCATTATCTGCGTCATCGAGACGGCGATAATGAGCGTGAGGGCGGCCGGAGCGATCTGCTGGATCGACCGTCGCCACGCTGCCCCCATCTGTGTGGTGTCCATCTTGTGAAGGAAGCCAGTGAGAATCGCGATGGGGATGAACGGCATCGTTCCGGGAAGATAGAGGTACTGAAGGGTGTATCCAAGTTCAGTACCGAGGATCGAATCGAGACCGACGGAGAAACTCTGGATCCAGTCAAGGACAGCGACGCCGGCGACGGTGAGGTCCGGCCACCGCGTGACGAGCAGTGCGAGCGCAACGAGCAGATACGGTGTCCACGCCAACAGCACGGACATCTCCTGTTTGGGTTGATCACGGGACACCTCGTCAAGATCGAGGCCGCCGAGCCACGTGTCGCTCCATGTCGATTCCTCGGGGAAATCCCACTGGTCATCAGGGATGAGGATATCGTTGTTTGCGAGCAGGAGACCGATGCCGAGCACCACGAACCCCGCGGCGATATCGGGGAGTGCAGGCCCGACGAACCACGCGATTACCAGCTGTGTGCCACCAGTGACGACGCCGAGTACGAGCGCGAACGGCGCGATGGGGAGAGTACTACGCATGGCGGCTCCAATGCTGCGTTCACCGTCACCGCTCCCGAACCAGTACGTCAGGAAGAACACGCCGAGCAGTCCCCAGAACACGTACGTCAGTCCCGTGATGACGCCAGTCCACGCAGAGACCATCGAGAGGAACTCGGATACACTCACCGACCCGGACAGCGCTGGGTTGATGACGGCACCGGTGCCGCCGATGACAGGCGTGCCGGCGGCACCGAACGGCGGGTTCGGGGCGTTGAAGTAGAGCCCGAACACCGCAGCGGCCAATGGGGGGAATCCGAGGCCGATGAACAGTGGTGCGGCGAGTGCTCCCGGTGTCCCGAACCCGGCTGCACCTTCGATGATGGTCATGAATCCGAGACCGATGAGCAGCACCTGGATGCGCCGGTCTCCTTCGATCTGCCCGAAGTACCACCTGATCGTAGCAATAGCGCCACTGCCCTCCAAGTAGTTCATCAGGAGGATCGCACCGAAGACGATGAGGATGATGTCGACGGCCTGCAGCGCGCCGTAGACGGCCGACGCTACCAACCAGGTGGGCTCCATGCTCCAGTACGTGAGTCCGATTCCGGCCGCGAGCAGCCACCCGACACCCATTGCGCGAGCGGCGGACCACCGGAACCCAGCGAGCAGTACGAACGCGACGCCGATCGGGACGACGCCGACGAGAGCTAGTGTGAGAACATCAGGCATGGTTGGATCTCTCCACTATTGGTCCATCGAACAACCAGCCATATGTGATTTACTTTCTATATGAGATATACCTGCAGATACGGCCGGCGGATATTCATAACGAAAGAGAGGAGATGTTTAGGCCGGAGAGGAAACATCCATTAACTGTTGGTTCAATATTGGGGAACATGTCAGCTGAGGCAATTGCGACCTTCGAGTCGTCGCTCGACGAGATCGGCGTCGAACTCGTGCGAACCACGGCCGACGAGTTCGCGTCGACGCTTTCACCCCTGCTCGACGCACCTACGGTCGGCACCTCACTCCCCTTCGAGACCGTCTCGCTGCCGGACAGCGTCGATACCGATCCGTCGATCGCGGACCTCGAGGCCGCGGCGACCGGCGTCACTGCTGCCGGCTACGGTATCGCCGACTACGGCTCGGTGATCATCCAGGGCGGTACCGACGGCGAGGAGCCGGTGAGTCTCTATGCGGACGAACACGTCGCCGTCGTCGCCGCCAGCGACGTGCTGCCGGACATGGACGCGACGTTCGACCAGCTCGCCGAGGATATCCGGAACGGCGTCGGACAGTCCATCATCGCGACGGGGCCGAGCGCAACCGCGGACATGGGCTCGCTCGTGACGGGCGCTCACGGCCCGATGGATGTGACGGTCGTACTCCTGGAGGACAAGTAGATGAGCGCCGACACCCGCCGGCAGAAGGCCGAGCGCATCCGCCATCTCCTCGACACCGAGGGCGACGCCGTTCACGAGAACACCCAGGTCTTCAACGAGGGCCGGTACGAGTCCACCGCGAATCTCGATGACTACGACGAGTTGAAAAACGAGGCTCGTGCCATCAAGGAAGACGCTATCGAACGCCTCCCTGAACTGGTCGACCAAGTCACCGAGGCCGTCGAAGCCAACGGCGGCAGCGTCTACGTCGCCGACGACGCCGCCGACGCGAACCGATACATCGAGGAGGTCGTCGACGGCCGCGACGTGGTGAAGTCGAAGTCGATGACGAGCGAGGAGATCGAGGTCAACGAGTCGCTCGAGGCACGCGACGGGGACGTCTGGGAGACCGACCTCGCAGAGTTCGTCCTCCAAGTCGCCGACGAGGCTCCCTCACACATCGTCGCCCCGGCGATCCACAAGTCCCGCGAGGAGATCGCAGCCCTGTTCAACGAGGTGTTCGATCCCGAAGAGCCCTTGGAGACTGCCGAGGAGCTGACGCGATTCGCTCGCGAGTACCTCGGCGAGAAGATCTTGGACGCCGAGGTCGGGATGACGGGCGCGAACTTCGTCACCGCGGACACCGGCACGCTCGCGCTGGTCACGAGTGAGGGGAATGCCCGCAAGTGCGTGCAGGCGACGGACACCCACGTCGCAGTCGCGGGTGTCGAGAAACTCGTCCCGAGTGTCGAGGATCTCCAACCGTTCGTCGAACTGATCGGGCGATCCGGGACCGGCCAGGACATTACCTCCTACATCTCGCTGTTCACCCCGCCTAGTGACTCCCCCACCTTCGGCGGGAACGAACTCGAATCCGGCGACGACCGCGAGTTCCACCTCGTGCTCATCGACAACGGGCGGATGGAGATGCGCGAGGACGATCAGCTCCGCGAGACGCTGTACTGCATCCGGTGTTCGGCGTGTGCGAACTCCTGTGCGAACTTCCAGCACGTCGGCGGCCACGCCTTCGGTGGCGAGACGTACTCCGGCGGCATCGCCACCGGCTGGGAGGCCGGCGTCCACGGCGAGGACAGTGCCGCCGAGTTCAACGACCTCTGTACGGGTTGTAGTCGGTGTGTGAACCAGTGTCCGGTGAACATCGACATCCCGTGGATCAACACGGTCGTCCGAGACCGCATCAATCGCGGGGAGGACGGCGACTTCGACTTCCTCGTGGAGGGGCTCACCCCGGACGAGGAGCCCGGTGGGGTCGACCTCCAGAAACGGCTGTTCGGGAACTTCGACACCCTGGCGAAACTCGGGTCGGCGTTCGCACCGCTCTCGAACTGGGCCGCACGGACCGGTCCCGCGCGCTCGCTGCTGGAGCGAACTCTCGGCGTCGACAGCCGCCGTGAACTCCCGGAGTTCGAACGTGAATCACTCGTGGAGTGGTTCGAGAAGCGGGGGCCACACGTCGGTCGCGACGAGGCACGCCGACAGGTCGCACTCTACCCCGACGCGTACACGAACTACGTGCGCACGGAGCGCGGGAAGGCGGCCGTCCGCGTCCTCGAAGCGCTCGACATCCGCGTCGACGTTCCGCCCGCAGGCGAGAGCGGGCGCGCCCCGCTCTCACAGGGGATGGTGTCGACGGCCCAGTCCAACGCCGATGCCGTCTACGACGCGCTCGCGCCCGCCATCGCGGCAGGTCACGATGTCGTCGTCATCGAGCCGTCAGATCTTGCGATGTTCCACCGCGAGTACGAACGGCTCCTTCCGGAAGACGACTACGCCGCGCTGCACGAGCAGAGCTACGAACTCATGGAGTACGTCTACGGCCTGCTGGAGAACGGGGGGGATATCGATGTACTCCCTGGCGGCGACGACGAGCGGATCGCCTACCACAGCCACTGCCAGCAGCGGACGCTCGATCTCGAACCGTACACGGTGGCGGTGCTCGAAGACTGCGGGTTCGACGTGACGACCTCGGACGTGGAGTGTTGCGGGATGGCTGGAAGCTTCGGCTACAAGTCCGAGTACTACGAGCTCAGCGTGGACGTCGGCGAGACGCTCGTCGATGAATTCACAACAGAAGACACCGCGGACCGTACTGTCGTCGCCAGCGGGACGTCGTGTCTCGAGCAACTCGACGCACTCCTCACGCGCCGGCCCGCACATCCGGTACGGCTACTCGATACACAGTAGTCCGGCCCGGATGTGGGGTCGCATAGGGTTGTTCCGCCGGCAGTAGTCTTCCCTTCCAGAGCTGTTCGGTCGGGGGAGAGCGGGATAATTAGTGTGCTGTCACACTGAATCGGTTCGCGCGGGAGACGTCATTTCTGGCAGGAGTAGGAACTGGAGCGACGCTGAGAGCAGATGTCGGGGAAGCAAGCGAACATTCCTGCATGGACCTGCCGGGAACTCAACGGATGTGCGTTCTGCGACGCCCCGCCAGGTACCGAGGCTGGCGAGGCCCACACCGGGGGCCAGGACGAGCGGGTCACCTACCCGATCTGCGTCGACTGCGCGATTCAGACGGAGCCGGACCCGATAAGCGCGATCACAACGACTGTGACGGCTGTGGACTGGTCGTCCACACGCTCGGGGCTCTCACCCGGTTCCGGGTCGAACTGGGACATTTGGAAGGCCCATTGCAACTGTGCGCTCGCTGTAGTCCCGGCGGGCTCGCAACATACTGGACGCGCGACCTCGGGGCGCACGTCGTCACAGACTGACGCACCGAGCAGTCGTCGACACGGGTGACACGGCGGTAGATCCACTATCTTCAACTGGTGAGGGCTCCTCAGGATGCCTATGGATTGCCCCGCATGCGGCTCTCCAGTCACCCTCGAGGTCGGACCGGACCGGCCGCTTTCGACATCGCTGTCCGACGCCGTCCTCGCAGCGGAAGAGAACGAGCAGATCGAGGTGATCCGAGACTGTTGGGACTGCGGCTGGCACGAAACGCGGGCGCTTCGCGTCGCATCGATCGACACGACCGCCAGCGACGAGACTGCCGTCGAGCGAGCCGCACTCATCGACGAGATCACCGATGAGCTCGCGGAGATCGATCAGGTCGCAACGCTCGAGGAGCTCCTTACAGAGGCCCGCCGGCAACGAAGAGCCGACCCAGTGACGAGTGATACGGACGGCAATGCCACTGAGTGACTGGATATGTCTGATACAGAGCCCCGCTATGACGTTCGTGAGCAAACCGGGGATCCTGACCACGCATCGGTCGACGATGTGATCGACCTCGTGGTCCACCGGGCGCAGAACCCGCGAACGGAGCACGCGGATACCCATTTCGACAGGACGATGGCGACCGTTATCGATACCTACGGGACCGATCCCGTCCGCACAGTCATCCACCGTATCCTCGTCGACAACGAACCGTTCCGAACCGCCACGAACGGTCTTGAGATGCGTAATGTCGACGGCGTTCGGATTGGGACGGTAGCCAGCTGGTTCCTCGAGGAGCTGAACGCACAGGACGACGGCTGAGACTGGCGGGACGGTCCCATCAGGGCTCCGATGTGTAAGCTCTGTGCAAACGTCGAAACGGTTATCACTCTATGTGCAGAACGTGCACATAGAATGAGCGCAAGTGATGATCCGCGACGGGTCCATTTCCAGTCGCCAGAGTATCTCGTCGACCGGCTGGATGCGATCGCGGAGCTCTTCGACAAGGATCGGACGGATCTGCTTGTCGAGGCGATTCGGGAGTACATCGAAGACACGGCCGACAGCGAGACATTCCAGGAACTTGTCGCCACGAAGTACTACGACGACCAGCTTGAGTTCGAGACGGTCAAGCAGTTGGTCGGCGCCGAGACTGCCCAGCGCCTCCGGCTTCTCAAAGCGGATCTCGAGGATGAACCACTCGATCTCGCTGCTCCCGACGACGTGGACGTCTACGATGGCGACGCGACGGCGGTCGAGACCGCAGCCGACGACGAGCAATGAGCGGCCGGCGACTGCGAACGGTCGTCGCCGACACTAGCGCGCTCGTCAGTCTCGCCGTACCTCGTTCGGATGCAACTGTCGGTACCGATGCCCCCGACCCGTTTCAGTATCTGCTCACGTCGTGTGACGTGTTCGTGCCGTCGGAAGTCGTTTCAGAGCTCCGTGACGTCACGCAGTATCAAGATATCCACGGGGCAGCCGCGAGTAACGTCCTCGCAGCCCGCAGCTACTGCACGGTCACGGACCCGTACGAGCGCGAGGATACACCAGACTCGCGGCCGACGTTCGGGATCGACGACGGCGAAACCGACGGTATCGTCCTCGCGAACGCGCTCGACGTCGATGGGTTTCTCACCGACGAGTTCGGCGGAACGAACTTCCCGCTCATCCACGCCGTGCTGCAAGGGCCACGGATCGTCCCGACACCACGGCTCATCGTCGACTACGCTCGGAACGGACATCTGAGCCCCAAAGAGGCTCGGACGCTAATCACGACGATTAGCCCGCATCGGAGCTGGGAGAACAGTCCGTACGTCACACAATTGCTCCGCCGTCTCGAAGAGTAACCGGTCTCCGAGTAGCGATGCCGAACACCCAGCGCCGGCGACGACACCCGAAAGCCCTCGGCTGCTCGGCATCCCGCGACCACCGCTGCGCTCCTCGTCCCTGCGGTGCTTGCGGGGTCGGGGGACGACCGAGGCGGCCTCGCCCTTTCTGAGTCCGCCAGGACGGTGAATGGCCGGCCGAGCGGCGCGGCCGGGTGAACAGGTGTGTACGTCACGGCCCGCCCCGCTCGCCGCTGCCGCCCTCCGCGTCGCTCGCGACCGACCATTCCGGGCTGCCTGCCTGCGGTAGCGGGCGGGCTGCCGGGCTAAAGTGAATGTGCCCTCGGCGCCAGCGGGAAAGCGCGGGGGGTTGCGCGGCGTGGCTGCTCACCCCCCACGCTTTCTCCGCTGGCCGCTCGCTCCGGGCGGGTCGGCGCGCGGTGCTGGTTGGGGTCGCCGCACTTGGGCGCGCTCTCGCTCGCGCCCGGCAGGGCGCTCGCGAAGGCGCGAGCGAGAGCGCGCAGTCGGTGCTATCGGACGTCGACATCGTCGGAAAACCGCGATGCTAGGACATCGCGGTGGCGGCGCGTGAGCGCCTTCGGAGCACTGAGACTCCAATGTCTAGTAACAACTCGAGTCGCAAGGTCGTTACGGTGGATGAACAGGCATTCGAACGAACCGAAGACGCCGGCGTCGACGAGGACGGCTTCGAGGTCGTCGACGACGAGCCGGAGTTCCGGGCGACGGTTCAGCAGGAAAAGCAGGCGAAGGTGGATTCCAACCACCCGGACGGCATCGTCCAGGACTTCTCGCACCTGCCCCTCGCACAGGAAGAGAAGATTCGTGCCCGGGAGGCCGAACTGGACCATATCAGCGCCCAGGCGGAACTCGGCACCCAGGAGGGCCGGGCGAAGCGAACGCGGGAGGTCGTCACCGAACGGCGGCAGCGCATTCGGAAGGAACGCACCCCTGAGCGGACGGATCCGCGCGAACGCCTCTCCCGGATGGAGCTGGCGAAGGTGAACCAGGAAGCAGACCGGATGGCACAGCGGCTTCGCACCGGTCATAGTCGGGCGGCCGTTTCGCGGGCACTCGCAAAGCGGGTCGCCAAGGGGCAAGACATCACCAAAGCAGTGTTCGACACGATGGACGCACTCAAGGCGGCCCCCGGGGCCATCTGCCCGATCGAGGACGTCCCGGACGTGCAGACCGACGAGGTGAGCATCGAAGGAGAAGTCGTCCAGCTCTGGGATGCTTCCAGCCCGAAGATCGCTCAAGTGGGCTTGGTCGCGGACGATACCGGGAAAATCAAGTTCACCTCGTGGAAGGCCAGCGAGCCCGCCTTCGTCCAGGAAGGTGACACCGTGCGAATGCGGGCGGTCAAGAAGAACTGGTACGAGGGACGGTGCTCACTCGCCGTGACCTACGACAGTATGATCGTCTTCCCAGAGCGCGACCGCCGTTGGTGGGAAGAATAGGAGGGTTGAGTAACCTCTTTTTTGATGTGTGCCGGACCGGCCCAAGCCCCGCCGCCCCGCCCACCGCTCCGTGCTCACTCCCTTCGGTCGTTGCGCGCGCAGCCACGACCTAGTTATTGAATTTTGTACAAGAGAATCAGTTTAGCAGGAAGTCCACGATAATACCTATCTCGAATAACTCACTATTGTCAGAAAGAATGCAACTCCACCACAAGCTAATACGAAACCGCCGAGTCCTGAGAATGCTTCAGAGAGAAATTCTGAGACAGCTGTTGTTGTAAACGCCGCTACGATCGTAACCATAGAGAAGAATACAAACCCCGGCCAGAATGGTAACAGTCGCCCGTCTCGACGATGAACCCCTATCGAACTGCGTCTCCCTCCGAATATCTCATTAATCCCATATCCGATGAGTACCCCAATCATAGCCGAAATTCCAACCGTCGTGATCGTTGTCACTGCTCATCACCTCCGTTCAGGTCTCGACGAATTTTCGCATACTTTGGATCATTAGAGAGGGTCAGTTGGTGAGTATCGCCGTCAGCTAAGAGTGATTTCATCGGGCAACCCGGTTTACAGCTACTAATGCCCTCCTCCATCGACCATGTGCCGGGCATAAACCGCCGAATCCCGCGCTGGCCGCCGGCGACACCGAGTACGTAATCCTGTAGCCGGAGCGTTACCATCCCAGCGACGATGAGATTTACTGAATTTGTACTAGGCTCCCGATCCTCGCCAGTGGTCTCATCAGCACCCTCTGCGCCTTCATCCAACCCATAGTCCCCGGGCCCCGTCGCGTCGGGATTGTTCATTTCGTCATTAGCAGCCGTCTCACGCCAGTGACGGGCACAGTTCTGGCATGGTTGCCCTGGACCTGCGATAGTTGCCTGTGCATAGGCGTTCTCGTCTAGTACCCCACCTGTGTTGTGAAGGTGCGATCCGCCGCTAATTACCGGCACAAGGTGAGCGTGAGCCATTTCGTCAAGAACTCGGGTGGGCCACTCACCTTCGGCAGCATGAATAACAACATCGCAATCAAGCAGCCGGTCAATAGCGCCGTACTGTGGTCGGGCTTCAACAACGCTTGCTTCGTAGACGTCCACGGAAAATCCGGGTGCAGTCCCACCAAGTTGGGCGAGGCGCTCGGCTATATCGACCTTGGGACGTCGCGCATCTGCGTCTGCCCGACTCGCACCCTGGGCACGATTAAGATTCGCTGGCTCAACTCTGTCGAAATCAATGACGACGAGTTCACCGATACCCATCCGAGCCAGGTGCTCAGCGAGAATTGAGCCACCCCCACCAGCGCCGACAAGACCAACACGAAGTGAATTCAGCTGTCGCTGTCCATCCTCACCCCACAGTTCGATGGTGCTATCTTGTGTATCCGGTGAGATAGCTGCTGCCGCACCTGCAGCGCCATCGGTTTTCTTAGACGTCGGGTATTCACGCAGTGATTTGCCCACGACACGAACACAATCCGCGTCGAAAGTACGGGCTGATGACGGTGAATAAGCTGCCTTCCCGACGTCATCAGCCGTATCTGGAGTATCGAACTCGTAGCCGATGACTCGCCACTGACGTGAGGTGTCTTTCACGATAGCAATTCCGAGCGGTGCCTCATCTCCAAGACGATTGGCGTCTTCAAAGAGGTCTTTCTCAGCTGTGTTCAGATCACCTACAGACGGGTTTGGAAAAGCCGTCTCGTCCCCTGTCAGATTCGGATGGGTGTGAATATATAAAAGTCCAGCTGCGTCGCCAACTTCCCGGGCGCGAGCGACTGCCTCGTACCGGTAGTCAGCATCGAATTGAACACTCCCACCGTAATTGATGTCGCCATCAGCCGGATCGAGGATGTCGTGTACTAGAAAAGACACCCGGTTTTGGCCGCTACTGCGTGTGATGACACAGATAACGCCTCGTTCCCATTCGTGCTCGGTTCGAGCATCTTCAAAGAGGATACGCTCAAGTTCGGTCTGCTGCTCTTCAGTTAAAGCCAAATGGAACTCGTCCGCAGATTGTAGCGAATAGTTACGGTCCGTAAGCCGGTCTGGACGGTTGGTGGACATCGTTACTGCCCCTCCACTGGCGTACGCAGCACTTGCTTCATCCACGGAACTGCGGCCTGCATCTGGTCGGGACTCCCCTGCTCGTTGATATCCATATAGTCCCACCGTCGACTCCAATACAGAACCTGATCGACATCGAGAGTACGACAAAGTGGTTCCGCGTGATCTCGATCGGTCTGTGTGTTAGTCGGGAGCTGACCATCGATGCGTAGAACTGGATCAGTGGCGAATCCGTACTTTTGACCCGCCGGGAACGTGTCGGGTACTCGGATGAACACCTCGGCCCTATCGTGGTTGTAGTTGGCAAATCGACCAACGTTGACAATGCCCAAGCTAATGAATACAAAGTTACCCCCGCCTGGGTCATCGTCATCGGTGACCGTCACCAACTTCGGAGTTACTTCTGGGTGGGCCTGAAGCGCCTCAAATCCGTTCTGGAACCGATCTGAACGGTCGCGTAGAAGCTCATCGTGCTGGGAATAGGTCCGACTGGTAGGAACCGTGTCGGCGCTCCCAGTAGCAGAGTCGTCCGTCGCCATATCTTATACGTAGTTCCGTCCGTCGCCCTTCGTATCGAAGTGCTTGCGGTGTTGTTCGTCAAGGGTGACCGTGTCGCCGGGTGCGAACACTGCTTCTTCCGGGCCGCCTTCGCCGCGTAGCGCCACGAGGTCGTACGCGTCAGCATCATCGGGGAAGACGACCGCGATCAAATCGCGGGCTTCCACGGTCGAATCCTCGAATTTGGCCTTCGTCCCGTCAACGAAGACCACGTACTGCTTGTTGTTTCGGGGAGCGTTACCGTCGTCGTTCCGGCTTTCGCCGGGGTTGGAATCCTCACTCATGTAGGTGGGACGCCACACGGAGGAGCGGAGCAACGCTTAACACCCGGCCAGACAGATATTAGTCTAGTCCGGGTGACCCCAGCACCTCGGGGAGCCTAATCCCCGGTGGCTTCGCTGGCTGGTCATCGGGGCGATGCATCGACCTGCGCCGTGCGCCAACACCATCGCAGGTCGAGCGCGTCTTTCGTGGCGGCATGTACCAAGTCGGGAGGACCGACAGGTTACTGGCCAATCGTTACTGGCGGATAATAAAACTAGGGGTCAGATACCGCGGTCGTGATCTGAAATTCGTCGCTCTTTTGCCAAACCTTTTTATAGAGGTTGCACGAAACCGTGTGATATGGTGTGGTCCAATGTCTGAAAAAGACCGTCGTGATGATGAGGATGGAGAAATATCGGCGTTGGAGCTTGGTTCGGAATTGCAGGACCCACTTGAGGATTTATCGGACGATGACCCAACCATAGAGGGATTCGGCGATGATGAAAGTGACACGTTAGCACAGGACAAAGTTCGGCGTGCAGTCCGAAAATTTGGCGAGGACGGGATCACGGTGAGCGAGATTATGGAGGTTACTGGGCTCGCGCGCAATACTGTTGATAAACATCTGACTCGGTTGCGACAGCTCCGTGAAGTGTACCGGCAAAAGCGTGACAAGCAGACCTACTTCTACTATCCAAACGGAAAACCCCTACATTCGTTTGGGAAAAAACGGATTGAGGACGGGGACACTATTTTGGATATTCAGCTGGCAAAAGGGAAGAATGACGACTTGTACTTCCACTTGACAGAGAAGCGCTTCTCGTTGATGGAAGGCGAAACCACAGAAGGAGCGGTCATCTTTCCGATGTCGTCACTTGATGAAGTCTTCCAAAAGATGCAAGAATTTGCTGAGGAGGCTGAAGAATAATGCAAGATGTTAAATTCATTCAAAAGAACGAACAAGGCCTCGATGAGGTCCGGATCAGTGAAGTCACAGGGATTGAAGCACCGTTCTACACCCCAGAAGTAAGCGGTCCAGAGGGGCTGCAATCATTACTTTTCGCACATGACGCTCTGGAGTCCCACAGTCCAGTGATGGTAGCGGGACACAGGTGGCAAGACATCCGATCAAAGCCACGCTTCAAACAGGTTCGAGAGGACATTCGAGAACTAGTAACCGAGCACCCGTTCTTCTATTACGAACCTGTTGAACTATTCCGTTATACTCGCCCTCAGAATTTGGTTACTTACGCGTTCCGCGGCGATCAAGCTCGTTCACGCGATTTCTACAGTGAACTACGGGATGGCAACTACAAAGACGCGATTGAGAAACTGCCCCGCTTTTTCCAGCCGTTCATAGAAGCTCAAATGAAAGCCTTGCTGAAGAGCAAGGACCTCGCTGTCCCGATGAAATATCAGTCCCAAAATAGTGGCAAAGTCCACGAAGCCTGGCGGGACAAGCGAGCGGATTCAGGGTTTACAGAGTACTTCGAGACGCTCGCTCAGGACGCAGGGAACGCACCTAATACTGCCCTCATTCCACCTGTACCCCCAGTGATGAAATCGACCGGGAAAGACGTCATCAGCCGCACACTGGGACTTAATAGCTATATGAGACAGCTGGCTGAAACAAAATGGAATGAACCCTCAAGTGGGTCAGTAACGGCATATCTCCACTTCTACATCGATCAGGGGGTTTTCGAGCCAAGTGATAATGGCAACGCCCAGCGGATCAAACAAGCCATTAAATCAGAAATACAGAGCGCATCCTACGCCGGCGTGGCCCTCACCATCTCAAATCTAGATCGGGTATGGGACAAAGGGAATGAAAAAGCACTCGAGAGCTTCGTTACGGAAGTCGTCAATCTGGCACGTCAAGAGCATCTTCCGGTCATTCTCCCGCGGTCGGGATATTACGGAATGTATCTAACTGATCACGGTGTTCAGACATTCTCCAGCCTGATGAATGGCAATCTTGAATATAATCGCCGAGGCGGAGGCATTGACGAGCGTTCAAAGTACGGCACTATTCCAATATATGGTGCTGCACGGGAAGTTAATGCAGAAGAGTTAGACCAAGTGCTGGCACGTAACGGGGGCGAACTTCATGATATCCCGGGTATCCCGAGCTCGCCGCCAACTTATAATCACTCTGCTGGGTCATACAAAGCAAAGTACGGAAAAGCAATCCAGTTCCGAACTAGATTCGGGAAAGCCCGGCGGATGGTCCATATTAAAGAAGCTCAAGAACTACGCGATGGGCTCCGACGGGGGACAGCGCGACCCGCTCAGCGTTACTTTGAGCGTTCAGATCACCCGGATCTCAGTTAGACATCTGAGTCTACGGCAGTCTCATCGGATTTCGTTTTTTTATCCCCCAGTGATAGGTGAGGGGCTCCCGGTGACAGCGAGTTCCTGAATACGGTGAGAACGATGGCAACGAGAGACATCTACGAAACCGGCTTCGACGAAGACGTCCAAACGGAGTCAAGCGCAAACCGATGTCCCGAGTGCGACGGACACGTCACTACCAACGTGAAGGAAACGGTCTGCGAGGACTGTGGGCTCGTTATCGATGAACAACGTATCGATCACGGGCCAGAGTGGCGATCGTACGATGAGGACAAACGCGAGCGAACAGGCGCACCCCTGACTGCGGCCCGTCACGATCGAGGCCTCTCGACCGAGATCGGCCACGGAACTGATGCGCACGGGAACGAACTCTCAGGGCAGAAACGTCGGCGGCTGGCCCGGATGCGACGTGAGCAGACCCGTGGTCGCTGGCGGTCCAAAGCGGAACGGAATCTCGCACACGGGTTGGGCGAGGTGCGCCGGCTGGCGAGTGCGCTCGAACTCTCCGAGTCGATTCGTGACCAGGCGTGCCAGCTCTTCCGGAGGGCTCAGAGCGAGGATCTGCTTCGTGGCAGATCCATCGAAGCCATCGGTGCAGCGAGTATCTACGGTACCGGCCGATGTAACCAACACCCGCTTCTCCTCGAGGATGTCGTCGACGCCGCCCGAGTCGAGTCCACTCGTGTGACCAACGCCTACCGAACACTGAATCGCGAATTAGAGCTCCCGGCACCACCAATGCGCCCGACGTCGTTCGTTCCGCGGCTGATCTCGGAGTTGGGGTTAGACCACGACATTCGCCGCCGCGCGAACGAACTCGCAGAACACGCCGAAGGGACAGCCCTCACGAACGGCTGTCAGCCATCGGGCGTCGCGGCCGCCTGTGTCTATCTGGCCGCCCAAGAACAGGGCGCGTTGATTACCCAATCCACCGTCGCGTCGGCAGCAGAAGTGTCAGTCGTGACGCTCCGAAGCCGGCGGGACGAACTCCAAGCGATCTGAGACGCCTCCAGTAGAGGAGCACCTACATACAGGCAGAGAGTCTACCAAGGAGTATGGATCTGGAAGAGACTGTCGAGTATCTGTCGACAGAGCTCGATATCGAGGGGAGTGAGCACGTTCGCGAGGTTGGTCGAGCGGTCGCCGAGCTCCGAGACTGACTCCGTCTCAGGCGATCAGATTTATTTCGTCGTCGCCGAATCCGTTCCCGCGTTTTCTCACCCTTGAGTTTAAATACCAAACCGGGGGAAACGCGGACCGAATCGATGACTGACCACAACTCAGACCGAGACGCGTTCCAACCTGTCGGGGAAGGCGCTCTGGTGCCGGACCCAGCACTGGATCAGCCAGCGGACGGCCAGCCAACCCGCCAGCGTGAAGCCGCGCATTCGGGTGGGTATCCGGATGGAACAACCGACACAGACCGAGCCTGTGTCTCCTGTGGCGCATCGATCCCGGCGTCGCAACGAAAATGCCGGTTCTGTCTCGAACACGAACTCGACGCCGCCTCAGCGTCGGATGCTGCGAGTTCCGAGCAATCACTCCGTGGCGTGATCCACTTCCTCGTCGAATCCGGGACGTTCTATGGTGCTGTCGCGAAAGGGACAGCTGCAGCGACACTTCTCACGTCAGGTCACGACGAGCCCATTGACGACTGTACGCTCATCTACGATCTCGACGACGAGCCCGCACCCCAGTTAACCGAGCGCTGGCCTACGCTCCCCGCTGCTACTGAGGTGACCACAGCGGCTGGCGACGCGTTACTAACAGCGGCCCGTGAGCGGAAAGCGTGGAACGAGAGGAGCGATCGTTCTCAGACGGAGATTCCACGCGTCTATGACGAGCGTGGCCAGGGAATTCGTGATGAGTCGTCCCTCGAGCACACGCTCGACGACAGCGATCAGCTGTGGATCGTCCCAGCAATCGCTGTTGAAACAGTACCCCACGAAACGGAATCCAGCAGTGCCGGAGCCGAAATTCCGACCGTGACAGCCCTCGAGTGCCAGCACTGTACGAGAGAAACAGAACATCGGTTCAGGACACGCGAGTCGCTCCCTGACGAGACTTGGACGGGCCAACCAATCTGGGAGTGCCAGGTGTGTGGCACAGGTCGCTACGGGCCTGCTCCCAAATAGGGCAGGAGGAATCTCGTAGATTAACCAACAGTCTCCGATAGAGATGACTTCTGTTGGTTAATACGGTGAGTACCCTCAAGTCCGACGTCAGTCACGGCGGGCGTTCATTCGGCAGGGTTCGCAGCGGCTTGCCTCCACAAATTGGGCGGGAACAGGGGTAGTGGGTGACGCAACGTGACATCGCCGAGTCCGGAAACGTCACGCCGACCACGACACGGACGCATCACCAAACGCTCGATGAACTCGCTGTCTAGACGGGCCAGGTAGGGAGCGAGGGCGCTCCATTCTTCCAGTGAATCGCATCTAGCGCGGGCGGGAACTGCTGTAGTCGGTCATCGAGGATGGCGAGCGGATGGGCATCGAGAAACGTCGCCTCATGCCGATCAACCGGCGTGTCTTCGTGATTGAGCTGGATATGACAGGGCCCAAGGTTCGGATGGTCGGCGTCTTGGTGGAATCCGAGCATCAGATTTCGGTCCGGTTCGATCCAGTTTATGCGGTAGTATTCGTGGTCGACGCCGGCGGGGTACCAGAAACGAATCTCCAGTCGTGCTGTCGCCGCGTCGTAAGAGTCACTCAGGAACGTCGTCGGATCGACATCCGCGATGACGTACCGGGGTCGGCGTCGAGACGGGCGATAGCGGACCTCTTCACACCCTGGCTGGTTCGTCAATCGGTCGTGAACGTCGCGGAGGAGGGTCCGCTGTGTATAGCGGTCGCGACCGGCAAGAAAGATCATTCTGTGAGAGAGGAGGATTAGCTCGTGGCGCGGTCAGCCACGTCAGTCATCTGCTCGCGGGCGGCTTCGACGTCGGAGTAGAGTTCCAGTGCGTGCTTGATGAGGCGGCGATCCTCCTCGTTCTCACGCCAGAACGCGATGACGTCGCGGCGCTCACGGAGCTCCGCACTTGCGAGGTCGCCGTCGGCGAGCGACTGTTCGAGCTCCTCCCACGTCTCGACGTCGTAGGTCGCCTGCCACTCCTCGATCTCCTCGGTAATCGCGGCCAATTCGCTCCGCAGCTCCTCGCGGGTGTTTTCCTCGATGAGCGTGCGGATCTCCTCGAAGAGCAGTCGCGTGTAGTCCGGCTGGTAGCGCGTGGTCTCGCCGGCCTCGACGCGACGCAACTGGCCCTGGTCGACGAGATCCTGAAGTTCCTCGTTGGTCGTGCTCCAGGCGGCGTCGGCCTGCTCGCTGATCCAGTTAACTGAGCGGGGTTCGCGAAGTGACTCGGCGACCGCCCGAATACGGTCGCGGGCGCTCATCGACTCAGTCCACGATTGGACCCCATCTCGCGAGGATTCGGTCATGGTTGGCACCTCTTGGGACAGTGTTCGCGCCGTACTCTCATATATGTTTGTACTGCCTCACATAATCAAGAGCGAGATGCGAGCGAAGGCGTCCGGACGTTGAAATGCGATACCGACAGAAGGTATGAGCCAACCGATGTACGACCGATATTCTGACTTTGCGGAACTACGGCCGACCGGCGAGGCATCCCACATCCCGGACACGATGCTGGACGACCGGTGTGAGAGTGACCTCCTGGCGGCAACGCGTCGCGACGAACACTGGTGGCGACGCTGATGCGCCGACGACAGTCTCGTAAGGAGTCTTTCTGCGCCGGCGAGTGGTGAGGCACTTCCGATGAATCAGCAAGTCGAACAAGGCTACCGGATGCATTGTGTGCTCAGCAATCTCAGCCGGCTCGACGTCGACCAGTTGGACGACACGGATCGAGAGCGAGTCGAGACTGCAAGAGACCTCCTGGAAGAAGTGAGTCTACTCACGCGACCAGAGGACGGGAGCGGACCAGACGCCCCAACAGACGACTGATCGTCATCGCCGTCGAGGCCAGGGGCACTTCCAGTGTCGGTTTATCGCCCCCCAAGAGGGGTGCGGGGCTTCCCGCGAGTCCAGACATGGCGACACTACAAGCTGCGACGACGTCAACCGGCGCGATCGTATCGGATCCGCAGGCAGTCCGCGAACTCTGTGAGAACTACTGCTTCGGGACGCTCGACTGGGAGGTGACCGAAGACGGAGAGCTCACCATCTGGGGGTACGACGACTTCGAGGTGTACGAGGCGCGGGAGAACGGCCTCCCGGACTACGAAGGCGGGATCGTGACCCACGAATTCCTGCGAGAACTCGCCGACCACCTCGAAGCTGACGAGGAACTCGATATCCAGACAGCGGGGTTCACGAAGTGCCGCTTCCCCGTGCTGGCAAAGCGGTACGTCGTTCGCGATGGCGAAGTCCTCCACGCGGACCTCAGTTCCCCCGACCCGATCGACGAGTAGCGTTGTTCGTCCCCCGGGAGGGGTGCGGGGCGATCCAGTCGCGGTCGCCCCGTGAGGTGATTGCTCGATGGGCCACCGCGCACTCGTTGCGTACGAACGCACAGACGAACAGTACACGCTCCACTACAGCCATTGGGGCGCAGCGAACCTGAAGCTCAAGCGCCGAATCTCGGCTGAGTCGCCGTTCGGTGGCGACGACACCGACTCCAAGTGGGCGAAACAGCTGCTGGCGGAACTGGCCGATGGCCTCGAGGCAGATGCGGTCGACGGCTACCTCACCGGCGAGGATCGACCGTCGACGGTCGTCGAACCGAAGCCCCGCGCCACCGGGCTCACCCTCGACGAGATCGTTGCTGACCACCTCGACTATCTCCACCACGAGGCGTTCTTCGTGGTGTCGACGACGTTCGAGGTGACCGCCTATCGGACGCTGTGGTTCGGCCTCCAGTACGACTCAGAGACGGTCGAGGAGGGAGAAACAGTCGGGAACGGCGCGCTCGCGACAGTGCGTTGGTACGACGGCGAGCCGGTCGGCGACGGCCACCTCCAGGGACAGTTCGCGGCCCTCAAAGACGTCGTCGGCGATATGCTCGACAAGGGCGTCTTCACGCCGTCGACGGCGAGACAGTACCTGAAACGGAAGCTGGCCGAGCGAGTCGGAGACCGACAGGAGCTGCTCATCCCGACCGGAGAATCACCCTTAGAGACAGCGAGTTTCGGCAAGCCGTAACACCAATCCCTTAGTGGGTTTCGAGGGACGTCTAAGTATGTCAAATCAGTCTGAAGATGACGTTCGTGTTTGGCTTGTCGAACGGACGTACTCTGATGACGAGCAGAACCTGATCATCCTCACCTACGCAACACCCGATGGAGAACAGTACTATCGGAAGGAACGCGCACTCACATCCTTCACCGACGTCCGAGACACGACAGCAGCAGTCGATGCTGAACCCGGCAATCTTGGCATGGTCGATGACCCCGACCTCCAAGAGCAATACGCGGCCGAAGCACAGCGAATGCAGGAAGTCCACGACCCTGACGACGTAATCTGAGGTCTACTGGTCGACAACGCTACAGGCCATGGGTTATGTCGTAGCAGGCCTTAGACTGGGTATGCGCGAACTCGTCTTCGCTCTCGAATACGAGCCCGGCTGTAACAGGGTGGCGGACGCCCTCGCCGACCACCCCGACGCTCGCGTTCGCTCGCTCTCGCTGCACGCCACTGCCGAGCGTCTCTGGCGGGTCGACCATGCCACCGGTACGCCTGAGGCGCTCAACGCCATCGAGGACGCCTTTCTCAACGGCGACTACTACGCTGACTGTCTCGCCACCGAGGACTGCAACGCCACACAGACCACCCGCATCCTCGACCGCACGGACGACGCGCTCATCCTCTACTCAGATTGGGAGCGCACTCCGACCTGCGCCTCAGTCCCCCACATCGCTCGCGACCACCTCGGCGACGGCGTACTGTTCGAGACTCGTCACGAGGGCCGCCACTACACGTGGCGACTCATCCACTCCGGTGAGGGCGACGTGGCGGCGTTCTTCGACGCTCTCAAAGTCGCCGTCGGGGAGTGCGCCCAGATGGAGATGCTCCGCACAGCGGACACAACATCAGCTATGGGAAGCGACGGAACACCGAGTGGATTGCCTCCAGCCCAAGAGGCTGCTCTCCAGGCCGCCGTCGAACACGGCTACTACGAATCACCCCGCGAGGTCGATGTCGGCGAGCTCGCCGAGCATCTCGACGTGCCACGGTCAACACTCACCTACCGACTCCGTCGGGCGGAAGAACATTTGGCGAAGCAACATGTCGCCGGCGAGCGGGTAGCGGAAGAACGCCTGGCATCCCACTGAGGACCGTAGTTGGAATATTCCAACAAAGACATATCGAACTCCCGCTCCTACCGTGACGTGATGACAGAGAATCCGGACGCAGCAGGAGGAACGAACGGAGGCGGGCAGCGACGTGAGCTGACCGCCCGCCTCGTTGTCCCCGAGATGGACTGTCCCTCTTGCGCCCAAAAGGTGGACAAGAGCCTCCAGCGTGTCGACGGCATTACTGACGCCACGCTCCAGACGACCACCGGCACGGCCAACGTCACGTACGATCCTGATCGGACTAGCGAAGCCGACGTAATCAAGGCGATTGAAGGTGCCGGCTACGAGGTCGTCGGGGGCTCGGACACCGAGGGCGATGATGAGGACAACCAGGTGACCGATGGCGTCGACATCGCGCCACCATCGGAGGTCTGGACGAGTCTTCGCGCGAAGAAGACGTGGCTCGGCGCGGCGTTCGTCACGCTCGGCCTCCTCTTCGAGTTCCTCCTCACCGGACAGAACGTCACGGTGGCGAGCGTCCTCGAGTACCCGCTCCACATCGCAGATGTCCTGTTCCTCGGCGCCGTCGCGGCTAGTGGCATCCCAGTCGTCCGTAGCGGGTACTACTCTGCGAAGAACCGAAGCCTGGACATCGACCTGCTGATGGGAACGGCGATCATCGCGGCGACCGGTATCGGCTACTTCGTCGAGGCCGCCACGCTGGCCGTCCTGTTCAGCATCGCCGAGCTGCTCGAGGACTACGCGATGGACAGGGCACGGGACTCCCTGCGCGAGTTGATGGAGCTGTCGCCCGATGAGGCGACCGTCCTTCGCGATGGTGAGGAAGTGACCGTTCCCGCCGAGGAGGTCGACGTCGGTGAGACCGTCGTCGTCCGCCCCGGCGACAAGATTCCGCTCGACGGGACGGTCATCGAAGGCGAGAGTGCAGTCGACCAGTCGCCGATCACGGGCGAGAGCGTCCCCGTCGACAAGACCGCCGGCGACGAGGTCTACGCCGGCGCGATCAACGAGGAGGGGTACCTTGAGGTAGAGGTCACCTCGACCGCTGGCGATTCGACACTCTCGCGCATCATCGAGATGGTACAGGGCGCACAGGCGAAGAAGACCGAGTCTGAGCAGTTCGTCGACCGCTTCTCCGGCTACTACACACCCCTCGTCGTCGTGCTGGCAATCCTGACCGCCGCTATCCCGCCGCTGGTTATCGCCGACCCCATCTCAGTTGACCTAGCCGGATATGGGTTCAGCTTCGCGGGCGACTGGCAGACGTGGTTCATCCGTGGGCTCACCCTGCTGGTAATCGCCTGCCCGTGTGCGTTCGTCATCTCCACACCCGTCTCGGTGGTGTCGGGCATCACTAGCGCCGCGAAGAACGGCGTCCTGATCAAGGGCGGAAACTACCTGGAAGCGATGGGCGAGGTCGACGCCGTCGCCGTCGACAAGACCGGGACGCTCACCAAGGGCGAACTCGCCGTCACCGACGTCGTTCCAGTCGGTGACACCACGGAGGACGATCTGCTCCGTCGCGCCGCCGGACTGGAGCGTCGCAGTGAGCATCCCATCGCTGCGGCGATTCTCACCCGCGCTGAGGAGACGGGCGTGGGTAACCTGCCCGACCCGACGGGTTTCGAGAGCCTCACCGGGAAGGGCATCCGCGGCGAGATCGACGGCGAGACGTACTATGCGGGCAAACCCGCGCTCTTCGAGGAACTGGGCTTCGACCTCGCTCGGGCACGCCGCGAGACGGACGGCGGCGTTATGGCGGAAGAGGCGGCCGAGGTCGACGACGGGGCGTTCGCCGAGGACGCGCTCGCCGCACTGGAGCGGGAGGGCAAGACGGTCGTCATCGTCGGAACGGAATCGGAGTTGCTGGGTGCCATCGCCATCGCCGACGAGGTGCGCCCGGCCTCGAAGCGGGCCGTCGAACGCCTGCACGAGCTGGGCGTCGAGCGCGTGGTGATGCTCACCGGCGACAACGAGGGCACCGCCCGCGCCATCGCCGAGCAGGTCGACGTCGACGAATACCGTGCCGAACTCCTGCCCGACGAGAAGGTCGATGCAGTCGAGGAACTGCAGGCGGAGTATGGGGAGGTCGCAATGGTCGGTGACGGGATCAACGACGCGCCGGCGCTCGCCACGGCAGAGGTCGGCATCGCGATGGGCGCGGCCGGCACCGACACCGCGCTCGAGACTGCGGACATCGCGCTGATGGGCGACGATGTCGGGAAGCTCCCGTACCTGTACGACCTGTCGCGTACGGCCAACGGCGTGATCCGGCAGAACATCTGGGCGAGCCTCGGCGTAAAGCTCCTGCTGGCGCTGGGCGTGCCGCTGGGTCTGGTCAGCGTTGCGTTGGCGGTCGTTGTCGGTGATATGGGGATGAGCCTCGGTGTCACCGGGAACGCGATGCGGTTGTCGCGAATCGCGCCTGAACGCATGGACGGTAAGACTGGCCAAGAAATGGGTGTATGAACCCATGAAGACTAGCGAGAAAGACAGTGCCACCTTATGCAGAACTGTGTCACTCGTCGAACACGAGAGCAACGAGCTCTCTGAACCCCTTCGGGCAGGTCCAACGAACACGTCGAACTGCTCGAATCCCGTCTCCCGAGAACGGGAACAAGAATAAGGTTACTCCGTTTGAAATCTTCCACAATAATGAACCCTTTCAATGCGATCCGCGAGTTCGAAGCCGATGGAACGACCTACAAAATGGCCGACCTCACCGTCCTCGAAGAGGAAGGCCTCTGTGAACTTGACAAACTCCCGGTCAGTATCCGTGTTATGCTTGAATCCGTCCTCCGTAACGCCGACGGGGAGGACATTACCGAGGACGACATCCGGGCCCTCGCTGGCTGGCAACCGGACGTTCCCGACGCCGACATCCCGTTCCAGCCGTCCCGGGTTATCCTCCAGGACCTCACCGGCGTCCCCGCCGTTGTAGACCTCGCGGCACTCCGATCGGCCGTCGAACGCAAGGACCGCGACCCAACCCTCGTCGAACCCGAAGTCCCCATCGACCTGGTCATCGACCACAGCGTCCAAGTGGACTACTTCGGCAACGAGGACGCCTACGAGAAGAACGTCGAACTCGAATACGAGCGCAACAGCGAACGGTACCGGGCGCTGAAGTGGGCGCAAAACGCCTTCGACGACTTCAGTGTCGTGCCGCCAGGGACGGGTATCGTCCACCAGGTGAATCTGGAGTATCTCGGGCAAGTCGTCCACGAACGCGAGCAGAACGGCGAGAACTGGCTGTTCCCAGACACCCTCGTCGGGACCGACAGCCACACGCCGATGATTGGTGGCATCGGCGTCGTCGGCTGGGGCGTCGGCGGTATTGAAGCCGAAGCCGCGATGCTCGGCCAGCCCATCACGATGAACCTCCCCGAGGTTGTCGGCGTGAAACTCACAGGTGAACTCCCCGAGGGTGCGACGGCGACTGACCTCGTACTGCACGTCACCGAACTGCTGCGGGATGTCGGTGTTGTCGATCGATTCGTTGAGTTCTATGGGCCCGCCGTGGAGACGCTGACTGTTCCTGATCGGGCGACAATCGCGAATATGGCGCCCGAGCAGGGCTCGACCATCAGCATGTTCCCCGTCGACGAGGCCACCTTGGACTACCTCGAACTGACGGGCCGCGACGAGGACCACATCGAGCTCGTCCGAAAGTATCTGGACGCCCAGGGGCTGTTCGGTGAGCAGAACCCCGAGTACACCGAGACGGTCGAACTGGACCTCTCGACCGTGACGCCGAGTCTCGCCGGCCCCAAGAAACCCCAGTCCCGCGTCGAGATGGGTGACATGCGAACCCACTTCCGGGAATTACTCCACGGCGAGTTCGAGGACGAACTCGACGACGCTGACGAGGAGGCGCTGGCCCGGTGGCTCGGTGAGAGCGACCAATCGATGGGGCAGACCGACGGCGGCAAGGCGGTCGTGGACACCGGTCGAGACCGCCCCGACCTCGACCCTCTCACGAAGCGCGCCTCCGTGAATATCGACGGCAACGACGTCGAAATCGGGCACGGGAGCGTCGTCGTTAGCGCCATCACCAGCTGTACCAACACGTCGAATCCCTCCGTGATGCTGGCAGCCGGGCTCCTGGCGAAAAACGCCGTCGAGCGTGGCCTCGACGTCCCGGACTACGTTAAGACAAGCCTCGCGCCCGGCAGCCGCGTCGTCACCCAGTACCTCGAAGCATCGGGGCTGTTGCCATACCTCGAAGACCTGGGTTACAACGTCGTGGGCTACGGCTGTACGACCTGCATCGGGAACGCAGGGCCGCTCCCGGAGCCGATCGAGACCGCTATCGACGAACACGACCTCTGGACGACGAGCGTACTCTCCGGGAATCGGAACTTCGAGGCGCGCATCCATCCAAAAGTGCGCGCGAACTACCTCGCCAGCCCGCCGCTGGTGGTGGCGTACGGGCTCGCTGGGCGGATGGACATCGATCTGGAGCAGGACCCGCTGGGGTACGACGAGGACGGCAACCCGGTCTATCTGGCGGACCTCTGGCCAGACAGCGACGAGATCCACGAAGCCGTCCACGACTTCGTCGACCCGTCGATGTTCGAGGAGAAGTACGCCGAAGTGTTCGAAGGCGACGAGCGATGGGACGCGCTGGAGGCCCCGACGGGCGAGGTCTACGAGTGGGACGAGGACTCGACATACATCCGGGAGCCGCCGTTCTTCAAAGATTTCCCGCTGGAGAAACCCAGCGTCTCTAACGTCGAGGATGCACGGTGTCTGCTAACGCTGGGTGACACGGTTACGACTGACCACATCAGTCCTGCCGGGCCGTTCGGGACGGATCAGCCGGCCGGCCAGTGGCTGATGGACCACGGTGTCGAGCCCCACGAGTTCAACACGTACGGTGCCCGCCGGGGTAACCACGAGGTGATGATGCGAGGCACGTTCGCCAACGTCCGCATCGAGAATCAGATGCTCGACGACGTCGAGGGCGGGTACACCATCCACCATCCGACTGGTGAGCAGACGACCGTGTTCGAGGCCAGCCAGCGGTACCGCGAGGAGGGAACTCCACTCGTCGTGATGGCGGGCGAGGAGTTCGGGACTGGGTCGAGCCGTGACTGGGCGGCGAAGGGGACCGACCTTCTCGGTGTTCGTGCGACCATCGCGGAAAGCTACGAGCGCATCTATCGGGACAATCTCGTCGGAATGGGTGTGTTGCCGTTGCAGTTCCAGGACGGTGACTCCTGGGAGGCGCTTGGATTGGACGGGTCAGAGGTCTACACGATCTACGGGTTGGACGACGAGTTGGAGCCGATGGCCGAGTTGACGGTGACTGCGGAGCGGTCGGACGGGTCGTCGGTTGAGTTCCCGGTGACGGCCCAGGTGGGCACACCTGCCGGGGTGCGATACATCGAACACGGCGGCATCCTACACTACGTCCTTCGACAGCTGCTAACCGAATCGTGACGCTTTCAAAGTGTCTCCTCGACCAGTAAGATCGCGAATTTCCGATTCCGTCGCTCGGAATTAGCGTAGCCCTCTGAAACGGCACATCGTGTTTTGTGCGTGAATACATCTCAAGAGTGTTTCCAGTTCAATCAACGGTAAAATGACCATCGTAGCTTTCACACCCGATACCGTAGCGATCACCGTCGAGTGGGCGAACAATATCCTGTGATCGAGTGAGGCCAGAGTTGTTTATTCCGCGCCGGCGATGGGTGCCGGCGCAGCTGGAGCGAGCAACGATTCCCGGTGCGTCGGCGTTTCGAGGTGTTCGAGATGCATATGGTGATTTACGCACTGGTAGAGGCATCGACGCACGACGACGCGCTGGCCACCGGAAAGTCGGTGTTCGACCGCTTGGTCGGCGCGGACCCACACGCCGGCGCCGTCTTCGAACGAAGTCACCGTAACTCTCAGAGCCAGACGGCGTCGCCAACATTCAAATACGAAACCGGGGATACCCGGGAGCGCATCGATGGGCGATAACGATCTCAAAGCCGTCGAGGACGACCGTGAGGGACTTCAGAGTCTGTTGGTCGAACAAGCACAGGCAGGCGTTCCAGAGCAAGTCCTCGTCGGGCTTCTCCGAGAACAGGCCGCCGAGATCGAACGGTTCGGCTACATTCCGCGCCGATGAGAGCGACCCGACCAGCAGGAAATAAGCAAGCGATGAAACGGATCAATACTTTCGAGGTGCGTCCCCGCTCGGAGTCGGATGAGGCCCTCCTACAAGACGTCATGGACGCGACGGCGAGCTTCTGGAACGAGCTGACCTATGCCCGCCGCCAGCGGTTCTTCGATGACGAGAACATCTGGGAGGCTAATGAGTTTCGCGGACAGTACAAAGGCCAACTCGGCGCTGCCGGCGTCCAGACGGTGACACGAAAGAACAACGCCGCCTGGAAGTCGTTTTTCGCGCTATTGGAAAGCGGTGAAGACGCGTCCCCACCGGGCTACTGGGGGAATCAAGAGGACGGGCGAGATCTCCGGCTGTTCGTTCGGAACGATTCGTACGAGATCGAGTGGGGCGACTACTCCCGGGTCGAAATTCCGGTCGGCCAGGATCTCAAAGAGAAGTATGGATTGGGGTACTACGAACGGCTCCGGCTGGAGGTGCGTGGCGATCCGAAGTGGTCCGGCGAACAGGGGCGACTGGAAATTCAATACGACGAGGTTGAAGGCACCTATCGAGCATATCAACCAGTCTCAGTCGACGACTCGGAACTGGATTCACCACTGGCTTCGGAAGAAGCCGCCCTCGATTTAGGTGCCAACAATCTCGTTGCCTGTACGACCACGACAGGGGAACAGTACCTCTACGACGGTGAGGAGCTGTTCGAGCAGTTCCGATCGACGACCGAAGAGATCGCGCGCCTGTCGTCCAAGCTGCCGCCAGAGCGGGACACGAGCCAGCGAATCCGCCGGCTCTACCGCAAACGCTCCCGCCGGCGGACCCATGCCCAGAAGGCCCTCATCCGTGACCTCGTTGAACGATTGCACGACGAGGGGATCGCAACGGTGCACATCGGCGACCTCACCGGCGTCATCGAAATCCAACCATCCCCTGAAATCAACGAGAAGCTGGAGAACTTTTGGGCGTTCAAGCAGTTCGTCGATCAGCTGCGGTCCGTCTGTGAGGAGTATGGGATCGAGGTAGTGGAGAAGAGTGAGGCATGGACGAGCCAGACGTGTCCGGAGTGCGGGGAGCAAGCCGAGACAGTTCGGCATCGAGAGACCCTGACCTGCCCCTGCGGGTTCGAGGGACACGCCGATCTCACAGCCGCAAAGACGTTCCTCCGGCGGAACACCGAGCAGCAAGTCAGGCCGATGGCGCGGCCCGTGCGGTTCCAGTGGGACAATCACGAGTGGCGTTCGACCACAGACGCCCCTGAGCTCGGGACAAATCCCAACGAACAGCGCACAAACCCGTAAGTCACTCCCGTGGAACTCTGCTTCCAGCGTGGGGGATCCTCGATTCGAGGTGGACGTCAATACGTTACGTTTGACGAAGAGGAGAGAAGTGACCCAATTCAGGAATATCGGCTCTATTGGACTGAGCGGTTACGGAGATTTATTTTCGAGTGTCAGATACTGAGATAGCTACTCAGTGTACTTGCGTACTGAACGATTCAGGGATGATGATTCCAGCCAAGAATGGCTGAACCGTCCGAATACTATACGAATAGAACAAAACCGATTACTAACTCCAGTAATAGACATCACTATGACCGATCAGGAACTAAATCTTGCTGCTGTGTTAGTGGGTATACAATTGACGCTTGTCGCAATCTATCTGGCGGTCGTCGGTAGCCCGGGAGGTGTCCTATCTGGGGTCAGCATCATCTTAGCGGTCATAGGGACGATTGTTTCCGCAGCGAACCTGTACTGACAGACGCTTCGTCTGTATTGCTCAATTCAGGGGATAGAATTGGCAGTATTACCTATACTTTGGTTTGTAAAACCCCGTAGGCTCATCACGATAGTCATCCGTTATTTATACTTCAAGAGCAAGGGCTTTAGATATGGTTTCAGCTGACCGACGGGCGTTCGTTCAAAACCTCTCAATCACAGCAATATGCTTACTTGGAGGTTGTCTTGGACGTACTCGTCAGTCAGGACCGGACCGCCCTATTGAATCACAATCAGTCCGGACAATGGACCCAGTCCGAACTAATGGGGATACGGTTCGTGTTTCCCAATCAGAAGCCACGGCGCAGGACCCCGTAGACATACTCAAGTCTGCTGTTTCAAATAAATCGGATTGTATCGTTGGCGAAATACCGGCTAAGCCATATAACTCGGGATTGCTGATAACGACAAAGACGACCGTCAGGTCACTGGACAACACGAATGTTGCCTTTCCCTCACCGGCATATGAACACCTGAAAGAGATTGCTCCCAGCTCCATAGTCGTAACTTCGGCAGGTGAGGGCAATACTACCCCGGACGAGAATCCGGTGTACATCAAGGCTGTGTTAGAAGAAGGTGACAGCGAGGAGGTTATACCAAGCATGACGGACACCTGTTGAGTCCGCACTCTGTACTGAACGAATCCACCCCAGCGGTACGGAATGTGACACCTATTGCCTGAGGTACCCTGAATCATCGTCCTCTCTGGAATCTGTCTATTCGCGCCAGCGAGAGAATGGCGCGCGTCGGTGACCGTACCGACGAGCGTTAGAGTGATTCAGATGCATATGGTCATCTACGCGCTCGTAGAGGCATCGACAGAAAACGAAGCACTGGCTGCGGGGAAAACGGTGTTCAATCGGTTAGTCGGCTCTGAGCCGCATTCCTGCGCAGTATTCGACTATTTTGTGACCTTCGACGAGGAGGACACGTCCGTTGCGGGGAAGGCGCGATGGGGAGAGTTGCCGACCGCAGCCCCTGTCGACTCTGACGACGGCGAAGACCTGCTCGAGCGTGGCTGGGAGGCAACGAAGGAAGAGTTCGAGCGCAATCTCGACCGGGTGAAAGAGGCCATCGACGAGCTCTCCGACGAGGAGATCATGCGCGACGAGGACCTCGCCCGGCACGCCTTCCACAAGGTCGGTGCGTACGACGGCCCGACGATCTTCCTGTACACCGAACACGGAACCGGCATTCGTCACCGTGGACAGCTGGATCGACTCCTCGAGGAGAGTGAGGAGCTCTGGATCGTACCCGCTGACGTCCACTTCTGAATAATGCCCAGGATCACCAACTGGCGACGCGAGAGCCGCTCGCCGACGCTTGTGTATCGGAACACCGAGACCGGTGCGCGAGCCGTCCTGCATCGAGCCCCGGATTCCTACCGGTACAAGTGGCGCGGAGCAATCCTCGTCGACGGCTACCCGGTGTGGTCGCGGGGGTACGAGACGAAGGACGCGACGTCGTTCCGTGACGAACTCCGGGAGCGGCCGGCACCGGACCTCAGCTGCCCGGAGTGTCCGAACAACGACGTTCGCGTCGGCGAGAAGGCAGCAGACGGGGCGAAAATCCAGCGATGGTACGACTGCCCCGACTGTGGGTACGAAGCCCCCTCACGCATCGTCTACGGTGCCGAACGGTGAGTGAGTGAGCGGTGGGCGCTGTTTTTCGGCCGGGCACGAGGTGTTGGCCCGGTACGACCGGGTGAGTCAACCAATGAGTCTCGAAGTACTTGACCGACACAGCGAGGCACTGTTCGAGTTCCTCTGGTGTCCCGTCTGCGGGCAGGAGGTCTTCACTCACATCCCGTTCGAGGGCGTGTTCTGCAAGAACTGCAACACCCAGGTCGAACTCCAGGAATCCCGAGAGACGCGCGGCTACGAGGAGGCCGTGCTCGCCTGCTTCGATTCAACCACGACCTGGAACCTCCACGTCGACGAAAAACTGCGCCGCGACCTGCCTGATGGGTCGGCGCGCGTGAAGATCTTCGGCGCACCGGGCGCCTACGAGGTCGACTGGTGGAGTCCGGAGCCAGGTGAGGATTGGGAACCTGTCGAGCGCGGCGAATTCGACGACGTCGAGGAACCAAACGAGGTGGCGCATCTCGCATAGCGAAGTTCGAATATCGCCAACTCGTGATGTTGTTTCTGCGCCGGTGAGGGGTGCCGGCGAGCCAGTTCGGGTCCTGAATTTCATATACCAAGATGGGTGAACCCGTCCGCGATTGGCGACGCCGCCAGTGAGAACATGAGTCCGAGTCGTATTCCTGCTGAGAAACTCATTGAGGAACTACAATCCATAGCGGATCAACTCGGTCGGCCGCCCTCACTCCGTGAAATAGACGAATTGAGCTCCTATTCGAGATCAACATATCAAGACCGGTTCGGGAGCTGGAACGACGCAGTAGAGGAAGCAGGGCTGGAACCGAGGCACAGTAGCACAGCGAATATCGAAGACCGAGAGTTACTGGAGGAACTTGACCGACTAGCCGAAAACCTGGATCGGACACCGCGCCAGCGAGATATGGAACAGCACGGGAAGTACAGCGTAACGACGTATCAGAATCGATTCGGCAGCTGGAACGACGCTCTGCGGAAAGCGGATCATCAGCCTACAAAGCAGTGGAAAGTAGACCGTGACGACCTCCTTGCCGAGTTACGGCGTCTCGGAAGCCGACTTGGTTCGTCGCCGACCGCTGCCGAAATGGATGAGGAAGGGACGTTCAGTAGCTGGGTGTACCTATCGGAGTTCGGTAGCTGGAACGAGGCGCTGGAGGCCGCGGGATATGGCCCAAACCAGCCGGATGCGCTGTCCCGATCCGAACTTCAGACGGAACTCGAACGCCTGATTGATGAATTGGATCGAACCCCTCGCAAGCGGGATATGATCGAGCATGGGGAATACAGCCCCGAACCCTACAGGCGGAGATTTGGGTCGTGGAATGCTGCGCTTCAATCGGTTGGAGCCTCGCTAAACCAACCGAATCCCGTCACCGAGGAGGAAGCCTGTAAGGAGCTACGGACCCTCTACAAGCGATTGGGGCGCCCACCAACGACAACAGACGTTCGGAAACATGGGTCCTGTACGCCTGTTCCAATCCTTCGAATCTTCTCATCGTGGGAAGCAGCACTCCGAGCGACTGATCAACAAGTACTGGAGGAGTACCTCCTGCGAAAGACCCTCCGCCCCACGCAACGGTTCGGCGAGAATTGGCACAGCAAGCGCGAAGAGGTCATCCACCGGGACAATGAACAGTGCGTTTGGTGTGGGATGGCTCGCGAACGGCATCAGGACGAATACGGGATGGATCTCCACGTCCATCATCGAATCCCGCGGTCAGAGTTCGCCGAAGCTTCCGATCAAGAACTCGAAGACGCCGACGTACAGCAGAATTTACTGACGGTCTGCGCGGGTTGTCACAGACAACTCGAACAGCTCCCGATTCAACCACTTCCACCGCCCGAGTGAACGGAGCGAGTTGTTTTTGCGCCGGTGAGGGGTGCCGGCGCACACGTGCCGGCGATGATCGATGTCGACACGGAGTCAACTCAGATTCGTCGAACGAGTGGACCAGGACGGCAAACCAACCGATAACGACCGCGTCGCGCAAGTGTACCGACATTCGGACGGCTACCCGGAGAGTGTGCTTCGCGATCTTGCGCAGTTGAAGGAACTTCTCGACTCGACCCGCGCCGAGCGAGGACCGGGGTACACGGCAGCGTCGTTCATGTTCCTCGACAAGCTCTCGACAATCGACCTGTATCTGGATGGTGATCCAGAACGAACAATCGACGCAGCGCAGCCAGCGGATCTCCTCGAGCCGGACAATATGGAGCACCTCGACCAGCCGATGTTCCTGCTCGGACACGGTGTCGAGAATCCGGCCGACGGGATTCACGGCGACGAAGAGTACCTCTACGTCGTCGAACTTCCGACCCGAAACCCGTTCGACGACCCCTCCGAGTGGACCGTCAAGGTGAGCGGTCACTCCGCCTTCCCGCGCTGGGATGGTCCGACCGAGGAAGCCTTCGAGCGGGCCAGCTGGCAGTTCCACGGCCCGCTTGAGCACGCGCTCGAAGAGATCGTCGCCGAGCCGGCGTGAACGCTCAGCCCGCTCAGATGATGCCGCCGATGACGAGTAGTCCGACGACGACCAGCAGCGTCGCGACAACGCTTCCCCCGGCCAGCCACTTGTTCTCCATCGCCTTCTCGTGAAGCGGCATCGCGGCGTACTCCTCGCGGAACGCTTCGAGATTCTCCTCGTCGTAGAAGTACTTCGTCTTCAGCGCGAACCGTTCCGTCACCGCACACCCCGTACAGACCGGCTCGCCTTCCAGCCGCTCCGTTTTGGTGTGGCTGGAGCAGGCGATGGCCCCGCAGTTCGGACAGTAGGTGTACGTCTCGGTTACGCCACTCGTGTCACAGTGGACGCACTGATGGATGCCGTCCTCGGCGGTCACTCTCGACGGGCCTGCCGCGTAGTACTCGTAGGGGTAGGTGTACTCCTGGACGTCGGTGGTGTGCCGAACCTCGGGGAGGTACACCGGCTCAATCGACTGGACGGAGATGTCCGAGCGGTTCGGCTCGCAGGTCTTGTTGTACGTGACGTTGTTGTCGCCGGTGTAGGTGACCGTCGTCGTGTGGTGCTGCTGGAGGCGCTCGACGGCCCAGTCCTTGTACTCCGTTTGGGTCTGCCCGAACCGTCGCTCCTCGACGTCGTCGAACACCGCTGCGAAATGCTCGGCGTCGAGATCGACCGTTGCGTGGAGGTTCTCGGTGACCAGCGTCGCGACATCCTCGTCGACGACCTGCGGCTGCCCGCGTTCAGCGTGTGCGACGAATCGGGTCCGGTCGTTGATCCGGTGGATGACGCCTACCGACGTCTCGAAGACGGCGTTCGTGTCCGCGGTGACCGCGACCACCGGGCGGAACGTCACCGATGAGTGTGGTTCTGGGAGATCGGCGGCTTCGATGTTCTCTATGTCGCGGAACGCCTCCGTGACGGCCGCGTTGACGTCGGCGGCCGGGTCGTACGGGCGGAGTGTCTCGTCGCAGAGTATCTCGATGCGCCCGTTGTAGAGGTCGAGGCCAATCTCGTCGGCGATCTCCCGGAGGTCCTCGCCGTCGAGCAGCTCGATTGGATGGGGGTCGTCGTTCTGCTGGAGGCGGTCGGCGTACTCCTGAGCAGGGTTCGTGAACCGGCCGGTCGTGACGACCATTCCGCGTTTGGGGCCGTCGAAGTCGAACGTCGCGATCGCCGAGTGGAGCTTCTGGACGACCGGCCGTCCGACCGTCCCCGTGTGCTTGCACTCGACGATGATCACACGCCGCGTGCCGTCGACGACCTCCTCCATGATGACGTCGCGACCCTCGTCAGCCGTTCGGTCGGCCTGGCGGACGTTCTCGTAGCCGAGGTTGCGGAACACGTCCTCCATCACGTCCTCGAACTCGAACCCCGAGAGATCGTCCAGTACAGCCATCCTCAATTATGTGGATAGTGTGAGGGGAATAACCATCTCTTTTGCGATGGGATAAACCGACATAGCGAACGAGGATTCACCGCCGATAATAAGCCCAAAGAGCCCACTGTTGACAAACATTAATATTTACAATTCAGACGAGTATAACCTGTTATAGAGACGTTCCACGGATGTTGGAAATCCACCGCACCCACCGAGCGCGAATCCGCAACCACTCACAGGTGGCAGAGCCACTCGACCGGCACGGGTGGAGTGCCAGCAAACTCTGGAACGTCGCCAACTACTACTCCCGCCAACAATGGGAAGACACCGGGGAGATCCCTGGTCACGAGGAACTCAAAAGCGAGCTGAAGGATCACGACAAGTACCGGGGGCTGCACAGTCAGTCCAGTCAGCGGGTTCTGGAGGAACTCGCTGAAGCCTTCAACTCGTGGTACTCCTCAGACGATGACCGGGACAACCCGCCCGGATACCGCAAACGCAACTACTACGACGACCAAGGCCGCTGCGTCCACGAAAAACACCCGCGCAGCACGGTTACGTGGAAGCAGAAGGGCATCCGACACGACCCGAAACACAATCGCGTCCGCCTCAGCAAAGGCGCGAATCACAAAGACCACCCACGGGACCGCGATTACATCCTCGTCGAATACGAGACGCGACCCGGCATCTCGGTCGAGAACCTGCAACAGGTTCGTGCCGTCTACGACAACGCGAAGGAACGCTGGGAACTCCACCTCGTCTGCAAAGACGATATTGAGACGCCAGACGCACCCGGAGAGGAGACCGCTGGCATCGACCTCGGTATCTCGAATTTCGCCGCTGTCGCCTACAGTATGGAAGAGGCCGACCTATACCCGGGTAATCAGTTGAAACAGGATGGCTACTACTTCCCGAAGGAGATTGCCAAGTGTGACGACAGTGGTGGCGAGCGGGCGACACGGCTGCACCGGAAGTGGTCTGAGCGCCGCCGGCATTTCTTCCACGCCCTCGCCAAGCACATCGTCCAGCGGTGTGTGGAGAAGGGCGTTGGCCGAGTCAACGTCGGAGATTTGAGTAGCGTGCGTGAGGATGAGAACGGTCAGGCGAAGAACTGGGGACAGCACGGCAACTTTGACCTGCACGGGTGGGCGTTCGACCGCTTCACCTCGATTCTCGAATATAAGGCGAAGGCCGAGGGGATCGAGGTCGTGGAAGTGGACGAGGGTGGGACATCGAAGACGTGTTCTGTGTGCGGGAAAGAAGACGATGGGCAGCGTGTTGAGCGCGGCTTGTACGTCTGTGAGGAGTGTGACGCAGCGTTCAACGCAGACGTAAATGGGGCGGAGAACATCCGTCTCGACATCAACGACAGCGCAAGTAACT
Organism: Haloparvum alkalitolerans; assembly: GCF_055381565.1. NCBI lineage: Archaea > Methanobacteriati > Methanobacteriota > Halobacteria > Halobacteriales > Haloferacaceae > Haloparvum > Haloparvum alkalitolerans. Next base: position 165,054 of record NZ_AP043936.1, read on the forward strand.
CCGAGTCCACCTCTGGGGATAGGAGTACCGGCTGGTTGGCCCAGCCCGGAGTCTACCTGTACGACCTCTCCTGCGGATTCGAACCGCAGGCCGAGGTGGTGGACTCTAAACCTTAATATCCCAACGCTCGGGAATCCCATCTCTTCAGGGGTGGGAGGAGGTCAAGTGGACAGTACGTTGCCGAACGCTACGCCGTCCTGTTTGTGGAACCCCTCAGAGGGGTGCGGGGGTCACCGAACCGCCCGCGAGCAACGAATGAACGGGAATGTACCTGTAGCAAGTTCGGAATCGGTTCCAGTCGCATCGGCCGCTCAGTCTCACCAAGCCACAGTCGAATACGTCGGCTTCCGCGTCGACGGCCAAGCCGTCGTGCTGAACCTCTCGGAGCATCGGCGACTCTCCCTCGAGCGCAGTCTGGACCTCGTCAACCACAGTTCGCGTATCCAACCGAAGCTACTTACGTGATACAAGCGTATCACAGCATATGAGCACTGACAGCGACGCCGGGGGCGACGGTGAAATGGAGAAAATCAACGTCCGAGTGCCACAGTCGCTGCTGGCACAGGTCGACGACGTCTGGGAGGAACGTGGCTACGCGAACAAATCCGAGTTCATCCGCGACGCGCTCCGGGACGCTGTCAACCCGCCAACGCAGCTGTCTGAGGAAGCGCTGGAACATCTGTCCGAGAGCCGCAAGCAGCGGGAGCAGGGTGAGACGGTGTCGCAGGACGACGTGAAGGATCGGCTGGGCATCGATGACTGAGGTTGAGTGGACACCGAAAGCACTTGATTTGCTGGAGGCACTCGAATCGGAAGCCCAAGAGCGGTTGGTGAAGAAACTCGACGAGGCGAAAGACTGGACCTCTCATCGTCTCGAAAAGCTCACCGGGTATCCATACTACAAGCTTCGTGCTGGCGACTACCGTGCGATCATCACGTGGGATCGGGACGAGGATGTCCTAATTGTCGAAGCGGTCGGGCATCGCCGGAATATCTACGACCGTCACCTCCCACCGTAATCCGCTCTGCCTACGGACCCGCTCGGGTCGGTGACGGACCCGGTCTGATATTCAAGTACGATTCCGGTTGGTAGTGTTTATTGCCCCCGAGAGGGGTGCGGGGGAAATCACTCCCCGTCACCGAGCCATGACCGATGCAGAGTACCCTTGGCGAGACGAATCGCTCCGTTGTGGCCCCTACTGGAAGCAGGAGTTTGGGATGGGGTCGAGAGTTTATAACCCATTACGGAGGAACCGCGGAGGGAGGTGACCGAGCTTTGACCGACCATATCTGTGACTACTGTGGCGAGTCGTTTGCGACCTCCCATGAGTTGGGTGGCCACGTGACTGCTGTCCATCGTCGCGACCAGATCGTAACGGACGCGGACATAATTCTCGACGACATTCAGCGTGTCGCATACAAATTAGGAAAACCGCCGACGGCAAAGGAGATGAGCGAGCACGGAGAATACTCCCAGCGCGTCTGCCAGAACAAATTCGGGAGTTGGAACGAGGCGCTTCGTGAAGCTGGCTACGCTCCGAATCGGAAATTCCGACTTACCGATCAGGATCTGTTGGATGAGATTGACCGCCTTGCGGAGCAGCTCGGTCGCCCGCCATCGAGCGGGGAGATGGATCGGATTGGAGAGTATCACAGATGGACGTATGACCACCGATTTGGGGGGTGGAAAGAGGCACTCAACGAAGCTGGCTTCTCACAACCACAGTCCTATCAAGAACGTTCAGAGATTCCGTACGGGCCAAATTGGCCGGAGCAACGGCGGCAAGCATTGGAACGTGATGACTTCCAGTGCCAGACGCCGTGGTGTGAGATGACTCAAGCGGATCATCAAGAGCAGGTTGGGAAGGACATCTCTGTCCACCACTTGGTTCCGCGGAAGTTCTTTGTCGGCCCCGACGGGCAGTTTGACCACGAACAGGCGAATCGAGTCTCAAATCTCGTGACGGTCTGTTCGAAGCATCATCTCATCTGGGAAGCCGTCGCCCCGCAGCGATTGGATACAATTGTCGACGCCACACAACCACCAGAGCGAGGTGGGCCGGGCGGTGTTGTTCTCGCCCTACGAGGAGATGAGGGGTAACCCCCTCGTGATTCAAATGCGAAAGACGGACGAGTCTATCCCGACGCCCAATACAGACGGTCTCACGAACAGAGAACGGCTCCGGTGGCACCTCACTAGTGCCCTCGCAAGCGCCGAGTCGGCGGAAACGAAAACCCACCTCCGAGGAGCCCTTGCTACGTATCGGAATCTTCCGCCGTCACCACTCGTCGAGTGTCCGCTCTGTGGGAAAGTCGGGCTTCCAGAGCGAATCCAAACTCACGAGTGTCGACAGTCGTAGCGTCGTTTTTTGCGCCTCGATGGGTGGAGGCGCAGATCAGAACGCTTCGCGCCTTCGGAGGATGCTATGAAAGACCCAGAGGAAGCTACGGTCTTCGCAGGCCTCGATGGGCGAACCGAGACTGAACTACCCGAATGGTACGCCGAGCAACACGGCGGTCCCGAACCAATCAGCTTCAGTGAGGCGGTTCGAAACCTACCGCAGGCAGTGGATACAGCAGTCGCGTATCGCAACCCGTACAGCGACGAATGGGTCGAAACGGAGCGATTCAACGCAATTGTCGAGCCGTCGCGGTTACAAGCAGAGGCAGATGGTGACGCTGAGGAAGAGTCGTTATTCCATATCCCGACTGACTCATACTCGATCATCAACCCGGTCGACGTCTACGGACCACTGGAGGAGGTCCTCCGCGAGGAGACCATCGACGGGACGCCGCTGGGCGAGGTGATGTTCGGCGAGATTCGGCGCTACCGGGGCGGCGGCGAAGTCCACATGGACATCATGTTCGATGGCCTCGAGGTGCGCCTTCCCGGTCGATCGGACCCGATTACGATGGGCGTCACGTCGGGCTACGACTTCTTCGGCGAGCACGCCGTCTACGTGGAGGGGTTCGCCCAGGATGGCTACTGCTCGAACACGATGCGCTCGCTCACCGACAAGGAGGTTATCAAGCACGTCGGCGACGTGCGGAACTTCCGCACCTGGTGGGAGGAACTCCTCGCACAGGTCGAACTCGTCGCCGACGACCTCTTCGAGTTCATCCGAGACGCCCAGGATATCGATCTCGATTTCTCGGAGCTCCCGTTCACCGTCACGGAGTTCTACACCCTGCTGGGCTTCCCGGACTACCTGGCCGAGCGTGCCGCCGGCGATGCAGAAGCCAATGCGGCGACCCCCTTCGAGATCGATATGTGGACGCTGCATTCCGGCGCGACGTACGCCCTCACTCACTTCTTCCAGGGGAAAGAAGGGGCATCCCTCGATCAGTACGTTCGGATCGCCAACGACATCCTGTTCAACCCGGAAGGCACGATCGAGCGTGTTGAGGTGGCGTACGAGCAGCAGTTAGATACGGACGGTGACGACGGGTCGCAGGCCTCACTGGAGGGTGAACGAGCGCTGGCGAGCATCGAGCGCGTCAGCGACGACCTGCAGGAGAAAGTCGAGCAGTTCGAAGAACGCGAGGACGCGCTGCGCGAGCGATTCCAAGAGGCGATGAGCTGATTGTCAGAGCGGCGTTCACTGAGAGGATTCAAAATCAAATTAAATGAGAGGCTCCGGTTCCTCGTTATATTCGACTACTAAATCGACATCCTCAGGACCGAGTTCATCACGTTCCGCTTCCAGCGTATCAAGCGCGTCTTTAACAGGAAAGAAATCCGGCTTCTCGAGTGCATCTTCCGTCGCCCAGGCGTATCGAATCGTTTGCTCGGAATCGATAAGGAACACGGCACGCTGCGGGACGCGCTCGTGGTTCTCCCATTCGTCATAACAGACATCATACAATTCGGCAACCCGCCCGGAGCTGTCACTTAGTAACGGGAAATTGAGGCCGTATTCCTCGGCGAATGCTCGGTGGGCGTAGACGCTGTCGCCAGAAATTGCCCAGACATCGAGAGCCGGCGTCAGCTGAAACCACTCTGCATCGCGAATCGCACACAGTTCGTTTGTACAAACAGGACTGAAATCAAACGGGAAGAATACCAGCAACGCAGCCCGATCATCCGCAGTTGTCTCATCCAAGCTGTACTCGGTTTGGTCTCCGTCACGGAGGCCCGGAAGAGTAAATGACGGTGCAGACGCTCCCTCGTTTATCATGCGCCAAAGTAGCACACGAAGAAAAGATAGTCTTGGGGTCAACACTCCGATCTGAATTGTTGACCTTCAGATGCGGGATGAAATCCACTAGAACCCGTACGTCAGGAGTTCGCCGTCGCCCACTCGAGAAGGGGTTCTAATCTCGAACGAATCTCATCCCCCTCGTCAGTTAGCGCGTACTCGACGCGTGGCGGAATTTCGTTGTACTGCGTCCGTGAGACGAACCCTGCCTCCTCGAACTCGTCGAGGCGTTTCGAGATCGTGGACGTGCTCGCCGTCGGGAGATGCGCCTCAATCTCCGCGAACCGCAGTGAGTCGTGTGCGCCGATGATGCTGACGAGCTGCATCGCGTATTTCCGGCTCAACGTGTCGATAACTCCTGTGAGCGGACAGTAGCACGTCCCGTCGACATCGCACGCGGGCGCCGATGAAGTAGTATCTGCCATAGCTTCGTGGCCACCGACCTACTCTATAGCTTCGGACTCTGGAGTATAAGAACTTCCCGTCGTAAAGTAATCGCATAAATGACCCACACGTCCGACTATGATCTCGTGATTCTCGGTGGTGGTGCCGCAGCCTTCGCCGCGATCAATGAAGCGAGCCGGCGGGACCTCTCGACGGCGATGGTGAACACAGGCTTGCCAATCGGCGGGACCTGCGTGAACGTCGGCTGTGTCCCGAGCAAGCATCTGCTCGCCGTCGCTGAGAGCGGTGCCACAGCGACGGAGAATCCCTTCGACGCCGTTCGATACCCCGAGGAACCGACTGTCGACTGGGCCGACGCACTCGATGGCACCGACCAACTCGTCGAACGGTTCCGGCAGGAGAACTACATCGATGTCGCCGAGCACTTCGAGACCGACATCTACGGGGGGTACGGCCAGCTGGTGGACGACACGACTATCAATGTCGTCGACGGCGCCGACGAGGGCGCGCGCATTACTGGGAAGAAGGCGCTCGTCGCGACTGGAAGTTCACCGTGGGCACCGCCCATTGTCGGTCTAGACGACGTCGACTACTACACCAGCGAGACCATCCTCGAAGAGCGCGACCTCCCCGAAAGTATCGTGATGCTCGGTGGCGGGTACATCGCGCTCGAATGGGGCCAGATTCTCCACCGCGTGGGTGTCGACGTGACCCTCCTTCAGCGCTCCGAGCGCGTGCTGTCGGGGATGGAAGGGCAACTTGGTCGCGAGATGCAGCGCGCGTTCGAGGAGGAAGGAATTAACGTAATCACCGGCAACAGCTTCCAACGCATCCGTACGCCAGCAAGCGACGGCGGTACCGAAACGATCCAGTCAGGAGTGGTCATCGAAACAACCGTCGACGGCACCGAACGGACAGTCACCGGCGACGCCCTGTTCGTCGCGACCGGCGTTCAGCCGAACAGCGAGGGCATTGGCCTCGATACGGCAGGTGTCAAAACGAATTCCGACAGAACCATTCGCGTCGACGAGCACTTCCAAACGACGAACCCCGACATCTACGCTGCGGGCGACGTGATCGGCGAACCCGAACTGGAGACGGTCGCCGCCAAGGAGGGCAACCACGCCGTCAAGAACGCCTTCGGCGACGAGGACCTCAGCATCGACTACGATGCGGTCCCCGCAGTCGTCTTCACCAGTCCCGAGGCCGCAGCCGTTGGCACGACCGAACTCGAATACATGGACGAGCACGGCACCTGTTCGTGTCGGACCGTCCAGATGGAGGACGTCCCGCGGGGGAAGGCGGTCAAGAACACTGATGGACTCGTCCAGGTCGTCAAGCACCACGAGACCAACGAGATCGTCGGCGTCCACATGGTCGGCCCCCGTGCCGCCGACATGATCATGGAAGCTACACTGGCAGTGACGTTTGGATTGACCGTCGACGACATTATCGATACCGTCCACCCGTTCCCGACGTTCAGCGAAGCGTTCAAACAGGCTTGTCAGTCGTTCCGACGGGACACGTCGACGATGAGCTGCTGTATCGAGTGAGGTCAGTCGTCGGTCGAGAACACATCCTCGAGCGTGCCGCTCTCGCCCAGTTCGATGAGGGCACGGTTCAAAAGTTCGCGAACGATGAACTCCTCGTAGTGCTGGGTATCGCAGTATTCACAGGGTTTCATCTCGCGGGCGACCGCCTCGATCTCAGTACCGTGGTCCGCGTACAACGCCTCGATGAGGGATGTCAGCTCCTCGGACGCGGTGGACTGCGCGCCTGCGAGGGTTTCATCGGCACCCTCCGGGAGCTCGTACGAGAAGACTCGCGTGTTCGACTTGTAGTACTTCCGCGTCCCCCCACCAGCTTCCTCGAGACGGGCGATCTCAACCATCCCCGCGTCCTTCAGGACGTTCACGTGGTGGCGGACCGTTGTTTCCGCCTTCTCCTCGCCGCGACGATGCAGTTCGTCGTGAATCTCCTCGATCGTCATTTCATCGGTCGCCAGCATATCGAGGATCTTCGCCCGGACATCGTTCTCCAGCGCCTTCGCTTTTTCTGGGTCTGTCGTCACGACTTCGCGGATCGGCACATCAGATTCGAGGAGCGCCATTCTTGTGAGGAGGTAGGCGAACAACGACAGTAAGAGTAACGCCACTCTCCCGACATCGGTATTATGGCTCCGATACCGCTATAATCATTGTCGTAATGGTTTTCCGCGTCGCGCGATAACCACCACTCACGATGGGAACGACACACGAACAATTCAACGTCGGGGGAATGTCCTGCTCGTTCTGTGCCGAGAGCATCGAGAAGGCCTACGCCCGGACCGACGGCGTCGAGGACGTCGACGTGAGTCTTGCCCACGAGGAGGTACTCGTCCAGTACGACGACAACCTCTTGAGCGAAGTCGAAGTGAAGGACACACTCCGGGACCTCGGATATACCATCCGCGACCCGGATAAAGCGAAGCGTTACGAACAACAGCAGGCCGAACTCGCCGACGGGAAGCGTCGCCTCCTCCTCGCAGGCGGCGCATCTATCGTTGTCGCTGCCCTGATGGGATGGATGATTCTCGTAATGGGACGCTTCGAGTCGGCATCGCTCGCGATGGATCTGGTGACTCTGGGGCTGGCGCTTGGGACGATGTTCGGCCCCGGACGGTATATCAAACAGAAGGCGTTCCAGAGCCTGCGCCGGGGGATCTTCAACCAGCACGTCCTCCTGGAAGCGGGCGCGTTCGCAGGGCTCCTTGGTGGACTGCTTGGCCTGTTCGTGTTCCCTGGCTTCCCGACCGTCCACTTCTTCGCCGTCTCCGTGTTCATCACCACCTATCACATCCTTTCGGAGTACACCAGCCTCATCGTCCGCACGCGGGCTTCCCAAGCTGTCCAAGGCCTTCTCGACCTCCAGCCCGACACGGCACGCCGCGTCAGTGATGACGGTGATGTCGAAGAGGTCCCTGTCGACGATCTCGACGTCGATGATCGCGTCCGGGTCAAGCCCGGCGAGAACATCCCCGTCGACGGGGAGGTCGTCGAGGGTAAATCCACAGTCGACGAGTCGGTTGCCACCGGTGAGTCCATCCCCGAGGAGAAGGCCGAAGGCGACGAGGTGATCGGCGGCAGCGTCAACGAGACCGGGACGCTGCTCATCGAGGTAACTGCAACCGGCGAGGACGCGTTCCTGAACCAAGTGGCCCGCGAGATTGAGGAGGCGCGGGCGATGAAACCCGGCATCATCCAGCTCGCCGACCGCGTCCTCAAGTACTTTGTCCCAGGCGTCTTGACGATTGCCGCGCTCTCGTTCCTCTTCTGGGTGGTCGCACCGCTCGCGTGGGGAGCAGACCCCAACGTCCAGCGCGGCGCGTTCGCAGCGCTGGCTGTCCTCGTGCTCGGCTATCCGTGTGCGCTCGGGATGGCGACACCGCTCGCCCTAATTCGGGGTGGCGGGAAGGCGGCGAACCACGGCATCCTGATGCGCTCCGGTGACGCCTTCCAGATATTCCCCGACGTCGACCACATCGTGTTGGACAAGACCGGCACCATCACCGTCGGCGAACCCGCCGTCAGTGAGGTCGTCGCGTTCGGTGCCGACGAGGTGGATGTACTCACGACTGCGGCCAGTGCAGAGGCGTTCTCCGAGCATCCTCTCGCTGATGCGATCCTCGAGTTCGCCGACGAGCAAGATGTCGAGTACGCTGACCCCGATGATTTCGACTCCGTGACCGGCAAGGGCGTCCGGGCAACCGTGGCCAGCGACGACGTGCTGATCGGGAAACCGGGATGGCTTAGCGACGAGGGGATCGACCTGTCGAAGGAGGGCGACGACATTGAGCGACTTCAGGGCCGCGGCCTCACCGTTGCCGGAGTTGTTCGTGATGGTGACCTCATCGGCCTGATCGGCATCGGCGACGAAATCAAAGCAGACGCCGCCGAGACCAGCCGGCGGATTCGCGACGCCGGCATCACGCCCGTGATGATCACCGGGGACAACGAGCGCACCGCCAACGTGGTCGCCGACGAGGTCGGCATCGACCGCGTTATGGCAGACGTCTTACCCGACGAGAAACGCGAAGAGATCGGTCGCCTACAGGAAGCCGGCCACCGCGTAGCCATGGTCGGCGACGGCATCAACGACGCTCCCGCACTCACGCAGGCCGATATCGGGATCGCCATCGGCGCCGGGACCGACATCGCCATCGAATCGGCGGACATCGTCCTGATGGGCGACCGGCTTGGTGGCGTGATGGACGCCTACGAGATCGGGAACGAGAGCTACCGGAAGACCCGTCAGAACCTCGCGACGGCCTTCGCGTTCAACGGGCTCGGTGTCGCCGCCGCGACCACGGGGCTCGTTCACCCAGTGTTCGCGATGCTCGCGATGGTGCTGTCCGTCTCGGCCGTCCTCGCCAACAGCTTCGCTGGTCAACTCCTCTCCGGCGAGGGTGTCAACACCGAGTTCGCCCTCGACGACCGCACCGACGGCGAGCGTGGAGACGGCCGATTGACAGCCGATTAAGCCTTTATGTCGTAGCCAGCCTGTTCGATTGCCGCGTTCACGTCGTCGTCTGAGACTCCATCCTCGAGGACGACGTCGACCGTGTTAGCGTCGTGGTCGGCCTCGACCCGATTCACACCATCGAGGTTTCGCAGGGCGGTCTCCACGTTCTGTTCGCACCCGTTGCAGGACATCCCGGTGACGGAGATCGTCTTTCGCTCCATACGGGCCTGTAAACACTCGCGGGGAATGACCATTACGGTAACCGTTGTATCAGTTTCACCCCTTTTAGAGGGGAGGGGAGGGGGCGTTATCGTCCGGAGAGTTGTTTGTGTCGGCCCCAAAGGGGTGGAGGCTCTTCGAGATGGGGACCACTGACGACAAAGAGAGTAACGAATTCCCTCCAGAGAAGCGTCTGGAAGCGCCGAACACACGCCTGATCAAGGCAGGGATCGCGACGATTCCCGATATGGAGACCCTACAAGAGTGTGTTGCCTACGAGAACACCCACCAGAATCGAACTCAGATCCTGCGCCGGCTCAAGTGGAAGGCCGAAGAGCTGCGTGAGGGCGAAGAGTAAGCTCTGTTCTTAACCAACATACTCCACGTAAGTTTCCCTATTGTTGGTTAACTGCCTGAGTCTCGGTTTTTCGGGCCCCTGAATGGGTACGGGGCAGCCAGTATCGATGACGGATCACAGACACCAGAACGGACATTCAAATACCGAGCCAGAACCAAACTGAGTGACTCAGTCCCCCAGAAATCATGGGCAAGAAGCTGTACTCAGACGATGAACTGGTCAATCGGCTCCAGAAGTTCGCTGAGGAACTCGGTCGTCCTCCGTCGCAGAGTGAGATGGACGATTCAGGACCTCATGCTTCGAAGACGTACGGAGACCGATTCGGGTCGTGGAATAACGCACTCGAGGCTGCCGGACTTCAAACAGGAACGAACGACCCAAACGGACGACCACTGACTCCCGAAGAGGATCTTCTCGCAGATCTCAAATCGGTTGCTGACATTGTAGGGGGAACTCCGTCAGAGCGAGAATACAGTAATCACGGAAAGTATTCGGTGAAGACATACTGTAAGCGATTTGGAGGGTGGAATTCAACACTACAGGCGGCCGGTTTTGAACCGAACGTCGAAATGAACCTCTCCGAGGAGGCACTCATTACTGCCTTACAGGCGTTCGCTGAGAAACTGGGTCGACCGCCCACGGCAGATGAGATGGACCGGAGTGGCCCCTACACCTCGGATTCGTACAAGCGAGCGTTTGGAACCTGGAATCGTGCTCTTCGACACGCTGGGTTGGAAGTCCACTCCGTGTGGAATGTGAGCGAAGAGGATCTGATATCGGAACTCGACAGTCTCGCCGAAGAGCTAGGCCATGTCCCTCGGAAGGATGAGATGCGGAACCAAGGGAAATGGAGTGCAGCAGTCTATCAGGAGCGATTCGGTTCGTGGAATGAAGCTCTCCGAGCTGCCGGCTTCGAGCCAAATGAGCGGTGGCGAATTCCACGAGAGGAGTTATTAGCCGAACTGCGGACTGTTGCGAATGAGCTGGGCCACCCACCGACAACGACGGAGATGAGCGAACAAGGGAAGTTCTCCCTCGTTCCGTATCAGCGTGAGTTCGGAACGTGGCGAACGGCCCTTCAAGCGGCCGACCCGGACTATCTAGAAAACTACCGGCAGTCTGATACTGAGACAGTTCCGTTTGGCTCGGACTGGCCACAGATTCGTGAGGAGATCATAGTCCGTGACAACGAGTCCTGTCTACGCTGCGGTATGGGCCGCGAAGCTCACCGCGAGAGGTTTGGACGTGATCTTCCGGTTCACCATCGGGTTCCTCGACGCCGGTTCTACGACGACCCAGACCAGTCGGTCGACGATGCAGATGTGCCGAGTAACCTGCTGACTCTCTGTATCCCATGCCATCGCCGCCTCGAACGGCTGCCAGTCCAACCAGTAGTTGACTAACAAGCGAAGTCCCACGTTCAGCACAAAGGTATCTGCCGGCGAGCAGAGCGTCTACCTTCCGCCAGCGTGACTTCGCGACCTGTTTTTCGTGCCCCCAGAGAGGGCGAGGGCTCCTTCGAAAGCTCTCAGAGGTGACTTCCAGTGAGTCAACAACAGAGTCCCGACAACGTCTCGGTCGACGATATTCCCGTCGATATCGACAACACGCAATCAGCGGAGGTCGATCCCGCCGACATCCCTGACGAAATCGAATCCATCACCCGTGGGCTCACCGGTGAGCAGCCGCCGACGAATCCGCTGGTCGTGCTGAAAGCGGCCCGGTGGTGGTACATTCACGGCAAGGGCGGCACGGATCCCGCCTTCCAGTGGGCCATCGAGTGGGCGCGTCATCTTGCGACCGACACGCCCAGTGACGTCGAGCGGTTCGACGAGTTCCTCGAGTACCTCGTCACGGTCGGCTTCGCGGACGAACGCCACGAGCTCCGCTGACCGACAGAGCGGTTTTTTAAACGCCCCTGAGGGGTGCGGCGCGGTCTGAGCAGACGCAGTTGCCGTGAACTTGATTCGGTGAACCCAATGGCTACGACCAGTGATTCGTCGGTCTCCTTCGACCAGACCGACACGCGATCCGACGAGATGAACAGTACGATCGAACAGTGGATCGACGACCTCGTCGCCGGCGTCGACGACGCGCAGGCCAGCGCGGAGTTCCAGGAGTGGCTTGACGTCCAGAGTCGATTCCACGACTACTCCTACCGGAACACGCTCCTCATCAAGCGGCAGTGTCCCGAGGCAACCCGCGTGGCTGGCTACCGGACGTGGCAGGAGGAGTTCGACCGCCACGTCAAGGAGGGTGAGTCGGCCATCTGGATCTGGGCGCCGATCATCACCAAGCAGTGCCCGGAATGCGAGAACTCGCCGAGCTACCACGAGGACAGCGACTGTGAGTACGACGAGACGCCGCCCGAGGAGTGGTCCGAGGGCCTGGTGGGGTTCAAGCCCGCGCCGGTGTTCGACGTCTCCCAGACCGAAGGTGAGCCGCTTCCCGACCTGGACACGGAAGCGACTGGGGACGCCGGCGACCTCGTCGAACAGTTGACTGGCGCCGCTGACGACCTCGGCGTGACGGTGCGGATCGTTCCAGCTGAGGAGTGGACCCACGGCGAGGCGAAGGGCATCTGCGAGCAGCTGAGTCTCGTCGACGTTCAGCCGCTCGTCGAGGTGCGTGATCGGGAGAACGAGGCCGACCTCGCGCGAACGCTGATTCACGAGTACGCTCACGCCCTGCTCCACTTCGACGTCGACGACGACACCGAACGGGCGAAACGCGAGGTCGAGGCCGAAGCCGTCGCCTACGTCGTCGGGCGTTACTGTGGGTTGGACACCAGCGGGTCGGCGTTCTACCTCGCTGCGTGGGAGTCGGATAACCCCGAGGCCGTTCGCGAGCGGCTCGGACGGATCAGTTCCACAGCAGAAGATCTCATCGACTTGCTCGAAAGCGAATCTTCGTCCCAATCCAGTTAACCAACAGAGTGATGGATTCCTTCCGCTCTGTTGGTTAAGTTTTTCAGCGCCCGCGGAGGGGCGGAGGCGCGTTCTGACCTCCGTCGAATGATGACTGAACCCTATCTCACGACGGTCCTCGAGGAAGCCGAGCACGTCGCCGAGCAGCACGACCAGGTCGCTCGAACGACAGACAACCAAGCCCACGAGTACCTCCGATACGCCGCCCTCCGAGTGCTCGAAGACGAGGCGGATCACCTCCCAGCAGACTGGACGCCGATCGATGGCGTGACCGTCGGCTACGGGAGAGACGAGGCGATGTTCGACAGCTGGGGCTCTAGCGAAGACAGGTGGGAGACCGTCCCGCCGCAAGAAGCGTGTACACGCTTCCGGGTGTTCTTCCCGGACGACCACCAGACGGTTCCCCGTGACATCGTCGACGTGATGGCCGCGCTCGGTTCCTGGCGCGTCTGGACTGGGTGCGCAGCCGCGTGCGGCTCCTACGACCATCGCGAGCGCCGCGAGGTCCACCTTTCGACAGCGAGAGAGTCCCGCCGTTCGTGGCGGGCGTGAATCGCGTAAGCTCCGATGGGAACCACTGCGTCAATGCTGATCTTGATTCTCCAACGAGATGATTAGGTTCTACTTTCAACGTGGTTGGCTGACGTTCAAGTTCCAAACGAACATATCTGGAAATGGCTGATGAAGCGCACCAACACGTTCGCCGTGCGTCCCCTCTCCGATACGGGAGAGCAGCTGCTACGGAACCTGTTGGACGCTTCCGCCGCTCTCTGGAACGAAGTCAACTATCAACGCCTCATGCGCTACAACGACGAAGACGGCTTTGAGGACGAAGACGTGTGGGACACCGACACCGGCAGTCTCGAAGGCAAGTACAAAGGTGTGCTTGGCGCGTCCACCGCCCAGCAGGTGATACGCAAAAACAGCGAAGCGTGGCGCGGGTTCTTCGATACAAAGAAGGCGTACCACGACAGGTCGAGCACATCCGTTACCGAACATCCGGAACCGCCGGGCTTCCGTGGTAACAAAGACGATGGGCGTGTCCTCAAAGGCGTCATTCGCAACGACGCATACACTGTTGAGTGGGACGAGCGATCCCGCCTTGAGATACTTGTTGGGAGCGAGTTGAAAGACCGATACGATCACACCGGGCGTCTCCGACTCGAAATCGCTGGCGACCCGAATTGGCCCGACTACGAGAAACAAGGACGATTGGACCTGTGGTATGACGAGACTGACAGCATCTTCCGAGCTTCCCAACCCGTGACTGTTACAGATGCACGGGAGACTCCACTGGCCGACGAGAAGGCCGCTCTGGATATTGGTGCGAACAATCTCGTCGCCTGTACCACCACAACCGGCGACCAATACCTGTACGAAGGTCGGGACCAGTTCAACCGCTTCCGTGAGACAACGCGAGAAATCGCCCGGTTACAGTCCAAGCTACAGGACGGCCAATACAGTAGCGAGCGTATCCGACGGCTGTATCGGAAGCGAACCCGCCGCCGCGACCATGCACAGGAAGCGTTGTGTCGTGACCTAATCGAACGGCTGTATGAGGACGGCGTAGACACGGTGTTTATCGGTGGACTGACCGACGTGCTGGACACGCATTGGTCGGTCGAAACCAATGCCAAGACACACAACTTCTGGGCGTTCAAGCAGTTTACTGAGCGGCTAGCATGTACCGCTGAGGAATACGGTATCTCGGTCGAAGTACGGTCGGAAGCGTGGACAAGCCAGAAGTGCCCGCAGTGCGGTTCAACAGACCGAACGAAACGACATCAGGACACACTAACGTGTCCGTGTGGATTCGAGGGGCACGCCGACCTCACAGCGTCAGAGACGTTCTTGAAGCGGCACACAGAGAAGGCAGTCAGGTCGATGGCACGGCCCGTGCGGTTCAAGTGGGACGACCACAACTGGTCGGGGACACCACACCCTCACGAAAGTCCCAAAGAACAGCGCACAAACCCGAGTACCGTCCACCGTGACGGGAATGTTGCCTCCGGCGAGTCCTAGACCGGCTGAGACTCCCACGGAGGAAACCCCGGCATTCACGCCGGGGAGGATGTCATCTGTGGCCGGAAGGCCATCCGGTGGAGAAAGTGCTCCACGAGCGGCTCAGTGGCCCTACGGAAGCCGTCGCGCCGGACGGGGGTCGAACGGGCGACGTTCGCGACCGACTGGTCGTCGACGAGAACGCAGAGTCACAGGACGATCTCGAGCCCCGCACGAAGCGTGCCATCGCCGAAGCGATGGACGTCTCACTCCTCTCGAAAGGTGGCCGCTACGAGGTGCAGTCCGCGTCCGGCAACAGGTACGAAGTCGACGTCATCGACGAATCGTGTACCTGTCCCGACTGGCAGCAGCGCTCACCCGAAGGCGGCTGTAAGCATCTGCGTCACGTCGATCACGAGATCAAACAGGGTCGTGTTCCACGTCCGGATGGTCGGCTCCCAGCTGAGCTAGCGAAGTAACCACCCCGAACCAGTGGTTACAACAGGAGACAGTTGTAGACGGGCGTTCCCGCGTTATAGACTGAACCGCTCGCCGTCCTCGGGAACGTGTACATCCTCTGTCTCTGCCCGCAGTTCCTCGCGCGACAGCAAGCAATGGTTGATCGCTTCCATATGGACGACCACGATCTCGGCGTCAGTGGCTTCGCGGACAGCGTCGACGTCCTCGACGCCCATCGTGATGGATTCACCCTGATCGAACTGCGCTTCACCGCCATTGAGAACGACCAGATTAGGTTCGTACTGGTCAAGTGTCTCTTCGACCGGCTCGTACCAGATCGTGTCCCCGGCGACATACACTGTCTCGTCGGCCTCGAAGACGAAGCCCGAGACCGGGCCCATTCCCTCGGCGAGTTCGCCGTGCCCGTGCTGGCCCGGCGTCCGGTGGATAGTGATGCCCTCGAAGGAGGTCTCGTCGTCGACAGGCCGAACGTCAGTGAAGCCCTCGTCAGTGAAGGCGTCGGCCTCCTCGGGTTGACAGAACAGCGGAACGCCGGCATCGAGTTCCTTTCTGGCCGCCTCGTCCCAGTGATCGGGGTGACGGTGCGTGACTACCACTGCGTCGTAGGTGAGATCAACGTCAGGCAGCGGAACAAGCGGATTCCGGTCCTGATTCGCCGTGGTGAGGAACTCTGGAACTGCCGGGTTGTCTGTCACCGTCGGCATCTCACCCTGCGGCGTGAACATCGGGTCCACGAGGAACGTCGTGTCACCGACGTCCAGGAGGATAGTCGCGTTGCGAATCAGCTGAACACTCGCACCAGTCGTTGCCATACTCGGGCCTACGAGAGACATCGGGGTGGGATTTACTTCGACATATTCCAACCGTCGAGGAGTTCGACGTGCTGTCTACTGGATGAACTCGATGTCCTCGGGATCGAGATCTACGTCGAGGTCGACGTCGAGCGAATCGGAGGCGAACTGTTGTGCCAACCACGCCTCCGCTCGGTTGAGACGGTACTGGAACGTCGACCGTGACACACTGACGTCTTCGGCGATTTCCGCTACCGATTGCTGCCGTGGCTCTTCGTAGTACCCACGTTCGATTGCTGCTTCAAGCGCAGACTTCTGTTCGGGCGTGAGGGTTTGCTGGACGCGACCGTCTTCGAGCAAGCACGGCGGCGTGCCAAGTCGTTCAACAGTAAGCAACAACCCCTCTCGCAGATTCGCTCGGACATCCTCGTGAATCGCTGATACTGTCCCGTCGATAAGCATCCGCCACCGGTATTGGTCGCCACGCCGCTCCGTGCGCATTATCAACCCCTCGCCGATGTGCTTCGCCGCGACCAAGGGAATCGACCGTGAACCATCACCTTCCCGGCGAAGCCAGTGAATCTTCCGTGATTCCGCATTCGACGAGAGGATCGTGTATTCGTATTCAGTCACGGGTGCCCCACACATTCCGGTTGTGCCCGGAGAATCAGCGACGCGTTCCAGTGCGTCGTCGAACTCGTCGAGGACAGCAGCGGGGCCGACGACCTTCTCAATACCCCACACCGCCTCGTTGGTCGCACTGATCTCCATCGACCGGGCATACAGATCCGGATTGTCGATGAAAAGATCCATCACCCCGTCAGCCCCCTTCTCGTATTCAACTGTGAAGACGAATTCCCGCATGATACCGACCGTTCGGGCTTGCTGGATAAAACCTGCTTGACGGCTCTGCTGAAATCCAATGTGTTCAACATTATTGCCGCTTTGACAACCGTTAGACAGGTGCGATGTACCACGATACTTTACAATATAGAGTTATTCAGGATGGCTCTGTTTGATACAGAGGGTATATACTTCTCTCTGAGAATGTTCTCACATGGAGTTGCCCCCTTTTGAACTGGAACGGTGGCTTGACGAATACGAACCGGACGCCGACCTGATGCTCGCCGAAAGTGGCGTTCGGAGTCTCCCTGTCGACCGTTTCGACCTCGACGTCGGTGAACTCGGCTACGTGATTCCTACGGATGGATCTCCAGAGTTCAGAGCAGACATTGCTGAGCGGTACGACCGTGATCCCGAAGAGGTCGTTCTTACGTGCGGCACACAGGAGGCGGATTACCTCACCTTCATGGGGCTTCTCAGCGACGGGGATCACAGCGTCGTCGTCTCACCGACCTATCAGTCACTTGCGAGCGTCCCTGCCGCTATCGGTGACGTGACTGAAGTCCGAACCGAACCTCCGAAATGGAACCTCTCCGTCGATGCTGTCGCGGACGCGATGCGCCTGGATACTCAGTTAGTCGTCCTCACCAACCCGAGCAACCCGACGGGGAAGTACCTCGGGCCGGAGACGATGCAAGCGTTGTACGACCTCGTCGAGGAGAACGATGCGTACCTCCTCGTCGATGAGGTGTACCGGATGCTTGCCGACGATCCGCACGCCCCGGCTGCGTCACTCGGGCCACGAGCGATTTCGACCGCTGGCGTCTCGAAGTCGTACGGCCTCGCGGGCGCACGTCTTGGGTGGGTCGTCGCGGACAGAGAACTCGCGGACACGGTACGGAAATGGAAGGACTATACGACGATTTCACCGCCGCTGCTCGGTCAGCACATCGCTCAGCAGGCACTCGGTGAGCAAGAAGCCGACATTCTCGAAGCAAACCGTACTCACGCGAAGTCGAATCGGGACCTCGTCGCCGAGTTCGTTGAGCGCCACGATCTCGACTGGTTTGAGCCGACGGGCGTAAACGGCTTTCCGACCATTCCCGACGGGTTCGAGACTGGGAAGGAGTTTTGTCGGTCAGTGTTTAAAGCCGAGAGCGTCGTTCTTGCGCCCGGTGATGTCTTTGGATATCCGAACCGGTTCCGAATTGGGTTCGGTCTCCACACTGATGAACTCGAAGAAGGGCTTGAACGGGTCGGTCGCCATATCAAAAGCCGTAATTGACGATAGTTACCCCCAGTTCGTGAGTAACGAGACTTTATCTGCGTGTCTCCTCGTTTTTGACCTCTGTACGTACGTGCTTGATGTACCCGCGACTCATTAGATGATGACAGCCGCCATCAGTTGCAGTTCGAGGTAACGATGTTGGGAGTTATTTACTCGACGGGACGGACTGTGTCGCCATCTCGACGGACCCGGTCGAATGATGAGAGATACGCGAGCCGGTCGTAAACCTCGTCGGTATCCAGCTCCAGTTCGTCGGCCAGTTCGTCGATGGTCATCGGCTCGTCGAGTGCCTGGAGGACTTCGAGCCCCCGGTAGTACCTATTCGTGAGCTCCTGGACGCGGGCCTCGATAGGCGTGGTCACTCCGTACCGCTCCTCGAGTTCGACCAGGGCCTCGTTCGCGAACGTAGCAAACTGATCGTCCCCCAGGCGTTCGATCTGGGCTTCGAGTTCATCTCGGACGACGTCGTAATCGAGGCCGGCCTGCACGAGCATATTCATGTCCTCGATGTCGTCGTCGCGGCCTGCGATCGCCTTGAACAGGAAGATATCCTCGTTGGTAAGCTGCTGCACCCTACTTTGCTCGGTCTGACGACCTCGCTTCGTTGTGGGTGGGGCTTTCGCGTGGACTCCCACTCTGGCCGGAATCTCCGGCAGGAGGTTCATACCCTCCGTTCGCGTTCAACATCCCGCGATTCAGGCGCACGCCTACGGGTGCGCCTCCGCCGCCTCCAGTTTGGTTACGACGGAGATACCGCAAGCCGATGTTCTTCGCAGCGTTGTAGTCGGCGTGGTTTTCGTAGCCACACTTCAGGCACAAAAAGTCCTCACCGTCACGGTTGTCCGGGTGGGTGAACCCACACTCAGAGCAACGGCGAGACGTATTCTCCGGATCAACCTGTACCACGTCGATACCGTGCAATTCGACTTTGTATTCGACGTACTCGTACAATCGTTCGAACGCCCACTTGTGCCCCCACGACGCTTCTGGCAGTCGGTCACGGATACCGGTCAACTCCTCGAATGCGATGACTGCGACTCCGTTCTCGGCGGCTTCATCTATGATTCCGTCGGCAATCCGGTGGAGCATCATGTTGAACCGGCCTGTCTCCTTCCGTCCGACCGACTGGATGTTTCGGTGGGCGTAGCGCGAACCACATTGCTGGAGCGAGGCCCGCCGCTTCTCGTACTCCTGGCGCCAATGGTCGAACTCGCTACCGCTCCAGAAGGTGCCTGTTGAAGTGACAGCAAGTTGGTTCACACCGAGGTCAACGCCGAGGACTGTACTGTGCTCGGTTGTTGCCTGTTCTGGCGTGTCAGACTCCACCTCCGCCTTTGTGCGTAGATGAAGGAACCACTCGCCGTCCCTGAGGTGCAATTCTGCGCCCGTCACCTCGTAATCGTCGTTGTCGAGATACCGACTGTGGGGTGTATCACGATTGTCGTCGGGAAGGACGTACTCGATCTCGATGCGCCCGTCAACGGTTGCCAGCGACACGTACTGGTCGTGGAAGGTCGCACACCGCTTGTCGTAGACGACCGTTGGCTTCGAGAGGTGTGGCTTGCTCGCGTACTCGCCCTGTTTCCAGCGGGCGACGACGCTCTGTACGGCGTCGGCGGCCTTGTTGCGAGCGTTCTGGACGAGGTTGGCGTGCAACCGCGTTTGCTCGCGCACGTCGTCGTAGGTTTCTTCCTGCAGCTGGGCCTTGCTCGTGATCTTGTATTCGCCCTGCCAGGCGTGGTCTACGACGTAGTTGGCAGCCCATAGAAATTCGTCTACAGTCTCGCGAAGAAGCGCGGCCTCGTCGATGTCCACGTC
This sequence comes from Haloparvum alkalitolerans, assembly GCF_055381565.1. Lineage (NCBI taxonomy): Archaea > Methanobacteriati > Methanobacteriota > Halobacteria > Halobacteriales > Haloferacaceae > Haloparvum > Haloparvum alkalitolerans. Next base: position 184,883 of record NZ_AP043936.1, read on the forward strand.
GAGTTTAACCGGGACGGTACGCCGCACTTCCATACGTCAGATGTGTGCCTAATGGTTTATCAACATTGGGAGAATATTGAGAACAGTCTGTGGTCTATGTCGAGGGTTTTCAGCGTCTTCTTCCGATTCGTTCGCTTCGCTCACTCCCTGAGACCAGGATCTCCGTCTCGAAGCTACTGACCAGCCGAACCGTCGGTCGATTTTACAGTAGATCCACCTCGTAGTCAGCCGCCAGCTCCTGAAACTCGTCCCACTCCGGGAGTCGCTCGTCGTCGACCTCGCCGTGCGTCTCGAGGTAGCGCAGCAAGGCGTCGATATCGTCTTCGAGGCCATACTTCGCCGCCTGCTCTCGGAGGTCCGCCTCGTCGACGTCGACGTGGCTGAGCAGGAGGAGACAGTACGAACGGTGGCGACTGCCGTCGTCGATTAACAGCGTGTGACAGCAGAGTGCCGCCGGCGAGACTGCGTCGAGCTCCTCGGAGTAGACGTAGTAGCGGTGGCCGGTGAGCAGAAACTGGAGGTCGAAGGCTGCAAATCGAGCGAGGCCGGTTTCGTGGAACGCCGCCACGTCGATCTCCGTCTCGGTCTGGGCGAGGAATTCGTCGTAGTCTTCCCAGAGAATCGTGCCCTTCGGGGCGACGGCTTCGAGGCGTTGACGATGCAGATGGTGTGCGAGTTCACGGGCGAACTCGTGGAGGCGGTCGAAGTCGGCGTTGAACTCGTAATAGCCGTCGACGGTCCCGACGAGCCCACGGTCGCGAAACCGCTTGAGGACGCGGTTGACCGTGTTGCGGTAGTTGTCGCTCCGGTCGGCGATCTCGGAGACCGTTCGCGGCTGGTTGAAGTAGTACAGCACCTCGAGTGCCTTGCCGGTCAGCAGCTCGGGGAACTCGATGTGGGAGTGCTGACGAACGAGGTCCTGATAGAGCTCGACGGCGCGAGCATCCGACGGGATGACTCGTTTTCGGCGGCCGTCGCGTTCCGTGTAGACGAGCCCCTTCTCGACGAGGTCGCCGACGGCACGAGAGAGGTAGCTCTCGCTGTGGTCGAGCTTCGTCGCGAGCTCGGAGATCGTGTCGCCGCGGTCGACCGTGGCGAGGACCTCGAGTTCGATGCGCCGGAGCACGGTGTAACATAGTACGAAACTTGTTTATAAATAAGCTTCGAGATTTGTTACAGCTCGTCGAAGCGGAGCGGTCACAAACGGGTCTAGTCTCGGCACCGCTCGTGGTGTTTTTGCGCGCCCGCGGAGGGGCGGAGGCGCAGACAGGCCTCCAGAGAACCATGAGTACTGAAAGTTGCACAACGGTTCAGTCCGGTGGACAGCGAGCAGCCGGCCGCGAAGGCTGGCGAGGCATTAGTACCGACCGCGGCCGCGGGATCAGCCGTGCTGGACACAGTCACCGTGAGACCAGCCACCCGGGAGTGATCGCCTGATGAAGAACCTGTCCCGTGACGCGGAGAAGCGTCTCTCTCGCGAAGTCTCCGCGGCCGTCGCGAGCTTTGACTCGGTTCTGCTCAGCAACGTCATTCACGACCGATTCACCGCGGATGACCAGCTCGTTCACCTGGCGGAAGCGAGCGCCCGGCTGCAGTACGCGGTCGACACGCGACGTCGGGAGCTTGCGGACGACGAGACGGCGGAACAACTCGACGAACAACGCAGCGTGCTCAGTCACGCCATCGAGCAACGTGCTCGCGAGCGGCTCGCGGAGCTGTGTGAACTCGTCGTGGCGGATGCGCCCACATGGGACAACCACTGGGACACGATGCAGATCGAGACAGCCGTCGCGGAGGCTCGAACCTGGCTCCGAACAAACACCAACGCGGCCGAGCGTGCAGATGTTCAGTATGGGGCAGCGTTGGAGACCAAGAACCTGTCCACCGGCAAGCACGCAGCGGGCCGCGGGCACGGTGGAAGCAAGGAGAACCGACAGTGAGCCGACTCAGGTACGACCTCGAGCGGTACATGGGTCGCGAAGAATGTCCCATCTGTGGTGCCGTTAGCGGGGAACACGAGGCCGGGTGTCCGGAAGATCACGTCGAGGTCCACGTTGTCGAGAGAGAGCCCCAAGATGACGAGTAGGACCGGCCCGCGGTCGGCGCCGGTCGCGGACGGCCGCGATCCCCGGAGTCGTCCGCGGGACCCGGTGCGGAGCGTTCTCACAATCATCTTAACCAACACAGCTATGCTTATGGACGGCATTGTTGGTTAACACAGGTCGAGCGCCGATGGCCGATAACTACCCAACACCTCCCGAGGATCTCCCCACCGATGTCGTCGAGACGCTCGACGGCTGCTCGCCAGCGGTACTCCGGCAGGTCGCAGCGTACGCCGAAGAACTTGCGGAGTCCCGCGAGCAGGGAGACCGTACCGAAGAGGAACCCGACGAAGACGCGGTCGACGAGGAGGTGGATGACCTCCCGGAAGACGTCCCATCGAGAGCAACCCTCACGGTCAAAGAGATCAACGATAACCGCTACAACTACTGGCAATGGAGGGAAGGAGACCAGGTGAAGTCGAAGTACAAAGGGCCTGTCAATCCAAGCGAGTGAAGAGAGACCAGCAAGGGGACAGGATCAATCGCTGATGACCTCCAGCCGGGAACGATTCCACGGTTCCGCGAGACACGAAGCCGGTCCCACCACAAACAACGACTTCAGGAGTCGGTCCTCCCAACGTCGGCGACCGTCAGCACGGGTCTTGCAACATCGTAGACAACCTGCGTATCGTAGTTCCTTCTACTCCGTGTAGCGACCGACACGCGGCCGTCACCCGGACAGCGTGCTTTGGCTGCTGAATGACTCGATGTCGGAGACGATATCGTCAAACCGGTCAACCCGATCAAACCCTTCGAGCAACGATTCCAGGTTCACACGGAGCTCGGTTACGTAGTACTCACCACCCTCGCGGCCGCCGGTTTTCTTGTGTGCCATCGCCAGGTTGTACGTGTCGAGGTTGGTGAGCTTGTCACGAATACTGCGAGCCGTCAACTGGTCGATATCGACTGCATTCGTGACGCGTTTGTACTCGGAGTAAATCTCCTTCGTCTGGGCAGGCGTCGCGTTTCGCGACTCGAGAATCGCGAGAGCCAGCAGGAGTGCCTGGTCATTGATCGTCAGATCTTGGAGTTTGTTGACGATATTGATGTCCTCGAGTTCGTCGCGTGCCTCCTCAAGATGCTCCTTCGTGACAGTTTCAGACCCTTCGACACATGCGATGTCACCTGCCTCATGCAAAAGACGAATCGCCTGCCGTGCGGAACCAGTGTCCTTCGCGGTCCACGCGGCCGCGAGCTGGAGGACAGATTCGTTGACGGTTCCGGGCTTGAACGCAACTGAGACACGCTGATCGAGGATGGAGCGCAGCTCAGTCGCGTCATAGGGATCGAAGTGGACCTCGTTCTCGTACAGACTGTCCCGCGTCTTCGCGGAGAGTTGCTCGGAGAACTGGAGGTCATTGGAGATCCCGATGACGGAGACGTGAGCGTCCGTAATATAACCGTTTGAACGGGGGCGTGGGAGCTGGTACAGCAGATCGTCATCCGCACCGAGGTTGTCGATCTCGTCGAGGAAGAAGACGACGTACCCCCCGATCTCATCGAGCCGTCGGAAGAGCCGGTCGTTCAAATCGGTCAGAGACAAGCCTTTCGGCCGCTCGTCGGTTTCTGGTTCCAACTCGACGAGCAACTTTCCCACCGCCTGACATGCGGTCGAGACATCCTTCAGAGACACCTCATACGTCGTGAGTGCGATGTTCTGTTGTTGGCAGTAGTCGTGAAGCTCCTGAAGGACAACCCGAGCGGTGACGGTTTTCCCTTGTCCCGTTTTCCCCGAGATGAGAACGTTCTTCGGCTCGATCCCCGACCGGATGGTCGTTCGAAATCCTTTGGCGATCGCCTCAAGTTCCGACTCTCGTTCGGGGAGCCGTTCCGGAACCCATTCCTCCATGAGAGCCCGCTCGTTTGCAAAAATCCACCCCTTCTGGAACTTCCTGAACTGGGAGAGTTATTTATACCCCACCCACCCCTCATTTCCGCAACTCACGAGTATAGACGGGAGGGGGGTGAGTAGAAACCCGAACGCGGTCGATCTATCCATATCCCCGGGGTTCCTCAACTTGACATGATCGCATTAATAAATAATTTACGAAAGCGGTTAGTTGTTGTTAGCGCAGCAACCGCATGCCTTCTTGTGTTTTCAGTATGTCGAGAGATCGTTTGCTGCTGAATCTCTCATGTCTTTATACCGTCCGTGTATCAGTAGTAGCTGATAGGCTTTCAGCTCGTATGGAGTTGCGGAAACGAGGGGTGTGTCTCCCCCGTCTATTCCTTGTTTCATTCCTATAGGCGGAGTAGGTCGAGTACCTAGGGCTTGTCCCCAGAGGAGTTCACGAGACAATCATGTTGTCTTCCAGCTCCGAACTCGTCGATAATCTATTCTCTCGAACTTCTCAGATCTAGCTACCTCTGTGGCAGATGAAGTTGCGGAAACGAGGGGTGACCCCTCGACTTGCGATCTAAATGAGGTGTGCTACCGAGTCGGAGTTGCGGAAACGAGGTGTGTCACTCGTGCGTATTTGTGGCATGAGGCATGCCACCGCCTCCGAGTTGCGGAAATGAGGGGTGTGTCCGTGTTTTAGTTGCTTATCGATACAGTTCATTCCAAGTACAAGGGCCCGGTTAACCCGAGTGAGTAACGGTTCCAAACCCATGGACTGGGGAAACCCTCAACGCAGTCACAAGCGAGCGATCGACTAACTACGCCGACTTGCAGGCTTCCACGACCAGTTCCGGTTCGTCAACCAGCTGGTTCACCGTATGCGCCCCCTTGGCCTTTCCACGGCCCTTGCGCTCCTGCTCGATCAACGAGAGGAAGGCTAACTCCGACAGGAGGTCGCGGACGCGCCGGATTTTGAGCGGATCCGCACCCTCGCGTTCACAGAGTACCTGATACGTTCCGAAGATGGTCTTCGTAGGGATGGCCGGATTATCCCCGGTCGCTTGCTGGACCTCTAAGGCCAGTGCTTGGAGGAGATACTTCGAGTGTTCGGGCTGTTTCGCGATCAGCTCGGAAAGGCGAGCTTGTTCCTCGCGATCGTGGGCTTCGTCCACATACTCGACCCGGACGGTGTCGTCGTCTTCTTCGTCCGCGATCTCACCAGCGTAGCGAAGGATGTCGATCGCCTTCCGGGCGTCACCGTGTTCGCGGGCGGCTAACGCGGCCGCTTTCGGGATCACTTCATCGCCGAGAACGCCATCACGGAACGCGTCCGCCCGCGAGGAGAGGATATTCCGAAGCTGATTCGCGTCGTACGGGGGGAAGACGCATTCACGCTCTGAGAGGCTCGACTTGACACGTTCATCGAGGGTTTCCTTGTACCGGATCTTGTTACTGATCCCGATAATGCCCAAGGTACTGTCTTGAACCTTCTCCGCTTCAGTAGCCCGAGAAAGCTGCATCAGGACACTATCGTCCTCAAGCTTATCGATCTCGTCGAGGATGATGATGGCGACATCGTACTCTGAATCGAGGATTTCCCAGAGGCGGTGGTAGTAGTCCGACGTACTGAGACCGGAGGGCGGAACGGAGATGGTCGTCTCGGGCGTATTCAGGGACTCCCCGATAGCCTGCACTGCCTGTGTTTCGGTCGAGTCCTGGAAGCAGTCGACGTAGGCGATTCCGACCGAGATGCCGTTATCCGCGGCCGCCTCCGCGAGGTCACGCGTGATGTACTTCGAACAGAGACTCTTGCCGGTCCCCGTCTTGCCGTACACTAAGACGTTGTTCGGCGTGCGTCCGTGCTCCGCGTCTTTGATCGCGTTCGCGAGTTCCTGGAGCTGGGTGTCGCGTCCGATAATCCGGTCACCGGTCGGCAGATGGCTCACTCGGAGAAGTTCCTTGTCGGCAAAAATGAGATCGGGACCGCCGAAGAAGGAGCCCGATTTGCTCATACAGCGTCGTGTAGCGCATGCGTTATGAATCTTTGCCACCGGAATGCCGCTGTAAACACACCGGAGTGCCGAAGTGAACTCGAAAAGCAGCCTTATACAGCACTATAACCACGTCTGTGAAGAGCTTCTAAAAAACAGTGCCCCCACGTTGCCGCTGTAAACGAGGTATGAGATGAGTCCCCCACCCCTCGTTGCCGCTGTAAACCGAGATCGGGAGAGACGGGAAACGGAGGTTCTTCGAAACGATCCTTAACGCATACGACATCCAACCACGGAATTTAGAGGTTATAGAACGAGGCACTCTAACCCGGTATTTCGGCTAGTACACGCCGAACAAGTACGGCGTTCCTGTATGCCGAATTGCAGTGAGGTAGGATACAACGCAATATGACTTAAGGTTACTGGTACCAATGGTTCTGAGAAGCATTCATCTAACTCATTATTCGAGGTAAACGGCTTCTTGCGCTTGTTGGTGGGAGATTTACAGCGGCAACGAGGGGTCCTCTTTCATTCTACGAGCTGGTACACGCTTGATCTGAGTTTACAGCGGCAACGAGGGGTGGGGGGCTCTCACCGACTTTCTGCTTCTCCGTGCAGAAAATGTGTTCTGATCAATCCCGTATCCGCTTCTTGAGACCTTCTGTTCACAGGTCACAGCACAATTCCGTTTAGGATCTGGGAACGCCTCATCTGTTTACAGCGGCAACGAGGGGTGATCGAGTCTCGATCGCCACCGCCGGTCACCATTGCGAGTTCTTCTTACAGCGGCAATGAGGGGTGGGACAGTAACGACCGCGAGGTGACCTCGCTGATAGCTCGTCTAGTCGACTCGCAACTCCTGAAGTAGACCACCATGCATGTGTTTAGACGGGTCTAAGACGATATACCGTCTTCACACACCAATCTCGGGAACAACCTATATATCCGTCTTTGCTCGTCATTGCGATCTACTTCTCGCCAAGCCGCGCAAAGGCTGTGACCGTCATCTTCCGTGTCTCGGCGAGCTCCCGGCGAACGTCTGTCCGTTCCCACCCCAGCGGCAACAGCACGCTCTCGACCGCTCTGACCAGCAGCGTTTCGTAGTACGAGGCGTCGTAGGTCTCGATCTCCTCGTGGGCGAGGGCCACCCGGTCTCGAGAGGATTTCTCGTCGTCGGCGACTACGTACTCGATATCCTGGCCCGGGTGGACTGCCAGTTCCTGCTCGCGGGCTCGCTTCAAGGCGGCCACGTTCTGAGTATTCTGTGAGTAGCCCTCCAGGGGCTTCGAGACACGGTTCCGCTCGACGAGCCGCTCCACTGCTACGTTGCCCGCCTGCAGTTCGTCGATAGCTCGTTCGAGCCGTCCGAGTACCGCGTCCGGTGACCGGGTGGCATCGAGCCGATCGAGACAGTCCCACTGGACGTCCTCGATGAACGGCGGAGTCGAACGCTGTCGGGCTTCGATGCCTCTGATCTTGAACTCGTCCTCGCCAGCCACTTTGCCGAAATACTTCGTCAGCGCGCCAGCGTCGCTCTTGCGCTGCGGGACGAACGCCACCCAGTCGTAGTGGGCTTCGTGTTCGAGCCGAATCTCGACGCGTTCCGTGATCTCCGTCGCGAGCATCTCGAGGTCCTCGCGGTCCTCGTCGTCGATGTCGGGGTCTGGGGTCACCCAGATGGAGTCGACGATGCCGTGGACGACGCGCCAGCCGCCAGCTTCCAGCCGCTGTTTCGCCGTCAGCAGAATCTCGCGAGCGAACGCGTTGATTGCTTCGTGGCACTCGATGCGGCCAAACTTCGCGTTACTGAACCCCTGATAGCCGAAGCAGGCGACGAGTATCCACTTCAGTGCTCCCGACCGCCCCTCGAGTTCTGCCAGTCGGTCCTCGTTGGGGTCGTCCCGATCCTTCTCGCGACGGATGGCCGCCTTGATCTCGTCGCGCGCGTCGATGATCGGCTGCAGCACGTCGACGAGGTAGCCCCGGTCGTCGCAGATCGAGTACCCGAGGCCGGGGACGTCGTCGCGGTCGCTGTGGCAGTCACACCGGATGACGTCCGGCGAGACGTTCCGGGTACAGATGATGTTCGGGTACAACGAGGAGAAGTCGAGTTCGTGGACATTCTCGTGGAGGCCGACCTCGGGTGCGAAGATGAAGCCGCCACGGTCGGCGTCGTGGAGCGTCCCCATCGGCTTGTAGAACTCGTGACGCCAGGAGTTCCACGGGACGAGGACACCGCGGTCGTGGGCCTCGCAGATCTGGATCGCCGTGAGCACGTTCCCGATCGACGCCCACGCGAGCTCCTGGACGGGCTTTTTCGAGCGCGACACGAGGTCGAGGACGCCGTCGAGGTTCGTCTCCCCGTAGAAGAACGTGTTCGACTCGTCGATGATTGCTCGGCCGGGGACATTGTACCGCGCCGGCGAGTGACCGACGCGGCCGTAGCTCGAGTACGTCGACCGGCTCGCGAGCTGCTGGTAATCGACGTCCGGCCACCGACTCAGCGAGAAGTCGTCGATGCCGGTAGCCGTCGCCATCTCGTACAGCGTCGGGACGATCTCGCTGGTCGAGCAGACCAGGACATCCGGATCGTGCGCTTCGAGTGCCCCTTGGACGGCGGTCAGGATATCCGTCGGCGAACCGGTGACGGTGTCGCCGGCGACGGACAGTTTCTCGTAGATGTCGTTGCTCGTTTCGGTCACCGGGACGCTGAGCCGGAGCGTCGACAGCTCGCTCGCCGGCGTCGGATCGGCGCCGGTCTCCAGACAATACCGGAATTCTCGCGAGAAGTCGACGTTGAAACAAGCGAGATCCCCGACTGGATAGGCTGACAGCTGGCGCGCTTGCCGGGCGAGTGGAGTGACGCGGTCGATGTGGTCGATGTCGACCGCGAGGACTGGTTCCTCGTCTCGTCGAAAGCTCGGCCGTCGCGCAACCGTCTCGGTCGCGACGACGTCCGGGTGCTGGTCGTACACCGACTGGAGTGTTGTGAGGTCGAGGTCGGACGCTGGGTCGCGAGGGGCGACGTAGAAACGCGGGGTGTATTTGTCTCGTTCTGTTACGACGGCACCGTCGGTGGTCGCCTCCCACTTTAGGACGCGGCCGTCGTCCAGGATGTCGATTGTGAACGGCATCTAGGTCTCTATGACGTTCGAATCGCCGATAAGCGATGGCGTGTCGTTTTCGAATTTCAACGTATGATCCCAAGACCCTCTCTAAGGGCATTTCCTGGTTGTTACTTTGTACTTCCTCACTTCCGGAACGGTTTCCGGGATTCGCTCAACTGGAGTCTGCCGGCATACTCTCTAAGGGAACATAGATGTCCTCCAAAGAACTATGTTCCCCCGACTCGTTCGTTTTCACATGACCGACCGAAACCCGCCAGCGGAGTTTGCAGACATCAACGAAGCGGTCGGTGAGGAGTGGGAGGCTGAAACAACGCCCTACGAACGCATTCGACATGTCGTCGCGCATATGTACAGCCCCGTCTCAGCTGATGCCGTAGCTGATGATGCACGGACTGCTCCAAAGACCGCTCGAAAGCACCTGAACACACTCGCTGACGAAGGATTCGTCGAGACGGAACCTGGCGAACAGGGCGGCACGCTCTATCGTCGCTCACCTGAATCACTCGTCGTCGAACAGGCTGCCGACATCCTTGACCACGTCTCGACCGACGAACTCGTGACGCGAATCCAGGAGATGCGCGAGCAGCTCACCGAGTACCGGTCCGAATTCGGTGTCGACTCGCCAGAAGAATTAGCGGTCGAGCAGACGAACCAGGCTCTTACTGAGACTGGATCCCCACAGGAAGAGATCGACCCAGAGACAATTCGTGAGTGGAAGACGCTCCGGCGGAATCTCGCGTTTGCGAACGCTGCCCTCTCGATTGGGAACGCCGAGCAGTTCGTCGACACCGATCGTCGCCCGACTGATGACAGCGTCCCTGCCTGAGTAATGCAGGATACTCCTGACCGAGCGGAACCTCATACTCTCCGGGGAGCTACGGATCGCCCAGCGCTACTGACGATTCGTGACGTCGTCGAGAGGATGGAGCCGCTTGCGACAGCTGAGCTTGACGACTACCTCCATCCATCCGTCCTCAAAGTTGTGTTTGACGACGGGTTGTGTGGGGCCAACGAAGCTCGAATCGACATCCAATGGACGACACGAGATGATTACAAGTTCCACTACACGGACACGGAAGGAGTGAATCTACGCTGGGGAAAGCATCCACACGCAGGAGACTACATTCACGTCCCCGGATTAGAACACTACCATCCACTGCCGAATGCGAGTTCTGACCCAGACGAAGTCGAAGCATCCTGTATCACACAGTCTCCCGAAGAATTGGTCACTCGTGCGGTCCTCAAACTTTGGCGGGTCGCCTACCACACCGACTCGTATGAGCCACTTAATGCCGGTCGTAACCCGCCGTAGAAACTAATCCGCATGTCTTCCTCCACGTACCCTCACTAAGCAACGAGCCCATCAGGCGATTGTTCTCAACTCCGTCACTCTGAATCTCTAGTATCAGGTTCGACGGACGATTGCTGCTGTTCAACCACAGTTTCTGAAAGCCGTTGCTCAAGCTCTGCTAGGCGTTCCTCATGGTCGTCGAGGCGGGCCTCCTGTTCGAGATCGATGCTGAGCAGCGCCGGCAGCAGCGGGTTCTGGTAAATCGTACTTATTGCCGAGTTCCGAGTCCACTGTCTGCGGGTCGGAGAGGAGATTGAGATAGAGGCGCTTCTGGACCCACGAACTGGCCTTGTTTCGGGGATGATTGTGTTTCCGTTCGTAGAACGATCCGGTGAGGCCGATATTGTGCGGTCAGCCGTTGCTGGCCGTCGAGAACCAGCTTCACCGGTGAGGGGAGTGGATCTTCAGAATTGTGTGGAGGGTTTCGATGGGTTGGGGTCGTGAGTGATTGGGGGAAGTTCGGTTCGTCGACGTAGTGGGTGACGAAGCGATATTTGGGCTGAGCCTGTGCTTCCTCGGCTGAGAGGTTCCACTGAAGAAGAGCACCGATCGGATAGTCCCGTAACAGGGAATCAAACAGATCGACTATATCACTCGTTTCCCAGACGAATTCGCGCTGAATCGCTGGTAAGAGATAAGAATAATTTATATTTTCTACCACTTCAGCGATCCGCTTGGTTTCCATATTCCGTCTTGTGGTAAGCAGGTTTTATATATCTACATAGTGCTGGTCACCTATCATTTATAACGTAACAGAGCGATTTTCGGATAGAAATGAGCTTGAATATTCCTCTTCCTGCGGGTCTCGGGGATTACTCTTGGCTCGAAACTCTTGCTCAACGTGAGGAGATTGAACAAACGATTCCTCTCTATATCGAAGCTGATGACGGGATTGAGGTCGTCGCTGTTTCCCTTCTCTATGAAGATGATCTTAGGATGATCTACCGGGCACCTAATGGCTGGCAATTGCTCACAGAATACGAGCTGTCCGAGGAGCCGATTATTCACGTAGACGACCTCCTTGATGCAGTTGTTGCATTTGTGGGGCAAGACGCGAGGATAGTCCGAAAACTCGCTCAGGAACTCGGTGAGAAGTTAGAGGAGCATTGGAAGATGGGGTTTGTCCCGTACAGTCAATCGGGGAAAGGAGACAAATTCGAGGAACTTAGACAGGACTGCGAATGTTCGGGGATTGACGACCCGTCAATCGGGCGTGTTCCGGGAATGTCCGAAATCGAGGAATCAGCAGAATTTCGCTGCCATAACTGTATGAGCCTATACGGTATCGAGTATCAGGGTCGTAGAGTTAATCTCGACGAGGTGTTCAGTGCTGAGTGGCTCTTCACGGATTCGACTCCGGATGACATCGTGGAGATCGGTGCCGAAGATTCATTTCTCGTGTATTCTGATGGTCGACCAATAGACAAAACAGAACGAGTCATCGGCGCGATGACTAGCTATGGTGGTGACACGAGTTCTTCTTTTGCCCGACATATCCCTGAGAACCACCAGGGATTGCTCTATATTCGAGATGACGACGCGGCTGGATACGTCACTTGGGAAGAGCTGGATGGAATACAGGTTCTTCGACAGCTGTATGTCCGCGATCATTACCGGCGCCAAGGGATTGCTGAGGAATTGATTCAGACTTGGTGCCAGGAGTACTGCGAGGATGGTGTCTACTACATCGACGAACCGAACGACAAGAGCCGATCTCTGTTTTCAAAACTGGGGCATATTGACGGTGATGGTGAGTACGAAGCGATTGAACTCTACCCGATTCGCGGAGTTGGAAACAGTCTCGAGGGTAGCCAGACTCTCCCTCAATAGTTCATCCACGCTCTCATCAACTCAATCAGCCAGGTCTCGAATTCCCTCTACCACACTCTTTCCTTGCCAACCCACGATCTGATCTGCGTGGTCTTCAACGAAATTGGGCATCTGCTCGTTTCCGCGCGGTGTAACACCCAGAATAGGCTTACTCTCGATTTCAGCTAAAATAGTTTCTTTCTTGATCCATTTGCTGTGTGCTACGTACATTCCCCCGAGTATTATTACGACCGTAGCTGGCTTGATCTGGTCTTCCCGGAGCGCCTGTTCCAGCTCCTCTTCGGTGTCAGCATCGATCTCATCCACCTTCGGTACTGAGTAGTTCCGGAAACTGAAATTCGGGTAGTCGCGAAGTAGTTCTACCATCCGATTGTACTCGTCGCTGTACTCCCAAGAGTGCGAGATGAACAGTCGGTATTCGCTCCGACGGTTGCTTGAAGATCTGCTGTTGAAGCTCATAACTATATGCGAATTGTTGACGGCTTACCCGTTTAGTACTATGGTCCTCTCTGATGCGGAATCCAAATCTGCCGATATTCCAGGGGGGAAGAACTTATACTATTTAAAAACGGATTGTTCATACGGTTATGAGCCAAGACACCTCCTCCCCATTGAAAACCACCTGGGAGGCTGCGTTTGATGATATTCGTGGCAGTCCAAACCCCGAATCAGCTGTTCGATTCGTTCTGAAGTCAGCTGTTAACGATCTACCTACCGGATTCTATCGCGATGATGGAGACCGCCTACTGCCGACCTACAAAGGGAACGATCTCGGAAAGGAGTTCACCGTTCGAGAACTCGGCCCCGTTTATACAGTAACGCAATCTGGGGATAACAGTCTCCCTGAGCTCAGTTCCTCTCAACCATCGCTCTTCGAGCCGAATGACCAACAGTCGGGCCTTGTCCTGACAGACAATTCCCTGAGCCGCAGTTCTACCGACACTCAGAACCAGCAGGGTCTCTCGTCTGGACAAAAAATCGCTGGCGGTGCTTTGCTCCTATATGCTGCCTACAAAGGGCTGGAAGCCTTTGCCTCTGCAGGCTCGTCGACTCAAGAGTCCTCTTCCTCCTCAGGCGGAAATACTGGGCAATCACTCCCTCGCTTAGCACGCGCTGCAACTCGACTTGAGGACAAGCAGTACAACGTTTTTGTCTCCCACTCGTGGGAGTACGACGAACACTACGAGCGTATCGTTGATTTCCTTGATGAGGTTCCGTCGCTCAAGTGGCAGAATCATAGTGTCCCTTCAACTGACCCCCTGCCCGTGGATACCGAGTCTGCCCTTCGTTCTGAACTCTGGAACCAGATGAAAACGGCGTCGGTTGTCGTCGTAAGTAGTGGAATGTACGGTGCTCACAGCACTTGGATCCCGGAGGAGCTGGAACTCGCCGATGAACTGGACAAGCCGGTGATCGCAATCATTCCAGAGGGACAATCGAAGGTCCCCGAGAAAATCCAAGAAGTCGCAGATACTCAGGTAGGATGGCGAAAGGCCTCGCTTGTCGACGCACTCGCTGAATATGCCTGATTCAACCGACGAAGCGGCGGTTGATCTCTCAGAGGATGGCGCCGATACTGACGATGGAGACACGCCCGAAACAGAACCTGAACACTCTGAAGAGGTCACTGGAGGGGACCCTGCTGAGCCATCTGAGGAGGAAGATGTTACAACTGGACCGCTGGCTAATCTAAGTGAGGACGAGAAGAATCGACTGATGGAGCAGTACATACATTACGGGGAGGTTGCGATCGAGACAGCCAATCAGCGAGTCCAGATGAACCGCTTTTTCGGTCTGATTTTAACCTCGATACTGGCCGGTCTCTTTGCTCTCGCCCGCGGCAATCTCACAACCACTAACGCTGCGATCGTTCTCTTCGCATCAGGATTCGGCAGTCTGATTTGCTACTTCTGGTATCAGAGTCTTCAATCATACCGCCGGCTGAACAAAGCTCGATACGCCATCCTGAATGAGATCGAGTCGGTCCTGCCTGTTCGTATGTATCTCGATGAATGGCGATATTTGAAGCGAGAGAAGCCTGACCCGGAAATCGTTGATCCCCGTCCAGCTGAAGATGCTGACCACCGCTCACATACGATTGTGGAACAGTGGTTCGTCCGCCTATTGGCTGCTGGATACATATCTGTCGGAGGGTATGCCGGAGGATTCATTTTTACTCCCCAAGTGAAGAGGTTCATCCCATCACTGCCGGACCCATCGGTGGTTGGTTTTGGTGTTGGTGGCGTCCTCTTGCTCGGCTTAGCTATCCTCTTTAGGATTCAAACCCGCTGAGAATACTATGAGACGCTTCGAAACCGGTTATTCGGTCCGAATCGATATCCCGGACGAGACAGATCCAGATCACGAGCGCCTCCATGGACGTCGAGGAACAGTCGTTGAGATCATCTCAGACGATGCGGGGGCTGTGACTGATGATCAACGAGAGGGCTATCTTTTTCGGGTTAAAATCGCTAATGGTGACACCGTTGACGTCCGCTGGCGGGATCTTCGGCCAGTTTGATTGGCTATTGTCTGGTGCTATTTCTGTAGGGAGGTCACTAAACACTAAGTTCGCGTACTGAATACATCTCGGCATTACGATGCTCTCACTTCCTCCGCTTGTCGATAACGCTAACAGAACACTAGAAGACGCTTACAAGCGGATTATTCCTCAGATCGAGGAAGGCCGTATCGCAACTGGCTACTTTTATCTCTCAGGATTTAACCTCTACCGGGAAGACCTTGAAAACCTGGCTGACCCCGATGAGCTCGGCCACGCTCCGCTTCGGATTTTGATGGGCCGTCAGACGAATAGGGGGACTGCTGACGAAATCGGTGAGGGACAGAATCTCAAAGAGGAACTCAAAAGAGAGGTGAGAGAAAGCATCTCGGAGCTGAATAACGCTCAGATCGGCCGACTGGACCGGCTACGAGACTTTATCGCCGAAGGCGAGGTGAGCGTCCGTGTGCGAAATCCTGAAAACGGTTACTTCCACGCAAAGGGTGCATCATTTCGAGCACCACTCGAAGACGACGAAGATTGGGAACACGACGGGGATGAAGACACCCGCCCATGCGCTACCGTTGTCGGCTCCTCGAACTTCACCAAGAGCGGCCACCAGAACAACATCGAACTGAACCTCACGAGTCAGGATCGACACAAGGCCGAAGCGTTCGAGGAGTGGTACGACAACCAGTGGGCCAACGCCGAGGAGTTCAGTGAGGAGATCATCCGAATCATCGAGAACAGCGAGGAGTACCAGGACTGGAAGGAACAGCAGGAGGACGAGTCCGACCAGGAGACGTCATCCGAGGAGCTGGGCACGTATCTCCAACCGTTCGAACTCTACAAGCTGCTCGCCTACGACGAACTGAGTGGGAACGTCAACATCCGTGACAGCCCACTGTACTACTTCCAGAAGCTCGGGTACGAGAGTGCAAAGGAGAAGCTCTCCCAGTTCAACGGGTGCATCGTCTCCGACTCGGTCGGCCTGGGAAAATCATTTATTGGCGGTGAACTCCTCCACGACTACCGCCAACGTGGCGACCACTGTCTCCTCATTGTCCCGGCCAACCTGACTGATCAGTGGGAAGACCTACTCCAGAACGACACTGACGAAGACGGCAATCCGTACTTCGGGTTAGAGGTGGACGGCACGCACCTTGACGTGATGAGTATCAGCAAGTTCCAGAATCTTTCCTACGGCGAGGTGCAGGACCTCAAAGACGAGTTCGATGTCCTGCTTATCGACGAGGCTCACCGGTTCCGGAACTACGGGAAGTGGCGACCGAATCCGGACCACGATAATGACTACAAGGGGACGCGACGACACGCGAATCTCAGGCAGCTCCGCGGAAAGACGATGATTATGCTGACCGCGACCCCGATCAATAACAGCGCTACCGACCTAAAGAACCTCATCAGCTTGTTCACCAGCCCGGAGGAACTTCGGAACAAGGCGTCACTCGACTTTGATGCGTTCGACGAATATATTGAACTCTCGGAGACGCGAAAACGCATCGCATCCGGGAAAGAGGAGGTCGGCGACGACGAACAGCAAGAAATCACCGAGCAGCTACAGCGACACTCCTCTGAGATTTCGAATATCTTGAACGAAGTGATGGTTCTCCGGACGCGCAAGCACGTCAAAGATCAGATTCAGGACAGCGAAGACTTCGAGATGAGCTTCAAGCCGCCGAAACTCAACAAGCAACAGTATTCCCTGCCGGCGGCCTACCAGCCAATATATCGGATGCTTCCCGACGTGATGGACGCCCTCCACCTTCCCCACATCACAGTCAAAAATCCGAAAGCGGGGAGCACTCTGAAAGCTCTCTACAAGCTGAACCTCCTCAAACGGCTCGAGTCCTCAACGTACGCGTTCGTCCAGTCGATCGAGACGCTGCATCAGAGCGAACGCCAGCTTCTCGGCCTTCTTGGTGAACTCCCCGAGGACGAAGACATCGATATGCTCCGAACTGTTCGGGAGGGAGATGACTCTGAACTCGGTGACTTTGTCGAAGGAGCCGACGCTGCTGAAGATCTCGAACAAACACTCGAAGAATTCGGGTTCGATACCACCGCTATTCAATCGGAAGAAGGAGCTGATACCGAGGGAGATGAACTGGCAGACGCCACCATCGGCGAGGTGAAGACGTACATCAGGGAGGACCTCACCCTTCTCTCGTACTTCCTCTCGCAGTTCATCGGTGATGTCGCCCGTGATGCGGGTGATGTGAGCGATTATGCGGTTTCCACGCGGCAATGGCTCGCCGACCACGACGCTGGTGTCCTCCCCGATATTCCTGAAGAAGAGATGAATCCGATTCTCTACCCGAATAGTGACCTGAGCGAAGTCGACCCTGCCACACGCGACTTTTACGAGGCCGTCTTTTCACTCCGCGAGTTCCGCGACCCGAAGATCGACCGACTTGCAGATGTCCTCACTAACCACGATCAGAAGGTGCTCATCTTCACGCAGTATCGGGCAACTGCAGACTACGTCTATCGAACCCTCTGTGACAACGAGGATTCCCCACTCACAGAGGCGAACAGTGCCGTCGTCAAGGGTGGTGACGAGAATAAGCAGGACGTCATTCAACGCTTTGCACCCGAGGCGTCAGGCTACCAGCAAACGCTCGCCGAGTCGGGGGACTCAGAGCTACAGTACGTAGTGGCCACTGACACGCTGAGTGAAGGGGTTAATCTTCAGGATGTTCATGTTGTGGTCAATTACGACCTGCCGTGGAACCCGATGCGGATTGTCCAGCGTGTCGGGCGAGTCGACCGGATCGGGAGTACCGCCGAGAAACACGTCCACAACTTCTACCCGGACGGCGACATTGAGGCGGCGATTAAGCTCTTGAAACGCCTGCAGGCAAAGATCAACGATATCGCGCTCATCGTCGGAAAGGAGAACAATATCCTCGATCCGAACGAAGACCAGATTCTCGAAAAGACAGGTGTAGACACGGAGAAGACAATCGGGGAATTACAGGTGGACGAGATTGAGGACTCTCTCCAGAAGTCCCGTGAAATTGACGACGTGAATGAACTCGACGACACGAGCAAGAATCCGCTCCTCCGCAACGCTGGGAGTAATGAACACGCTGCGTTCGAGCGGTACCTTCTGAAGCGAGAACTGAACGAGGATTACGACCTGACTGCGGAAGACTTCGAGTACGCTGAGGACTTCTTCGATGACCCGCCCGAAGAACGGGAATTCCTCTACACGAATGTAACTGACCACGATGCCGGTCCCCGTCCGGGCGTGTTCGCCCTTGCCCACCTCTGGTTTGACGATGATGACCACGAGTCCCCGCTTGGTCGCGTTCGTCGTGCTTTCTACTACAAACCCTTCGCCGACGAGGTCAAAGAGCGGCCAGTGAGCACGCTCAATATTGACCCTTCAATTGACGGCGAACCGATTACTGGAAATCCAGATACAGTGTTATCGAATCGCGGTGAGATTCAAGCAGTGCTTGACGAGCGTCTGGAGGTGATTCGAGAAGGCCAAGTTGAGGGTGCTTTCAAACAGGGGGAGGCCTTCTCGAAGGAACAGGAGACGATCCTCGATTTCATCAGTCACTACGTTCAGCCGAATCACGGCAATGAGCCGGCTCCTGTCGAAGAGTTCGAAACGATAGGAGAATGGGCTACCGACATCGAAGAGCGGCTGCAGGAGGTAAAGCTGGCGAACACGGATGAAGACCGAATCCTACGAGAGATCTTTCGCCAGAACGAGCAGTACGACTCTTTCCCAGAGTGGCCGACCGGGGAGTTCCTCAGTCAGCTTGAGGAGTTCTTGGAAGAGAACGTCGAAGCCTCTACTGAATACCAGACGAAACTGATGGGAGAGAGTGATGTACAAGCGAAGCTCGTATGCTGGGGGGTTGTCGGACAGTGATTAGGGAGCTACGGTAGGGGCCCCTTCTGATCCAGCAAATCATATTTCTCCAAGACCAGATCGAAGTACATCTCGTCCATCAGCTTTGGATTCTCAACGCGATGGAAGTCGTCGAGAATAAACTTCACGTCACGACGTTCTAGGCCATACGCGTGGAATGCGGCTGCGTCAATTTCAGCCTGTAATTCTCTGCGTTCTTGATCTTCTACCGATGCCTCGATTCCGCCGAGTCGCTGACGCATTTCTTTGAATTCTTTCCCGTAACAGTTCAATCGGGCAGCTCGTTCAGCGATATAATGGAACCAGTCATCTCCGTCGATGAGACGTGGTAGCTGGGATTCCAATAGCTCGCGCTTGACGATGTGCGTCTCGACTTTGGTCCGCATCAGGAAATCGAACGCAATGCTGTTCAGGAGTCCCGTTGCCACGAAGAGTTCTTGATCCGTGAATCGCCGGACGTAGGGTGACCGAAGTGGGGACTCTGTGAGGTGTTCCTCTTTCGGCTCAATAGCGAACGGCTTGAACGTGTTAATGGTGTGGAGACAGATAACGTCCTTCGGAAGTACCGTAGCTATTATCGTCCGCTCGTCCCGGGATCGAGAAACGTCTCGAATGCCGATTCGGTATTCAGTGCAATCGAGCAGGACATCATCTTCCTCAAGTCCGTGACTACGGTGTTCTTCGAGTAGTTCATCTACGAATTGAACTTGAGACTTACTCGTCTCTGAACCTCCAAAGGCGTCGTAGATTGCCCGTTTGAGATTACCCCTGTTGAATTTCTTCTCTCGAACACGGTACTGAGCACTATTCGGTGGATCGTACATCCCCCGACTCCAGTACTGCGGTCCATCTAACGCATCTGTGTGGGTATTATCGTACTGAAACTGGTGGATATTTTTGCCGCCATAGATGGGATAGTCGGCCTCCTCCGGCGATGTCAGGAGCCTATCCTTATCAGTCGATTCAACGAACTCCTTAGTGAGCATATCAACTGTCCAAGCCTCCTCTAAATCTTCACCCAAGGAAGGCTGCTCAACTACCTTCTCCAAGACGCTTACTTCGATCTGCGAGGTGATGGATGGGAAGATTCCCCCTTCTGGAGAATAACTGACGAGTACGTCGCGCGGAATGTTGACTGCCTCATCTTCGATCCTGTAGACTATATCCATGTCACGTTGGTTGAATATCCCCCGAAGAGCTGATGTCTTCCCCCCATATTCGAACGTCAGAATCGCGAACCGGTATCTATCGTCGATGGCCTCAAAGATACCCTTGTTCTCGAACCCGATGAGATTCTCCACGTCCGTATGGTCCAGCAGATGCATTCGGAGGTCTTTCCCCATTACTCCCCCGAAGATAGTACCGGGGAGGAGCAGACTTACCCTCACGCCGTCTCTGGAGAGTCTGAAGACCCGCTCAAGAAAAAGAGCTGAAAGTTCGTTCTTTGTCGGCATCGTTCGACCCCCCACCACCGGAGATTGTAGCTTATAGACATCTCCCTGCGTGAAGAAGTCTGCCTGAGTTTCCATCGACTCCTTGTAGTCCTCCCATTCCCACGCAACTTCTGGGTTTGAGAGGAGGTCTTCCATCACACCGTCCTTTTCCTCCGACGGATAGGTACGGAACCGCTCATCGTAGCGGATGAAGAAGTCGTCGCGATTCGCGTAGAGCATGTCCCACGGTGGATTCCCGATGAACACGTCGAATCCACCTTTCTCGAAGACGTCGGCGAACTCCAACGGCCAGTGGAAGGGGGACCACTCCCGAATTTCCCCGATCGTTATGTCGTCAAAGCCAGCGTCTTGGAATTCTCGCCGTAGGATTTCGTCAAATTTGTCCCGGTGTTCCTCAATTCTATCTTCTGCTTCTTTCCGCCATTCTTGAGCTTCAACACTGGTCTCCGCTTTCTTGTGCTTCTTGATGGCCTCTTTCACGTCCTCAAAACGAGTTTTCACCTCCCAAGAATCGAGATCGCTGTCTCCGTCTTCGTTACTCTCGATGTCGGTATCGAGTTGGCCGATTAGGCTGTTCCCCTGCCGTACGTTGAAATCGATATTGGGGAGCGGCTCCACCTCACTCGGTTCATCCTCGATATCAGCGACCATCGACAACCAGAGCCTGAGCTTGCAGATCTCAACAGCACCTTCGTCGATATCGACTCCGTACAAATTGTTGAGGATGGCCGTTCGCTTTGCGTACAATGATGAGGAGCCTTTTCCAGACTCGATTACCTCTATCTCTTCTCGCGTTCTGGATTCTAGCTCCCAGCCTTGCCCCTCAGCTTCGAGCCGCTGGAAATACTCAATGCATTGCA
>NZ_AP043937.1:0-280181 GCF_055381565.1 Haloparvum alkalitolerans
CGCGGAGGTTGTGCCCACCGGATCAAGTACGTTCCGGCGCGAGCGACCGAGCCTGCGGCGAACGCCCTACTCGTGTCCGGAGACCCGAACCGGCTCGTACGGCTCCTCCAGCCACTCGATGTCGGAGTCGGACAGGTCGATGTCGAGCGCCTCGACCGCGTCCTCCAGGTGCTCGACGCTGGACGTACCGACGATGGGCGCCGTCACCACGTCCTTGTGGAGCACCCACGAGAGCGCGATCTGCGCCATCTCCACGCCCTTCTCGGCCGCGAGCTCCTCGACGCGGGCGTTTATCTCCTCGCCGCCGCCCTCGCGATAGGGTCGACCGACTTCCGCCTCGTGCTCGCCGCGGGACGTGGCGGTCTCCGCCTCGTAAGGGCGGGTGAGGTAGCCGGCCGCCATCGGGCTCCACGGCATGACGCCGATGCCCTCCTTCTCGCACAGCGGGAGCATTTCGCGCTCCTCCTCGCGGTAGGCGAGGTTGTAGAGGTTCTGCATGGTGGCGAACCGCTCCAGTCCGAGCCGGTCGCTCGTGTGGAGCGCGTCCGCGAACTGGTGGGCCCACATCGAGGAGGCGCCGACGTACCGCGTCTTCCCGCGCCGCACCGCGTCGTCGAGCGCGCGCAGCGTCTCCTCGACCGGCGTGTCGTAATCCCAGCGGTGGATCTGATAGAGGTCGACCGCGTCCATCCCCAGTCGGTCCAGCGAGTTGTCCAGTTCCTGCTCGATCGTCTTCCGGGAGAGGCCCGCCGCGTTCGGGTGCTCGCTCGCGCCCGGGAACCGGACTTTCGTCGCGACGACCTGCTCGTCGCGGTCGTACTCCGCCAGCACGTCGCCGAGGATCTCCTCGCTCTCGCCGTTCGAGTAGACGTTGGCCGTGTCGAAGAAGTTGATGCCGAGGTCGATCGCGCGCTCGACCAGTTCGCGGCCCTCCTCCGGGTCCAGCATCCAGTCGTGGCCGCTGCCGAAGCTCATACAGCCGAGACAGAGCCGCGAGACGGTCGTGCCGGTCGAGCCGAGCGTCGTGTACTCCATGTCCGAGGGGCGGACGCCGGGCTGTTAAACCTACGCGAGGCGTCGCGCGCGGTCGGGCGCCATAAACCACTCAGCGCGATATCCAAAACCAGCAGTCGCCGCCACGAGCCGCGGCGGGCGACGTGGGGCGTCTCAGACCCCGTCGGTGATCACGTCGGCGAGCGCGTCGTGGTCGAACAGTTCGTCCTCGGTGAACTCGTCGGGGAAGTAGGCCTTCGCGTACCGCTCGATCATGAACAGGTTGTGGAGCGGGCCGGCGTAGATCGGGCCGCCGCGGAACACGCGGTCGTTCTGGACCGCCGTGAGCTGGCTGCCCACGTCGTGGTCTTTCATGTACGCGACGACGGTATCCTCGAACTCCTCGCGGCTCATCCCCTCCTCGTGGTAGCGGAGCAGCAGCGAGTCGGGGTCGATCTCCAGGAGTGCCTCGTAGTCGAGCGACTCGGACCCCGAGTAGCCCTCGACGCCGGTGCCGGCGAACGCGTCCGAGATGCCGAGCGTGCGGAAGTGCTCCTTGTTCGCGCCCCCGCCGTCGATCCGGTACGGCGTGAACTCGTCCGGCTCGGTGCCGGCGAACATAAGGGCCGCGTCCGGCCGCTCCGACTCCGGCGGGAGCCGGTTCTGGACGTCCGCGACGAGGTCGTCGTGGACCGACCGGATCGCCTCGAACCGCTCGCGCTCCTGCACGACCGCGGCGACCTTCTCGAACGCCTCGTACAGCGAGTAGTAGCGGTAGTCGTGCCAGTCGTCCGTGCGCCGGAAGATCAGGTTGCCGAGGAACGGCGCGACGTTCTCGCGGATCTCGGCCACGTCGTCCTCGCTCCAGACCCCGAGCCAGCTCGTCAGGGCGTTGGGGTCCATCAGGTGGAGGTCCGCGTCCATCTCGTAGAAGACCTCCTTGGAGACGCCGTCGTTCCAGAGCTGGGTGAGGTCGTCGAGGTCGATCGACACGCCGTCGAGGTGGTCGTAGTGGAGGGTCTTGTAGCGGCCGCGGAACCAGATCGACTCGACGGCGTCCGCGTGCCCGAGCGCGACCAGCATGTCGACGTAGTCGGCGGTGAACGGCGCGATCGACGCCGGCACCTCGTCGAACGCGACCGTCCCGACCGGCTCCATCGAGACCTCGTAGCCGTCGTCCGCGGTCGCGGTGTCGGTGGCGTCGTCGGTGGCCGCGGCGGTCGAGGTCGCTTCCTGTGCCGTCTCGGGGTCGTCCCCCTCGCCGCCGGTACAGCCGGCCAACAGGCCCGCGGTCGCGGCCGCGCCGGTGAACTTCACGTACTCTCGTCGCGTCGATGCCTCGCGTTCGGTAGCGTCGTTCGGCATGTGTTTTTTAGGCCAGCCTAAAACATAATAACCATTCCGATCCCTGGGTCCGTCCACGCGGGTTTCGCCGGTCAGGTCCGCGGTCCGACCGGCGATTCGTCGCATACCTTCGGTCCCGGGACGTTCGTACTCGTTATTTTAGGATTGCCTAAAAAGTGTCGCGGTTTCGATGAGCGGCGGTTCCGGCCGCGTCGATCGGGCGGTCGTTAAGTGGGTCGGGCGGGACGGGTTAGCCGACACCGATGGCCGACCAGACCCCTCCCGTCGACCCCGAGGCGGCGGTCGAGACGCTCGAGGACGGCGACGACGAGGCGCGCGCGTCGCTGGGCGAGCGCCTCGCGGTCGCCGATCCGACCGAGCGAAAGCGAGCGATCGTGGCGGTCCGCGAGGCGCTCGACGACCCCGGGGACGCCGGCCCCGACGCGGGCGAGACGGCCCTCGCTCACGGTGCCGGGGCGAACCTCGCCCGATTTCTCCGCGACGACGACCGGTCGGTGCGGCTGGCGACCGCGAAGCTGTTCGTCCGGGTGGCGGCGACGGCGCCGGCCGCGGTCGACGACGCGGTCCCGACCCTCGCCGACCGCCTCGCGGACGACGGGGAGTTCTACTACGTGCGGGCGCGCTGTGCGGAGGCGCTGGGCTACGCCGCGGTCGAGCGTCCGGGGGAGGTCGCCACCCCGGAACTGCTCGCGGACCTGCGCGTCGGCCTCGCCTTCGACGAACCGGAGGTCCGCCGGAAGCTGGCGAAGGCGCTGGCGGCGGTGGCCATCGGCGACCCGACGCGGCTGGCCCATCAGATCGCGTCGCTGGCCGATCACCTCGACGACGAGGAGCCGCTCGTCCGCTATCACCTCTGTACCGCGCTCGTCGTGGTCGGCTGCGAGCGGCCGGCGCGGCTGTCGGCCGCCGCGGACGCGCTCGCGGCGCGACTCGCCGACGAGGAGCCGTACGTCCGGGGCCGAGCGGCGGAGGCGCTGGGACTCCTCGCCCGCGCGGACGAGGCGTCCCGACCCACCGGGGACGACCCCTCACCGAGCGTCGACCTCCGTGCCGCGCTCGCCGACGCCCTCGAGAACGCGGACGCCGACGACGAGGCGGCGGCGTTCCTCCGGACGCGCGTCCGGTTCGCCGAGGCGGCGCTGGACGCCGACGGGGAGGAGAGAGCCGGTGAGGAACGCGGTCCCGAGGAGGGGTCCGCCCCGGACGGCGTCGCCTCGGTCGCGGCGGTCCGCGAGCACACGGACGCGGTCGTCGAGGCGATGGTGACTCCCGAGGACGGGGAATGTCCGCACTGTGCGGCCCCCCTTCCGGACGGGGAGCTCCCGATGTGCCCGCACTGCGGCGCACCCAGATGAAGAATAGTTAGGGTGGCCTAAAAACCGATGCGCTTTTGAGTGTTTAGGCGGGCCTAATCCACATGGACCCGACCGACATCGGTTCGGCAGGGCGGACGAGACGTGAGTATCTGCGATACGGCGGCGCGGTCGCGACGGCCGGGCTCCTCGCGGGCTGTACCGGCGGCGAGGGGTCGGGATCGGCGACCGACACGACGGGCGCCGATCCGGCGACCGCGACCGCGGAGACGACGGAGTCCGCGACCGAGGGGGACGGAGAGGAGTACGCGGTGTCGATGGCGCCGATGGGAGAGGTGACGTTCGAGCGACCGCCGGAGTCGTGGATGGCCTACTTCAGCACGTACGGCGACATGGCGCTGGCGCTCGGCCGCTGGGAGGACGCAACGGGACTGATCTTCACCGACAACTGGCCGACGGAGCTGGTGAACTCGCTCCCGGACGTCGAGGTCGACTTCGAGGGGATCACCCAGCTCATGGGCGAGGGAGGGATCGACAAGGAGCTCTTCTACGAACTCGACAGCGACGTCCACCTCTTCGACCCGAATTTCGTCCAGATACTGGACGACGGCTGGACGGACGAGGAGTTCGCGGAGGTGGCCGAGAACGTCGGTCCGATCGTCGGGAACAGCATCCGACGGCGCGGCGCTGACTGGCACGATTATCGTTACTACGACCTCTACGAGGCGTTCGAGAAGGTGGCGGAGGTCTTCCGCGAGCGCGAGCGCTACGAGGCGGTCGCCGAGTTACACGCCGGGCTGCAGACCGACATCGCGGAGAACCTGCCGCCGGCGGAGGAGCGCCCGACGGTGGGGCTGCTCTCCGTCAACTCCGACTTCGAGGGCGGGTCGTTCTACGCGTACCCGGTCCACGACGGGAACGGCCACAAGCAGTACCGCGACCTCGGGATCCGGGGCGCGTTCGACGACCTCATCGAGGGGAGCTACGCCGAGTGGGACTACGAGCAGCTGCTGGAGGCCGACCCGGACGTGCTCCTGTTCCAGTACGGCCTCTCGCACGTCTCGACCGAGGAGTTCGAGGCCCGGATGGAGACCATGCGCGAGGACGACGTGGGCAGCCAGCTCTCGGCCGTGCAGAACGACCGCCTCTACCGCGGCGGGACCTCCTACCAGGGGCCGGTCATCAACCTGCTCCAGACCGAGGTGGCCGCCAAGCAGTTCTACCCCGAGACGTTCGGCGACTGGCACGGGATCGGTGAGGTACCCGAGGACGAGCGGCTGTTCGACCACGACGCGCTCGCTGCGGTCATCACGGGAGAGGCCTGATGCGGGCCCGCGAGTGGGCCATCGCGGGCGCGTACGGCGACCCCGCGGACTACGACCTTCCGGACCTCCCAGCGCTCCACGCGATCCGGACCGACTGCGGTGGCCTCGCGCTCGCCGCCGCGGACGACGAGGAGCCGTTCATCGTCGCCGAAACCCCGATGCGAGTCCGCCGCTAAGCGCACTTCGGCCGCGCTATCGGTCGCTTCCGTCAGTACCGGTCGCTTGCACCGGCTCCATCACCTCGCTCGCGAACCGCTCCAGCTCGCGTTCGGGGTCGTCGCCGCGGAGGCCGACCAGCAGGTGGTCGACGCCCGCGTCCTCGAGGTCGCGGACGTACTCCCGGAACCACTCCGTCCCCGCGCGGAACCCCTGATGGACGTGCTCGGGGTCCGCGGTCGGATCGTCCGCGAGGTCGACCTGCATCGCCATCGCGAACGGTTTGTCTCCCGCCGCGGCGCGCCAGTCGTCGAGGTACGATTCCAGCGTCGACTCGGGCAGGTGGTAGAACAGCCAGCCGTCGCCGTGGTCGCCGATCCAGTCGACGGTCTGTCGGGCGTGCCCGGTCGGCAGCAGCGGCACCGTCTCCGTCGTCGGCTCCGGGACGACGGAGAGGTCGCCGTCGAGCGTCCCCCACGAGGTGTCCGCCTCCGGGAACTCCTCGGCCCACACCGTCCGCAGGAGGCCGACCGCCTCCCGGAACAGGTGGCCGCGGTCGTCGGGATCGACGTCGAACGCGGGGAACTCCGGGTCGCGGTCACCCGTGGCGACGCCCAAGACGAGTCGGCCGTCGGAGAGGCGGTCCACGGAGGCGGCGGCCTTCGCGACGTGGAGGGGATGTCTGAGCGTGAGCACGACGCTGGCGGTCCCGAGCGCCACGTCGTCGGTCGCGGTCGCCATTCTGGTGAGCCACGGCCACACGTCGAACGTCTGTCCGGCGTCGCCGAACGACGGCCAGAAGGTCGGCACGTCGCGGGCCCACAGCGCGTCGTAGCCCAATTCCTCCGCGCGGCGGGCGAGTCGGACCTCCGCGTCGACGTCCGGCGCCGACTCGTCCGCGTTCGTCAGCGGGAACCCCGTGCCGAACGAGAGGCGGTCCGTCTCGAACAGTCGACGGAAGCCGGCGTTGTGATGTGCGGACATCGGTTACGGGACCGGAGGCGACCGCGACACAACGACCTGTCGGTCTCCGGAGGCGGACGCGGGGCGTGCGGCCGGCCGTCGGTCCCGGTCCGCACTGTACACTTATCCGACCCGACGGCGTACCGTGAACCATGGTCAACGAGGCGGCGACGATGGACGAGCGGGAGCGGGACGCGTTCCTCGGCGTCGGGGGAACCGGCGTGATTTCCTTCGCGGGTGACCCGGACGAACCGCCCCACACCGTGCCGGTCTCGTACGGCTACGACGCCGACACGACCGCGTTCTTCTTCCGGCTCGCGGTGGGCGGCGGGAGCGAGAAGGCGGACGCCGTGGACCGCCCGGTCTCGTTCGTGACCTACGAGCGGGGCGAGGAGGGTGCACGGAGCGTCGTCGCGACCGGCACGCTCGAACACACCAGCGAGTCCGACATCGCGACGGAGACGCTCGCGGCGCTCGAACGCGTTCACATCCCGATCGTCGACATCTTCGAGCGACCGCCGTCGCAGGTGGACTTCGAGTTCTACCGGCTCGTTCCGGACACGCTGGAGGGGCGCACGGAGTCCTCGACCGCGGTCTGAGACCGCGTCACCGCCGCAGTCACTCGGACCGCTCGACCGCCCCGATCGCCTCGTCGAGCACCGACCGCGCCTCCGCGAGGATGCCGTCGGCGAGTTCGGGGTCGCGCGCCTCCGCGGTCAGCCGGACGAGCGGTTGCGTGCCGGACGCGCGCACGAGGAACCAGCCCTCGTCGAGGTCGACGCGGACCCCGTCGAGCGTGGACGTGTCCGCGTACTCCGCGGTCAGCCGCTCCGCGACGCGTTCCATCACGGCCGCCTTGTCCGCCACCTCGACGCTCGCGCGTCGGATCGGGTGGCGCTCGACGGTCGCGAGTCGGTCCGCGAGCGGCTCCGCCGCGGCCATCGCCGCCAGCGTCACGGCCGCGAGCGGACCGTCCGGACAGAGCGTCTGCTCCGGGAAGATCCACGCGCCGGAGGGCTCGCCGCCGAAGACGACGCCCTCCTCGCGGGTCCGCTCGGCCACGTACACGTCGCCCACCCGCGTCCGCGTCACGCTCGCGCCGACCTCGGCGAGCGCGTCGTCGACGGCGAAGCTGGTGTCGACCGGCGCTGCCACCTCGTCGCCAGCCCCCGCCTCCCGGCGCGCGAACAGCGCGAGCAGCAGGTCGCCCGGGACGAACTCGCCGTCGCCCGCGACCGCCATCATCCGGTCCGCGTCCCCGTCGTGAGCGATCCCCAGGTCGGCGTCGGTCGCCGCGACGTGTGCGCACAGCCCGCGGCAGGTCTCGGCGGTCGGTTCGCTCGGCCGCCCCGGGAACCGCCCGTCGCGC
This sequence comes from Haloparvum alkalitolerans, assembly GCF_055381565.1. Lineage (NCBI taxonomy): Archaea > Methanobacteriati > Methanobacteriota > Halobacteria > Halobacteriales > Haloferacaceae > Haloparvum > Haloparvum alkalitolerans. The sequence goes on from NZ_AP043937.1 coordinate 7,485, forward strand.
TGGGCGTTGAGCGTCGCCACGTCCGCGCCCAGCTCGTGAAGCGCGTCGGCCGTCACCCGTCCCGTGCCGTTCCCCAGGTCCACGACAACGGAGAGGTCGTCGAACGTCGACCCGGTGCTCGCGACGGCGCGCTCGCCCGCGTCCACGAGCGCCACGCGGTGGCGGGCGTCGGCGTCCGCGCCCTCGCGCCGGACGCCGTGGCCGTCCCACGCCGCGAACTCGAACTGCCCCTCCTCGATCCGGGACTCGACAGTCGCCCGGTGGTCGGCGTCGAACGCCTGCCCCGAGCGCGTCCAGAGCTTGATCCCGTTGTCAGCGGGCGGATTGTGGGAGGCGGTGACCACGACGCCCGCGGCAGCGTCCTCGCCCGCGACGGCCCGCGCGACGGTCGGCGTCGCCGCGACGCCCAGGTCCACCACGTCGGTCCCGCACTCGACCAGCCCGGCCGCGAGCGCGTCTACCAGCGCGCGCCCCGAGTCGCGGGCATCGCGCCCGACGACCACGCGGTCGGCGTCCGCCGCGACCGCGCGCCCCACGTCGAGCGCGAGGCCCGCCGTCACCGTCTCGCCGACCGGTCCGCGTACGCCGCTCGTTCCGAACAGAGACATACTCCGGCCCACGCGGGCAACCGTCAAAAAGCGGCCGACGATCGATGGCGATACTTAGTGTTACAGACCGATTCAGACACATCGCTTTTCTGAAACTCGCGGCGGTGCGGTGCTGTGCGGTCGCGGAGCGGTGCGGTTGCGGTGCCGTACTGTCGGTGCGCGCCGCGGCGCCCCTGTGGCGCCGCGACCGCGCGAGGGAGGCGGCGGCGCGGCCGCATGCGGTGCGGTTTCGCGGCCGCGCCGCCGCCGAGGTTGGGGAGGTACGAGGCTGCTGTGCGGGGCGGTTGCGGTGCGGTGGGTGGGACTGAAAGGGGCAGCCGATTCGAACCCGCCCCGACGACGCTCTCGCGAGCCTGCCGAGCGAGAGTCAGCAAGTCGCAGCCCGGACCCGTCCGTCGGGCTGTGCCGAGAGACGCAACGGAACGCCCGGACCGTCTTGCCAGATAAGCACCGCAGCGGGCGGTGCTGAGAGCGAGGAGCGCAGCGAGGCGCGGCGCGGTCGAGCCGGCTGGGGCTTTCTGGATGGTGTTGTTCCACGCAGCAGGATCTGCAACAGACACAAAAACCGCGTCCAGAGAGCCGGCTGGGGCTTTCTGGGTGTTTCTGTCCCCGGAAGCAGCACCGACAGCAGTCACAAAAACACCGCCTAGTAACAAAAAACAGACAAAAACACATCGCTCCACTAAGTATCGCTCTCGTTCAGAAAACCCCGATCCGCGGAGGGTTCTCAGACCACTATCGAGGAGACAACGTTCCCGTAGCCGAACAGGAACGCGATGATACCGAGCCAGATGACGAGCCACGCGAGCATCGCCGCAGCCATCACCGTGCTCTGTTCGCGGTCGCGCGTCGTGGCCGGGGAGTGAGCCTGTGTCGCCATGTGCGAGGGGAGGTACGGAACGGTCATCGCACCACTGCTTCACAGTGAAGGGCTTGAAGTGCCCCCGGCGGGCAGGCCCCCAGCACCGTCGGAACGGGCCCCGATCAGTCGGCCGTCGCGTCGAACACTTCAGCGACGAGGCGAGCCTGTCCCGCCCTGAGGCGCTGGGAGAGCGCGGACTCGGAGATGTCGAGTTCCGCCGCGAGCGCGGCGTGGTCGGCCCCGTCGCCGAAGTAGCCGCGGCGGATCGCCAGGTCGAGCACCTCGCGTTGGGCGTCGGTGAGCGCCGAGAGGTCGACCGTCGCGCGCTCGGTCGTGCCGGGGCCCTCCACGACCGCGAGGCGGGCGAGCGCGACGCGTCCAACCGCATCACGGAGCGCGCTCACAAGATCGCGGACGACGGAGCGGTCGTCGACGTACGTCGTCACGCGCATCGTCCCGGCGTCGACCCCGCGAATGCGGGGAACGCAGTCGTGCCGCTGGAAGACGTGACAGAGGCAGTCCTCGTCGACGGAGCCGGTGGCGGTCACGACGCCCGACTCGTCTGCGGGAGTCAGGTCCACACGGCAGTCGTCGCCGACCGCGTTGACGGTCACCTCGCGGACGTCGTCGTGGTCGTCGACGATGGGACACTCCCACGCGCTGCCGGGTTCGACGTCGAGGTCGACCCGGAGGCAGCCACCGTCCGCGTCACCGGCGTTCGACGACATGATTTGGCGAGGATACCGGTCGGAGAAGTATAGCCCTTCGCACCGGGGGATGGGGTCGCAAAAGACTGAGACCGTTCCCGCTCCGTTCTACTCGACGATCTCGGCGAAGGAGACGTTCTCTCGGACCGCCGTGATCTCCACCGTCACCTCGTCGCCCAGGTCCGCGTCCGGGACGATGACCACGTAGCCGCGTTCGATCTTGGCGATGCCGTCGCCCTGGTCGCCGAGCGTCTCGATGGTGACCTCGCGCACCTCACCCTCGGAGACCGGCGGCCCGCTCGGTTCCGTCGCGGACGCACGGTCGCGCTCGCTCGCGGTCGCGGCCGCGGACGCATCTGTCGACTCACCGCCGTCGTGGTCCAGCAGCACGACGCGGTACGTCTCGCCCTCGGCCAGCGTTCCGTGCCCGACTTCGGCGTCCGGAACGGTGACGGTGTACCCGCCCTCGCCGTCGTCGTCCACGGTGGCCGTATAGAGACACTTCAGAGAATCAGTTATTTCGACCATACTGACCGATTGCGGGCCGGGGGGAGATAAATCCCCGATTCCCACGGCGAACGGCTGCCGATTGGCCCCGCCTCCGACGGACCCGCGAGACCGACCGGAACCGATGGGATTATGATTCTTTAGGTTGGCCTAAACCACATGGACGATCGGACTCGCACACGGCCGCGGTCGCGTGCCGCAGGTGCGGCCGCGGACCGGGGGAGGGACCGTCGATGATCGGGGCCACGCTCGACGACGTGCGGGGCCACATCGAGTCGCTCGCGACCGCCGACGGCGAGTACGTGCTCCGGTGTGCCCGGACCGGCGACCGGCCGGTCCCGACGACCGGGCTCCGGTTCCCCTCACGGCCGACCGCCCGCGCGGCGGCGAAGGCGACCGAGCAGTACCGAGCGGCGTTGCGCCGGTACGATCCGCAGGTCCCCTTCCACGACGTGGTCGCCTGTCAGCGTCGCCTTCAGGGCCCCCGGGGCCGGGAGGCGACCGGGGACGACGGACGCGACCGCTCCCGCACCGAGTCCGGAAGCCGGCCGTCGACCGCCGAACGGCGGACCCTGGTCGACTTCTGTCACACCGCCGCCGGCGCGACGTTCGAGGCGATCGAGAACTCCCCCCACCGGGGCGTCGAGACGGCGATCATGGACGCGTACCTGGAGGCGGCCGAGTCGGTGAGCGACCCGGACGAGCTCTGCCTCCACCTCCTCGAGCACGTGGCCCGGGAGGTCGACGACCGACTCGACCCGACCGAACAGGCGGCCCTGCTGTGCGACGCCGCGGCCCGGCTCCCCGCGCCCTCGACCGCGGCGGCCGATCCCCTGGAAGGCGCGCTGTGTGACCTGCGGTCGGTCGCGTTCCTCGAAGCGTTCGCGGTACACGCCCCCGAGTCGGGGCCGACTGCCGACCCCGAGACGACCGCGAACCGCCGGTCGCGGTCGGTCACGCTCCGCGGCTACGCGAGCGCGGACGACGGTGGGGACGCGCTCGTCACGCTCCCGTTCACGCTGGCCCTCCTGAGCCGGGTCGGCGACGCGGACGCGGCCGCGAACGTCTCCGTGACCGCCGCGACCCGACTCGACCCCGCCGACGGTCGGTCCCCGGCGTGGCGAATCGCGGTCGCGACCGACCACCCGACCGCGGAGCGACCCCCGCGAGGGCTGACGCGCGTCTCGGCCGGCCCCGCGGTGACGAGCGGGTCGGAGTGACCCGCCGCGATCAGAACCGAAAACGGAACTGGCAGTCATTCCGAAAATCATACACTAGTCAAGAAATGATAGACAAGTTATAGTGACACTATCATGAATAGAGTATTGAGACTGTTCCTGATGTTGGAATCAGTATCCACTGAGATCTACCAATAACATCCATAAAGAGAGATTTTATACAAATTCCTCCCCAATTACCCAGAAAATAGAATTTTCAGGAATAGTAGAGGTGATTACTCCACGATTCGGATCCAGTGTCTACATACTGAATTTCATAGGCTTTTGCTGAATGCTCAGAATAAAGAAATATATTGATCGGAGCGTGGCGCCGCCAGCGACGACGATCGGAGCTTGCTCCGTTACAGAACTAAGCTCGTAATGGCGAAGCGTCGAAGAGTCGCGACGGAAAACGCAGTTTTTCGTTCGTCCCGCGATGCGGAACGCTACGCGTGGGCGATGTTCAACTCGAGTTCGTTGGCCGTCCCCAGAAGCAGCGTCGGGAGTTCTTCCTCGAAGCGGTGGCCGGTGAGCCGGTGGGAGGGGCCGGAAACGCTCAGCGCACCGATCACGGTGTCTTCTGGACCGCTGATCGGGACGCCGACCGCGTGGAGGCCGTCGAGGTTCTCCTCGCGGTTGAACGCGTAGCCGCGGTCGGCGATCGCGTCGAGCTCGTCCGCGAGCGATTCTGGGTCGGTGATGGTCTCCGACGTGACGCGTTCGAACGACGAGCGTTCGATGATGCGGGACGATTCGGCCGAGTCCATGGCGGCGAGGATGGCCTTGCCGGACGCGGTCGCGTGCAGCGGGATGCGTTTGCCGATCTCCGCGTCGGTGTTGACGGCGTGTTCGCCCAGCGCGCGGTGGACGTACACCGCCTGCCCGTGCTCCTCGACGATGAACTGGGCGCGTTCGCCGGTCTCGGCCGCGAGTTCCTCGACCTTCGTGCGAGCCAGCCGGTACGCCCGGCGCCGGCTGCGGGCCCGCTCGCCGAGCTCCAGGAACCGGAGCCCCGTGTAGTAGCCGTCCTCCTCGACGACGTAGCCGCGCTCCTTGAGCGTCGCGAGGTGGCGGTGCACCGTGCTCTTGGCGTACGGGAGCGCCGCGGCCGCCTCCGCGAGCGTCACGCCCTCGTTCCCGTGAACGAATTCGACGATATCGAACAGCGTCTCCACCGAACCGACCGTATCGAGCCCGCCGTGGTCCGTCTCGCCGTTCATACACCCAATATGCGCTTTACCCATATAGTGTTTCGTGTCGTCGAACGCATGCTGGGCCTCGGACGACGTGGAGCTACCTGCGACCGCCCGCACCCTCACCTTTATGCGACCGCCCGCGAAACGCTCTGTCGGCAAATGGTAGAGCGAGACACGGTCAATCTGACCGACCAGCAGCAGCTCGTCCGCGACGCGATTCGGGATATCTGTGCGGACTTCGACGCCGCGTACTGGCGGGAGAAGGACGCGCAGGGGGAGTACCCGCAGGAGTTCGTGGACGCGCTCGCCGAAGGGGGATGGTTCGGCGCGCTCCTGCCGGAGGAGCACGGTGGCGCCGGAATGGGCACCGACGAGGTCGTCGTGATGCTCGAGGAGATCGCCGCCTCCGGCGGCGGCTTCAGCGCGGCGCAGGCGGTCCACGGCGCGATCTACAACTCGGTCCCGCTGGTGAAGTACGGGAGCGAGGAGCTGAAGGCCGACCTCCTCCCGAAGGTCGCGCGCGGCGAGACCTCGATCCAGGCGTTCGGCCTCACCGAGCCGAACGCGGGTTCGGACTCCACGTCGATCCAGACGAGCGCGGAACTCGACGGCGACGAGTACGTCGTGAACGGCCAGAAGATCTGGATCTCCCGGGTCGACGCCAGCGACTACCTCGTGTTGATGGCGCGGACGACTCCGCGCGAGGAGGTCGAAAAGCGGACCCGCGGGCTCTCGATGCTGCTCGTCGACCTGGAGGACGCCTACGAGCAGGGCGGGCTGGAGATCGAGAAGATCGACAAGACCGCGAGCAACTTCGTCCACTCCTACGAGCTGTTCTTCGAGGACCTCCGGGTCCCCGCGGAGAACCTGATCGGCGAGGAGGGGCGCGGGTTCTACCAGATGCTCGACGGCCTCAACGAGGAGCGGCTCGCCATCGCGGCCGAGTGCGTCGGCCTCGGCGAGGCCGCCATCGAGGCGGGGGCCTCCTACGCGAACGACCGCGAAGTGTTCGGCGGCCCCATCGGCGCCAATCAGGCGATCCAGCACCCCCTCGCGGAGGCGCACGCTCACGTGCAGGCCGCGAAGGGGATGGTGTACGGCGCCGCGAGCGACGCGGACGACGACGCCGACGCGAAGGCGGTCGGCGCCCGCGCGAACATGGCGAAGTACCTCGCGGCGGAAGCGGCCTTCGACGCCGCGGACGCCGCGGTCCAGACCCACGGCGGCTTCGGTGTCGCCCGCGAGTACGACGTGGAGCGCTACTTCCGGGAGGCGCGGCTCACGCGGCTGGTCCCGATCACCCAGCAGCTCGCGTTGAACTACATCGGCGAGAACGTGCTCGGGTTACCGAGATCCTACTGATGACCGACAAACGACTCAAGACCGGCTGGCAGGGACGATACTACGAGGACTTCGAAGTGGGGGACGTGTACAAACACCCCTACGGACGCACCGTGACGGAGACGGACAACGTCTGGTTCACGAACATCACCATGAACGTGAACCCGATGCACTTCAACGAGGCGTACGCCGCCGAGACGGAGTTCGGCGAGCGCCTCGTCGACGGGACGTTCGTGATCGCGCTCGCGGTGGGGATGAGCGTGGTCGACGTATCGATGAACGCGACCGCGAACCTCGGCTACGACGACATCAGACACCACGCGCCGGTCTTCCACGGCGACACGCTGTTCGCGGAGTCCGAGGTGCTCTCGAAGCGGGAGTCCGAGAGCCGCGACCACGTCGGCATGGTCACGACCGAGCTCAGGACGTACAACCAGGACGACGACCTCGTGCTGTCGCTGGAGCGCACGCCGATGGTGCTCAAGCGCTCGTACGCCGAGCCCTCGGCGGCGCAGCCGCCCGGCTGGCCGGAGGGCGTCGGCACCCAGCCAGAGGACTGCGAATGAGCGACGGCCGGGTCGAGGACGGGCTTCCGATCGCGTCGGCCGCCGAGGCCGCGGCCGAGATCGGGGACGACGACGCGGTCCTCGTCAGCGGCTTCGGGAGCGTGGGCTACCCCAAGGCGGTCCCGTCCGCGCTCGCGTCCGCGGCGGCCGCGGACGACCGCGACCCGGGACTGACCGTCGTCAGCGGCGGCAGCGTCGGCCCGGAGATCGACCGCGAACTCGTGGAGGCGGGGGCGGTCGACCGCCGGTTCCCCTACCAGGCGGGCGGAACGATCCGGGAGGCGATCAACGCGGGCGAGGTCGCCTTCCACGACCGCAACATCAGTTCGCTCGGCGACGAGGTGCAGTACGGCGGGCTCGTGGACCCGGACGTGGCGATCGTCGAGGCGCTCGCCGTCGGCGGCGACTGGCTGATCCCCACGACGAGCATCGGCCAGACGCCCGCGTTCGTCGCGGCCGCGGACCGACTGATCGTGGAGGTGAACGCCGCCGTCCCCGAGGGCGTCCGGCGCTTCCACGACATCTATCGGCGGGGACGGCCGCCGAACCGCGAACCGGTCCCGCTGTCGGGGCCGGGCGACCGCATCGGCGACGACCGCGTGTGGTTCGACCCCGCGAAACTGGTCGCCGTCGTGGAGACGAACCGCCGGGACCGGCCCTACGAGTTCCGCGAACCCACCGCGGACGACCGCGCGATCGCCGAGAACCTCCGCGCGTTCATCGAGACGGAGGTCGAGCGCTCCCCCCTGTTCGCGGAGTCGCTCCGGATCCAGTTCGGCGTCGGCAGCCTCGGCAACGCGCTGATGGCGGCGCTCGGAGAGGCGGAGCTGGGCGACAGGGACCTGATCTACTTCGGCGAGGTGATCCAGGACGGCCTGTTGGACCTGATCGACGACGGCGAACTGGCGGCCGCCAGCGCGACCTCCCTCGCGCTCTCGGCCGAGGGCCAGGACCGGTTGTTCGACGAGGTGGAGCGCTACGCCGAGGACGTGGTGCTGCGGCCGGCGGACCTCTCGAACGGCCCGAGCCTCATCGACCGCTTCGGCGTCGTCGCCGTCAACAGCGCGCTGGAGGTCGACCTGTTCGGCCACGTGAACTCGACGCACGTCGGCGGGACGGATATGCTGAACGGGATCGGCGGGAGCGGGGACTTCAACCGCAACGCGGCGCTGTCGGTCCTCGCGCTCCCGTCGACCGCGAAGGGGGGCGACGTCTCCCGTATCGTGCCGATGGTCCCCCACGTCGATCACACCGAACACGACGTCGACGTGGTCGTGACCGAGCGCGGCGTCGCCGACCTGCGGGGCAACGACCCGCGGGAGACCGCGAGCGCGCTGGTCGACGCCTGCGCGCACCCCGACTACGCGGCCGACCTCCGAGCGTACCTCGAGGAGGCCGGTCGGGCCGACGGTCACGTCCCCCACGACCTCGACGCCGCCTTCGACTGGCGCGGCGACCGCTGACCGTCCACCGCGCGGACCGATCGACCGCTGCGGCGCAGGTTTTTGCCGACGAGGCGGGTCGCCGAATTCCCAACCAATATGTGCCGATCCGCCAATACGCGAACGTGAAACAGATACGCTTCCGGGACGAGGCGGGCACGACGCGCACCGGCGAGTACGACTACGGCACGATCACCGCCGCGGGGCGGACGTACGCCGTCGACGACGTCGAGGTGCTCCCGCCGTGTGAGCCGACGAAGATCGTCTGCATCGGCCGCAACTACGCGAAACACGCCGAGGAGCTCGGCAACGACGTGCCGGACCGTCCTCTCCTGTTCCTCAAGCCGCCGAACGCGCTGTCGGCACACGGCGACACTGTCACGCTGCCCGAGGGCAAGGAGAAGGTCGAACACGAGGCCGAGCTCTGCGTCGTCATCGGCGAGCAGGCCCGGAACGTCGACGCCGCGGACGCCGAGGACGTGATCGCGGGTTACACCTGCATGAACGACGTCTCGAACCGCGACGACCAGCGCAAGGAGAAGAACTGGGTGCGCGGGAAGGCGTTCGACAACGCCGCCCCGCTCGGCCCAGTGCTGGCCTCGCCCGACGAACTCCCCGCGGACGCGACCGTCAGCGCGCGCGTCAACGGCGAGACGCGCCAGGAGTCGACCATCGAGCACATGATCTTCGAGATCCCCGAGCTGATCGAGGAGATCACGGAGTACCTCACCCTGGAACCCGGCGACGTGATCGCGACGGGGACGCCCGAGGGCGTCGGCCCGCTCGGTGACGGCGACCGCGTCGAGATCGAGGTCGAGGGCGTCGGCACGCTGGAGCACTACGTCGCGGAGTGACGCCGGATGGGGCCGCGAGGCCCCGGTTCGGACCTCGCTACCCCATCGCGACCAGTACCGGCCGCTCCGCGGACAGAAGCACCGACTGCGTGACGCTCCCGAACAGCACTTTTCCGGCCGGGGACCGCTTGCGTCCCGAGAGGGCGATCAGGTCGGCGTCGACCTCGTCGGCCGCCTCGGTGATCCGCTCCGCGGGGTCGCCGTGCTCGCGCCGGCGCTCGGGGTCGCGTCCGGCGCCGGCGAGGATCTCGGTCGCCGCGTCGACGCTCTCCGGGAACTCCTCGGGGTCGTAGATGTCGTCGGTGCTGATCTGACGTCCCTCGTCGGTCCCCTGGAAGTCCTCGAACACGTTCAACAGGACGGCCTCGACCGACCCCGGGTCCCCGGGGAGGTCCGCGACCGCCCGCGCGACGGCTTCCGCACGCTCTTCGTTCGAGTCGACAGCCACCAGTACGCGATACATGAGTGACCGCTCGCGGCGCGACCCCATAAATGCACCTCCGGGCGGGGCCGAACACCGGTCAGTCGACCCTGTTCTCCAGGTCCGCGTACGACCCCGTCTCGTCCACGCGGTCGAGGTTCCGGGCGAGGATGTCCGCGACGCGCTCCAGGTAGCGCGGCGTGTAGCCCGAGACGTGGGAGGTGACGTAGGCGTTCCCGAGCGACCAGAGGGGGTGGTCCGCGGGCAGCGGTTCGGGGTCGGTCACGTCGAGCGCCGCGGCGTGGAGGTCGTTCTTCCGGAGCGCCGTCACGAGCGCGTCGGTGTCCACGACCGGCCCGCGCGCGATGTTGACGAGGACGGCGTCGACCGGAACCGCAGCGAGCTCGTCGCCGCCGATCAGTCCCCGCGTCGTCTCCGTCAGCGGGCAGGCGACGACGACGTAGTCGACGCCGACGAACGCCTCCAGTAGCTCGTCGAACCCGTACACCTCGTCGGTCGGGCCGCCCTTCTCGGGCGTGTACCGCACGCCGACCGTCTCGACGCCGAACCCCTCCAAGCGCTCCACGACGGCGGTCCCGATGGCGCCGAGGCCGACGACGCAGACCCGCGAGCCCTGGAGCTCGCCGAACGCCTGAAAGTGGCGCCACTCGGCGCGCTCCTGCCGGCGGAGCCCCTCGTCGAGCCGCCGGGTGATCAGCAGGATCCAGCCGATGACGTGCTCGGCGATGTTCGGACCGTGGACGCCCGAGGCGCTGGTCACGGCGACGCCGCGCTCGCGGAAGGCGTCCATGTCGAGCCGGTCGGTGCCGGCGGAGGTACACGCGAACAGGCGCAGGTCGTCGGCGAGCGCGAGCAGGTCCGCGTCGAGGTCGCTCCCGACGATCACCTCCGCCTCGGGCACCAGTTCGCGCTCCGCCGCGGCCGATTCCGCCAGCGCGACGCTCCTGTCGTCGACTCGCTCGCGGAGGGCGTCGGCACACTCCGCGGCCGGGACCCCGTGGACGCTGTGGTTCAGAACGACGATGTCTGCCATGCAGTCCCCGTCGACGCCGGATTACTAATGTTCACGGGTGGAAGGCCTTCGCTCCGACGGTGCCGTCCTACCACGCCCGCTCCAGAACCGCCTCCGCGTCCTCGACCGTCACCGTCAGTCCGGGCGGCGCGGCCGCCAGCACGCCGTGGTCGGCGACGTACTCCGCGATCGGTCGGAGGTCGTCGTGGGAGACACCCCCGAGGTCGCGGAGGCGGGTCGGCACACCGAGCGAGTCCCGGACCTCCCGGACCGCCGCGACGACCGCGTCCGCCACCTCCTCGTCCGTTCGGCCCTCCGCCTCCACGTCGAGGCCCTCGGCGAGGAGCCGCCGGCGCCCGTCGACGTTGTCGAGAACGAACCGGAGGACGTGCGGGGCCATCACGGCGTGTGCGACGCCCTGCTGGACCGGATAGCGGCGCGAGAGGGCCTGCCCGAACGCGTGGATCACGTTGATCCGGCTCTCGTACTGCACCAGGATCATGCCGACGACGGCGCGGTCGACCGCGGTCGGGCCCTCCCCGTCGAGGCCCGGGAGGCCGGCGACGAGGTGGCGGAGGCCGTGCGTGGCGGTCGCGTCCGTGACGGGCGAGCCGCCCGCCGCGTAGACCGTCTCGAGCCCCTTGTTGAAGCCGTTCATCGCCGAGCCCGCGAGCGGACCGTGCGGCGTCGTCTCGAACAGCGCGGGGTCCTCGACGACGAGCGTCGGCGGGACGCTCCAACTGGCGACGACCGGCTGGCCCGTCGGCGACGCCTCCCGCGGGAGGACGACGAGGCTCCCGCCGGCCGACAGATCGGCGCCGGTCAGCGTCGTCGGGACGACCGCGACGGGCGTGAGCGGTCCGTCGGGGTCAGGGGTGGCGACGGTCCCGTCGGCCTCGGCCGCCGCGCGCAGTTCGTCCGCCGACCGCCCGTCCGCCGCGAGCGCGCTCATCTGCCTGGCGACGTTGAGGCTGCTGCCCCCGCCGACGCCGACGATGGCGTCCGCGTCGGCCGCGTGGAGCGCCTCGACGGCGTCGGCGGCCGTCTCGATGGACTTGGCCGAACTCGTCTCGTCGAAGACCCCGGCGAGCCGGTCGCCGAGCCCCTCGCGCACCGGCCCCATCACGGCCTCGTTGGCGCCGACGTTCGACCCACAGACCACGAGTGCGCGGTCGATCCCGGCGGCACCGAGCCGGTCGCCGAGCTCCGCGACGCGGCCGCGGCCGTATATCACGTCGCTCCCGAGGTACTCGAACTCGAAGGTGTCTGCTGGCTGGAACACGGTCGTACGTCGGCCGAAGCGGTCTTAACTGTGCGGTTGGGCACAGGCGTCGCGCTGCCGGTGGCCGTGAGGCGGCCCTCAGCCGAGCCGGAACTCGTCGGCCACGCCGAGGTCCGCCGCGAGAGCCGCGAGGGCGTCGAGCGTGCGGTCGCCGACCGGGACCCCCTCCCGCTCGCGGTCCGATCGCGTCCGGTGCTCCGGCGCGCCGGGGAGTAGCGGTCGGTCCCCGTCCATCGCGTCCGGACGCTCGATCGCCGCAGAGAGCGTCGCGTCCGCGAGGTAGTCGTCAAGGGTGGTCACGGCCTCGCGGACGCGCTCGCGGGAGGTGAACCGCGCCGGATCGATCAGGACGAACGCCGCCGCGTTGTTCACCGACCCCGGCGTGCCCTCGCCGAACACCTCGCCGCCGCCCACGACGCCCGCGAGCAGCTCCGCGACGACCGAGAGCCCGAACCCCTTGTGGCCCGCGGAGCGACCGCCAAGCGGGAGCAGCGCGCCGGCGCCGTCCTCGAACGCGTCCGCGTCGGCGACGTGACCGCCCTCCGCGGTCACCGTCCACGCGGGCGGGAGCGGGTCGCCCTCGACGCTCCGCTTGGTCACCTTGCCGTGAGCGACCTGGCTCGTGGCGATGTCCAGCACGACCGGGTGCGGGGTCGCGCCGAACGTCGGGATGCCGACGGCGATGGGGTTCGTCGAGAACAGGCGCTCGGCGCTGCCCGGAACCGTCACCGTTCGCCCCGCCAGTCCGGTGTTGACGAACGCGAGGAGAGCGAACCCCTCGGCGGCCGCGCGCTCGGCCCACTCGCCGATCCGGCCCATGTGGGCGCCGTTTTTGACCCCGACGGCCGCGACGCCGCGCTCCGCGGCGACCTCGACCGCCGCGTCGACGGCCGCCCGCCCCGTCAGCTGGCCGAACCCTCGGTTACCGTCGACGCGGAGCGCTCCCGGGTCCGCGTCGTCGACGGTCGGGCTCGCCGCCGGGTCGAGGGTCCCCTCGTCGACCATCGGCGCGTACATCGTCGCGAGGCGGACGACGCCGTGTGAGGCGTGCCCGCAGAGGTCCGCGTCGACGAGCGAGGCGGCCACCTTCGCGGCCGCTGGGTCGGGCGTTCCGAGCGCTTCGAGGAGCACCGTCGCTCCCGCCTCTAGCCGGGCGGGGGCTATCCGTGGCATACCTCCGCATACGCGGCGGGGAATGAAGCGTTTTCGGCGCGGGGGCGGTGGAGCGTGCGAGCCGGGAGCGCGGGCCGCGCACGCTGCCGCACGAGGAGGGGGGAACGGCCGGAGCCCCAACAGTCAAGCCGCTCCGATCCGACTGACGGGTATGAGTTGGGAAGCGGAGATAGTGGACGGACTGCTCGACGCCGAGATCGACCTCGTGACGCAGCTCCCGGACGGCGCGATGGGCGCGGTCCTGGAGGGGCTACAGGAGTCGGACGTGGACACGCTGCGCGTCGAGCGCGAGGAGAGCGCGATCGCGGCGGCCTCCGGCGCGTGGGTGACCGGCGAGCGCGCGGCCGTGATGTGTCAGTCGAGCGGCCTCGCGAACGCGATCAACGCCATCGGCTCGCTGTCGGCGCCGGCGCGGCTGCCGTTCCTCGCGCTGGTGACCCGCCGGGGCGACCTCGGCGAGTTCAACGTCGCGCAGGTGCCCGCGGGCTACGGCCTGCCGGGAATGATGGACGAGATGGGGGTCAGACACACCGTGGTCGAGGAGCCGGGGACGCTCCGGAAGACGGTGCGGATGGCGGCCGACTCCGCCTTCTCGACGCGGACGCCGTACGTGGTGTTCCTCGATGCGACCGTCACCGGCTACGGACAGGAGGCGCAGTGATGGCGGCCGACCAGTTCGCCTGCACGGCCGCGGTCATCGAGGAGACGCCGGACGCGGTCGTCGTCTCGAACCTCGGCGTCGCCTCCTACGTCCTCGCGGAGGTCGGCGACCGCGAGCGCAACTTCTACCTCTGGGGGAGCATGGGGTCGACGACGGCGACCGGCGTCGGCGTCGCCCACGGCACCGACGAGCAGGTGACGGTGCTGGCGGGCGACGGGTCGCTGACGATGTCGCTCGGCGTCTGCTCGACGGTCGCGACCGCCGACCAGTCGAACCTCACCGTGGTCTGCTTCGACAACGGCATCTACGGGACGACCGGCGGCCAGCCGACCCCCTCCATCGACTTCGCGGCCGCCGCGGAGGCGCAGGGGCTCCCCGCGGAGCGGGTCGACTCGGACGACGAGTTCGCTGCGGCCTACGCCGACGCCGTCGACCGCGACGGCCCCTCGCTGATCGAGTGCACCGTCGAACCGACCGACCCCGAGGCGCGTCCGACGTTCGACTTCCCGCACATCCCGCGGCGCGTCCGCGACTCGCTGACGGAGTAGCTCGCGGGATCGCGAAGTCGGCTGACCGCGAGTCGTCTGCGAGCCGACGCCCGCGCGCGGCTCGCGCCGTTCCCGGCGGAAACCGCCGCGACCGGCTACGCCTTTTTGTCGGTCCGCGTCCTACCGGTCGTCATGGTAGAACACCTCGCGTACACGGAGGTCCCGGACAACGCCGCGGACCACGACGGCTTCGAGCAGCACGTCCTGCTGTACAGCTACAACCAGATGCTGACCCACAACGTCATCGAGCCCGGCGCCGAGTCGCCGTACCACAACCACCCTCACGAGCAGATCGGTTACGTCGTCAGCGGGACCGGCACTCAGATCGTCGACGGCGAGGAGTACGAGTTGACGCCCGGTACCTGCTACCTGCTCGACTCCGGCGAGAAGCACGCGATGCGCGCGGACGGGGACGAGCCGCTCGAGGTGCTCGACATCTTCCATCCCGTCCGCGAGGACTACATCCCGGAGTGAGGACCGTCTCGGATCCCACGACCGCGGCTACTCCGGCGCGTTCGCGAGGTCCCACCCGATGAACCCCTCCTCGATCGGCACGTCGAGCGCCTGCATCGACCGGACGATGGTCGCGTACGTGCCGGCGAGCATGCCGACGGCGACGATCGTTCCGTCGTCGTAGTGCGCGCTCACGCGGTCGTGGAGGTCGTCGTCGACCGCGCCGGTGAGATACGCGCGGACGTACGAAAGCAGCGCGGCCTCGCCCTCGTCGAACCGCTCCAGCGCGTTCGCGCCGACGGCCCTGACGTCGTCGGCCGGGAGCCCGGCGCTCAGCGCGATGCGGCCGTGCTGGTGCCAGACGTACCGCGAGTCCAGTTCGCGGGCGACCCGGAGGATCACTAGCTCCCGCGTTCGCGCGTCCAGGTCCGCGTCGTTCCACAGCGACCCGGCGAACTCCCGGAACGCGACGAGGGCGGGCGGGTTCCGGCCGAAGGCGGCGTACACGTTGCGCTCGGCGCCGGACATCAGGTGTCTGTACTCGGGCGCGAGGTCCTCCGGTTCCCGGAAGGCGGCGATCAGGTGCTGGTGCTCCTCGGGCAGGTCCGAGCGCTCCGCGAGGCGTATGCGAGCCATACCCACAGAGTCTCGCCGCCGCACTTAGCCTTATGCACGGCGGAAGGTTGATACGCGGACGCGACGAGGCGAACGCGTGGATCGAGCAAACACCTTACGGCGGAGCGTGGAGCGCGGCGACCCGGTCTTCGGCGCGAGCGCGGCGACGTTCTCGCCGGCGGCCGTCGAGACGTTCGGCGCGCTCGGGCTCGACTTCGTCTGGCTCGACTTCGAGCACGCCGGGCCGAGCCCCTACGACAGCACCGTCTTCGAGGACCTGACGCGCGCCGCGGAGGCGGCGGACATCGAACTGTTCGTCCGGCTTCCCTCCGGCGACCCGCCGCTCGTGCGGAAGGTGCTCGACGCGGGCGTCAGAACGATCCTGATCCCGCGAGTCGAGACCCCCGCGGAGGTCCGCGAGGCCGTGGCGGCGGCGCGGTTCGCGGTCGACGGCGAGCCGGCCGACCGCGGGATCGGCGTCGGTCGCGGCTCGACGTGGGGCGCGGACTTCGCGGACCACGCCGCCCGCGAGGACGCGGAGACGTTCGTCGGCGTCATGATCGAGAACGAAACGGCCGTCGAGAACCTCGACGAGATCCTCGACGTGTCAGGGCTCGGCTTCGCCTTCCTTGGGCCGGCGGACCTCTCCGTCTCCGTCGGTCGTCCGATGCAGAAGGATCACCCCGAGGTCGAGGCGCTCGTGGAGCGGGCCGAGACGGCCATCGCCGCGTCGGACGTGGCGCTTGCGGGCATCCACAACGACCCCGACGCGATCCGGGAGGCGGTCGACGACGGCTACCGGATCGTCCGCATGGGCGGAGAGCTGAGCGCCGCGCGACAGGTGCTCTCCGATCGGCTCGACGCCATCGACCGCTGATCCTCGATCCCGAGCGCCGACTAGACCGCGAAAACTCGACCCGACTCGACCGCGGAACGATAACCGCGACTCGGCCGTGAGCCGACGACGCGGAATCCGTCCCCGTATGTATTTTTCCTTCCCTGCGACTGTACATCATTACGAAACCAATAAATAGTGATGGATCCCTCTAATTATGTGAGGCAGTACCACAATGGAAGACTGGAGATCGGCTATCGGTAACGGCAGCGATCGGAGAAAGTTCCTGAAGGCAACCGGCGCGCTCGGTATCGCCGGCATCGCGGGCTGTACGGGCGGTGGCGACGGCGGCGACGGCGGCGGTGAGGACACCGAGGAGAACGGTGGCGGCGGAGACACCGAAGAGAACGGCGGCGGCGGCGACGGCGGAAGCGACTCCGTCAGCTGGACGATCGGCACGTCCGGTCCGGACTCCGCGACGCACGCGTCCGGCGTCGCGATGTCGCAGGTCATCTCGGAGAACTCCGACCTCATCGACATGAGCGCGCAGACGACGGGCGGGACGGCCGCCAACCTGCCGCTCATCGCGGACGGCGAACTCGACATCGCACAGAGTACCTCGTGGGGCGTCGTTCAGGGGAACGCCGGCAACCCGCCGTACAACGAGCAGCTCTCGAAGACGATGACGCAGGTGCTCCCCTTCATGTCCATCGAGTACTTCCTCATCAAGCGGGACGTCGAGGAGCTCTCGGACATCGAGACCGTCTCGGACATCCCGCAGGACGGCTCGATCGACATGGCGTGGGGCAACCGCGGCGGGACGAACTACTTCGCGGGCGTCGACGCGTTCGAGCTGTCGGGCATCGAGAACCCCGAGGAGAAGTACAACATCAGCTCGATGGACTGGGGCAGCCAGAGCGCCGCGATCCGCGACGGCCGCCTCGACATCTGCATGGGGTACACCGTCAGCCAGGTGACGACGGTCGGCTGGGAGCAGGAGGTCGACGCGACGACGGACATCGACGTCGTCCAGTGGGAGTTCGACGAGTCCGACATCGCCGAGTCGGGGATGCCCTACGTCTACCTCGAGTCGCCCGCCGACGTGTGGGAACAGGAGATCTCGGTCGACCAGGTCCCGTCGCTCGGCGTCGGGTACGAGACGGTGTTCCCGGCGGAGATCAGCCAGGAGCTCGCGTACGAGTTCGTCTCGGTGGTCAACGACAACATCGACCAGGTCCGGAGCGCGAGCGCCGTCCTGGAGGGTGCGGGGCCGGAGCTGACCCAGCAGCTCACGCTCGCCTCGCCCGAAGCCCCCGTCCACCCCGGGGCCGAGCAGTTCATGAAGGAGGAGGGCCTCTGGAGCGACGAGCTGACGACGCTCGAAGAGTACGAGTCGAACCAGTAACCCCGCTCCGACCGACGCTCGATCCCCCGCTTTGATAACCCCTCACGTAGTTCGTTCCCCCGACGTGGCCCGAGCGGACACACATCACGACACATGACTGAGACAGCAGACACACAGACCGAACAAAGCCCCGCCGCACGCCGCCGGATGATCAAGTACGGCGTGTTGATCGTGCTCGGGGTGCTCATCGCCGGGTATCACCTCAGCTACGTACGGACGTTCTTCGTCGAGCAGAACCAACACCGCCTGATCCACGTCGGGACGATGACCCTCGGGGCCGCGGTCGTCGCCTTCGACGTGGATCCGCAGACGACAAAACAGCGCATCGGGAACTACATCGGCCTATTGGAAGGGTTCGTCGGCGTCGGCGCGACGCTCTACCTCGTGCTCGGCTACGAGCGGATGGTGTACGAACAGCTCGGCGTGTACACCACCACCGACATGCTCGCCGGCCTGCTGATGATGGTCGTCGTTCTCGACGTGACGCGGCGCGTCTACGGCCCCATCCTCTCCGTGGTCGGCGTCGGCGGCCTCGCGTACGCCTACTGGGGACCCTACTTCCCGGGCATCCTCAACCACAACGGCGTCAGCATCAACCGGCTGATCCAGGGCCTGACGATCGAATACGGAAGCGGGCTCTACGGCGTCATCACCGGCGTCTCGGCGACGTACATCATCATCTTCATGATCTTCGCCGGAATGCTGGAGGCGTACGGCGCGCTCGACTACTTCCTCCAGTTGGGGACGATCGTCGGCCGGCGTATCAGGTCCGGGCTCGCGCAGATGACCGTCGTCGCCAGCCTCGGCATGGGGTCGATCAACGGGAGCGCGGCCGCCAACGCGGCGACGACCGGCGCGTTCACCATTCCCCTCCTGAAGCGGCACGGGCTGGACGAGGACACGGCCGGCGCCTTCGAGTCGGTCGCATCGAGCGGCGGACAGATCATGCCGCCGATCATGGGCGCGGCCGCGTTCGTCATGGCGCAGATCACGGGCAACAGCTACCTCTACATCATCGTGGTCGGGGCGCTGCCGGCCCTCCTGTTCTACTTCTCCGTCGCGGTCGGGGTTCACCTGACGACGATGAAGGAGGGGATCGAGGAGGTCGACCCGACCCAGCTCGAACTCGAGTCGGTGAGCCTCCAGCGCGAGGAGGCGGTCGCGCAGCTGTTCGGCCGGTCGACCGACTCCATCTCCTTCGATAACCTCACGGTGCGGAACCTCGTCGTCGAGGGGATCTCGCTGTGGGTCCCGGTCGGAGTGCTGCTGTACACGATGATCATCCTCACTTGGGACCCGCTGTACGCCGGGTTCTGGGCCGTCGCCTCCTCGATCCCGGCGGCGTTCATCCAGAGCGTCGGCCTCCGTGACGACTACGACCTGAAGGACTTCGGGGTCGACACGCTCGACGGCTTCGGCCGCGGGCTCGAGAACGCGGCCCCGATCGGCGTCGCCATCGGCGTGATGAACATCTTCGTCGGCGTCCTGAACCTGACCGGCTTCACGCAGGTGTTCGCGAACAGCCTGCTGTCGCTGTCCGGCGGCGTCACCGTCGTCCTCCTCATGCTGACGATGGTCGCCGCGCTGCTGTTCGGACTGGGGATGCCCACCGTCGCGGCGTACATCACCGCGGTGCTGCTGATCGCGCCCGCGCTCGCCGAGGCGGGGATCCCGCTGCTGGCGGCGCACTTCTTCGTGTTCTACTTCGCGATCCTGTCCGCGATCACGCCGCCGGTGGCCATCGCGTGTCTCGTCACCTCGCGGATCAGCGGGGGGAGCTTCTGGGAGACCGCGCGCCGCTCGCTGATCCTCGCGGCGCCGCTTTTCGTCCTCCCGTACGTGTTCGTCCTCAACGACAGCCTCCTGTTCTGGGAGTTCCCGACGACGGCGACCACGTTCCTCGTCGTGCTCGTCGGGTTCGTGGCGATGGCCGTGGCGCTGGTCAACCACCTCGAAGGGTCCGTCCCGCTGCCCGTGCGGGCGGCGCTGCTCGCGCTCGCTGCGGTGCTGCTGTTCGCGCCGCTCGTGCCCGCCGCGGGCGTGCTCCGCCTGATCGCGAGCGTGCTCGTCATCGGGCTCGTCGCCTGGCAGGGGAAGTACCTCCCCGAATCGGTGCAGGCGAAGCTCCCGGGCGCGGCGCGGTGAGGAACCGCGCGGCGGTCCGCCGCTAAGCGGCCCGGCGGCGCACCGGCACCACGGCGCACCGGGCGCTCACCTTTATCCCCCGCGTGCCGAAGGGACACGCATGCGTACCGCGATCGATACCGACGACGCGCCCCGGAGCGACTCCCCGATCTCACAGGCCGTCCGGGCCGGCGACACCGTATACGTCTCCGGGCAGGTCCCGCGAACGGCCGACGGCGACATCGTGAACGGCGACCTCGGCGTCCAGACCGAGCGGACGCTCGATAACCTCGAGGCGGTGCTCGCGGCCGCGGGGCTGACGCTCGCGGACGTGGTGAAAGTGACCGTGTTCCTGACCGACCTGTCCGACTTCGACGCGTTCAACGACGCGTACCGTCGCCGCTTTGCCGCGCCGATGCCCGCCCGGAGCGCCGTCGCGGTGGCGGATCTCGCGGTCGACGCCGACGTGGAGATCGAGGCGGTCGCGGTCGAGCCGGACCGGGCCGCGGGGAGGTCGGACGGTCCGAACTGACGACGGCGCGGGCGCGTGAGCGCCTCTCAGCGCCAGGGCTCGGGCGCGACGCCGAGTCGGAGAACGAGCGGCCGGTAGAGGAAGGCGATCACGACGACGACGGCGAGTTCGGCCCAGAACCCGATCGGGCCGGCGAGGGCGTTGATAACCGCGAGGCTGCCGGCCAGCAGCAGGAACAGCGCCACGTAGTGCGGCACGACCGCCAGCAGGTGATCCGTATCCATGCCCGGCAGTAGTACCCGAACGGGCGTGAACGTTTCCCAAGACGAGGGACACCGCCCCCCGGGCCGGGCGGGACCGCCCCCGAGACGCGGCCGACTCGACCGAAAGCGAATCGCGCGAACCGCGTCCGAATTCGGGCGACTGCGTCGTCCCGTGCACGGATCTCGGGGACCCACAGGCTCATTTACCGCGGCCGCGAACCGGTCGCTTATCGAATGGGCTGGCACTACCGACACACCGTGCTCGCGGCGTGCATGCTGGCGTTCTTCGTGACCTTCTTCGCGCGGCTCGCGATCAGCCCGGTCATCCCGTTCATCCGCGCGGACTTCGCGGTCACGAACGCGAGCGTCGGTCTCGCCCTGACCGGCATGTGGATGGCCTACGGGCTCGCCCAGTTCCCGAGCGGGATCCTCGCCGACCGGTTCGGGGAGCGGCGGGTGATCCTCGTCGCCGTCGGCGGAACGGCCGCGACGAGCCTCCTCCTGGCCGTCGTACCGGTGTTCGCCGCCTTCGTGCTCTGTGCGGTCGCGCTCGGCGCCGTCGCCGGCCTCCACTACAGCGTCGCGACGACGCTGCTCTCCCGGACGTTCGAGGACATGGGTCGCGCGGTCGGGATCCACTCGCTCGGGGCGCCACTCGCGGGGCTGCTCGCACCCGTCACCGCCGCGTGGGTCGGGACGCGATACGGCTGGCGGCCGGCGGTCGCGCTCGCCGCGCTCGTCGGGCTGCCGGTCTTCGTCCTGTTCGCCCGGCGGGTCCGGCCGACCGAGCCACGGCGGCCCGACCAGCCCGTGCGCGACCGGCTGGAGCTCGGACCGCTGGCGCGCGTCGTCTCGCGGCCCCCAATCGCGTTCACGCTGCTCATCGCCACGTGCGGGACGTTCGTGGCGCAGGGGCTGCTCTCGTTCCTGCCCACCTTCCTCGTGGAGTTCCGGGACGTGACGCCCGCCTTCGCGGGAGCGGTGTTCTCCGCGTTCTTCGTCGTCCGTGCTGTCGGCCAGATCGCGCTCGGGGAGCTCTCGGACGCGTTCGGGCGGGACCTCGCGCTCGGCGTGTCGATGGTCGCCGGGGCGGCCGGCGTCGCCCTCCTCGTCGCCGGTCCCCCGACTGCCGCGGTCACGGTCGCCGTGGTCCTGGCCGGGGTCGGCTCGAGCTTCTTCTCCGCGCTCGACCCGCGGTTCATGGACAACCTCTCCGAGGCGGAGCGCGGGGCCGGCTTCGGCCTGGTCCGAACGGTGTACACGATGCTCGGATCGACCGGCTCCGCGACGGTCGGCCTGCTCGCGGACCTGTTCGGGTGGTCGGTGTCGTTCGGCGTCATGGCGGCGCTGTTCGCGGTGACGGCGGTCGCCATCGGCGCGAACACGCTGTTCCGGCTCGGCTACTGAGGCGAGCCTCCGGAGTCGACGGGCGCGTCTCCCGCTGCTCCCAGGGGCACCGAGCGCACGTACCCGGGCCGACGCCCCGGGCGCACGATTCCGACCGGGCTACCGGTCCCGCGTCACCGTCTCGCCCGGGGACGTCCTCGCCCCCGAGGAGAGGGTGACGCCGGCGTTGAGCGCGCTGTTGATCCCGGTCTTGGCCCCGTCGCCGGTGACGACGCCGAACTTCCGGCGCCCGGTGGAGACGCGCTCGCCCTTGACCGTCAGGCGTACGTTCCCTCCGTCGTGTCTGAGGTTGGCGACGTTCGTCCCCGCGCCGAAGTTCGTCTCGCGCCCGAGCACGCTGTCGCCGAGGTACGAGAGGTGGCCGAGGCTCGCCCCGCTCATCAGCACGCTGTTTTTCACCTCGACGGCGTGACCCACTTTTGCCCCCTCGCCGACGTAGGTCGCCCCCCTGACGTACGCGTTCGGTCCCACGGTCGCGTCCGCGTCGACGTAGGCGGGGCCCTCGATCACGACGCCGGGCTTCACGGTGGCGCCCGCCTCGACGACGACGGTCCCCGAGAGGTGCGCGTCCTCGCTCACCGCACCGTCGATCCGGCCCTCGAGCGCCGCGAGCTTCCACTCGCTGGCGGCCAGCAGTTCCCACGGTCGACCCACGTCGAGCCACCGCTCGAAGGGGACGGCCTCGACGGTCGCCGCCTCGCAGCAGCGCTGGAGCACGTCGGTCAACTCGGCCTCGCCGCGTTCGCTCTCGGGGACGTCGAGCCAGTCCCGCGCGACCGCCGGAAAGACGTACGCGCCGGCGTTGATCAGGTCCGACGGCGGGTCGTCGGGCTTCTCGACGACGCCCTCGACGGCCCCCTCACCGTCCAGTTCCAGTACGCCGTACGAAGAGGGGTCGTCGACCCGGAACGAGCCGACCGCCGGCCCCGCGTCGTACAGCGCGGCGAGCGACGCCTCGTCGTAGAGCGCGTCGCCGTTGAGCACCGCGAACGGGGCGTCCGAGAGGTGTGGCGCCGCCGCACGGACCGCGTCCGCGGTCCCGCGCTGTTCGGTCTGTTCGGCGAAGGTCACCGGAACGCCCGGGTCGTGGCTCCCGAAGTAGTCACGGACCGCGGCCGCCTCGTAGCCGACGACCAGCACGATCTCGCTCGCACCGGCCGCGACGGCGGTCTCGACCGTGTGCGCGACGAGGGGCTTGCCGGCGACCGGGAGCATCGGCTTCGGGAGCGCGTCCGTGAGCGGACGCATCCGCGTTCCCTGTCCGGCCGCGAGCACGACGGTTTGCATATCCGGGCATCCGTCCGCGCCGGCAAAGAGGTTGCGACGGCGACCGCTCGCCGGCGGGCGAGCGGAACGGACCGAACCGCGGTCGTGGTCGGCTACGCCACCGGCCTCACGGTCCACGAAGCGTACACCTCGCGAACGGTTCGCGAAGTGGACAGATCTGACACTTTTTCGACCTTTTAAACATTGTAGAATTTTCACAAACTTAGAAATGTCTACAGTAGGAGAACCAGACAGAAGTCATAAATAGTAGGATATTTCCACGGTAGTAGCCGAGGGTAAAGTAGTATCAACGAATGTAAAGGCGAATTTTAGAATTTTAAATATAGTCAGTTATATTGAATTTTGAAATGTTCGGAAATCGTTCATCCAGACGAACGCGGGATCGCGTCGAAAGCGGTCGCGAACCTCGCGGGGTGCCACGCCGAGTTCATCACCGGTAGTGAACGCCGGCGCGGGAACACGACGAACAGCGGGAAACGGCGCACCCGACGGACATCGTGTACCCCGTTCGAGCATCGGAAACACGGTGAGAAGTCCAGACCGTTCCAAATTTATGCAAATTGTAGAAATTGTGAATATCCCACGATCGGGAGACACCGTGGACAGTCCCGAGTTTGCAGACTGCGTGAGTCGCGAGAACCCGGAGAGGGAGCCGCGATGAAAATACGCGACAAACGCAGAATTTCTGGAGTTGGTGAAGTGTCTTGAAATTGTGGAAACATCGAACCGCTCGAACAGTTCGGTCGCGGATCGAGCAGAGCCAGCACGTACGACGGCTCTAGCGTCGCATTTACGGCGCCCCACCACGACCGGAGCGCATGGACGTACTCCTCGTCGGCGGCACGGGACTCATAAGCACGGGCGTCACGCGCGGGCTCGCGGCGGTCGGCCACGACGTGACCTGTCTGACTCGCGGCGAGACGAGCGCGGACCTCCCGAGCGGCGTCGAGTTCCGCCGCGGCGACAGGAACGACCCCGCGGTGCTCGACCGGGCGGCGCGCGAGGTGTCCCCCGACTGCGTGATAGACATGGTCTGTTTCGACCCGGAGACGGCCCGGGACGCGGTCGCGGCGTTCGGCGGCGTCGCCGACCAGTACGTGTTCTGCTCGACGGTCGACGCCTACCATCGTCCGCTCGACCGCATGCCGGTCACCGAGGCGGAGGCCGTCCGCGAGTCGGACCGCGAGGGCGAGCCCGTGAGCGCGTACGGGGCGAACAAGGCGGCCGCCGAGGACGTCTTCCTCGACGCGCACGGCGACGCCTTCGCGACCACGATCGTCCGACCGTGGAGCACCTACGGCGAGGGCGGTCCGGTCCTGCACACGCTCGGTACGGGGAGCTACTACGTCGACCGGATCCGCGAGGGGAAGCCAGTCATCGTCCACGGCGACGGCACCTCGGTCTGGGGGCCGTGTCACCGCGACGACGTGGCCGGCGCGTTCGTCGGCGCGGTCGGCAACCCCGACGCGCACGGCGAGGCCTACCACGTCACCAGCGAGGAGTGCATGACGTGGAACGAGTACCACCGCACGGTGGCCCGCGCGCTCGACGCGCCGGACCCGGACCTCGTTCACGTCCCGACCGACGTGCTCCGCGAGGCGTTCCCCGAGCGGACGGACATGCTCCGCGACCACTTCCGGTTCAGCACCGTCTTCGACAACGCGAAGGCGAAACGCGACCTGGGCTTCAGCTACGAGGTCGGCTTCGAGGAGGGCGTCCGGCGGACGGTCGCGGACATGGACGCCCGCGGCGCCGTCGAACCGTGGAACGCCGAGAACGACGACGCGTTCGTCGCAGCGTGGCGCGAGGGGACCGCCGAGGTCGTCGCGAACTGGTTGAACTGAAGCGGAGACGCGAACGAGACCGAACCGAGCGTCCGCCCGCTACCGCAGGCGGTCGAGCGTCGCCGCGCCGTGAGTCAGCGACGCTGCGGCGTCGCTCGGATCGTCGTTCTCGTAGACGAACCATTCGGCGCCGGCCTCGCGAGCGGCAGCGGCGCACGCGTCGAGGTCGATGGCGCCCTCGCCGAGTTCGACCGGCGTACCCGACGCGGCGTCGGCGTCCGAAAAGTGGACGTGCGTGATCCGGTCGGCGTGGCGCTCGAGGTACGCGGCGGGGTCGACGCCGCCGACGGCGGCCCACCCGAGGTCGAGTTCCAGCCCCACGCGGTCGTCGGTGCGCGCGAGGAGTTCCTCCAGCGCGGGCCGGCCGTCGAGATCGGCAAACTCCTGGTCGTGGTTGTGGTAGGCGAGCGCGAAGCCGTCGGCGGCGAGGTCGGACGCGACGGCGTTCAGCCGCTCGGCGGCGTCGGCGACCGCGGCCCCGCTCTCGAAGTGTTCGGGGTCGAGCCACGGGACGACCAGCGTCTCGACGCCGAGCGTCCGGTATCGCGCGGTCGTCTCGTCGTACGACTCCTCCAGCGCCGCAAGCCCGACGTGTGCCACCGCCGGCGAGAGGTCGTTGCGGGTCAGCGCGTCGGCGACCGTTCCCGGGTCGGCCTCGCCGACGCGGTGGGCGAACTCCACGCCCTCGAAGGACGTGCCTCCGACGCGGTCGAGCAGTGCGGGGAGCGGTTCGTCGATGTCGCGAAGGGTGTAGAGCTGGACCGCAGTGCGCGCCATACGCGAACGGCAGCACGGAGCCGCAATAAATCCCTCCGCACTGGATCGGCCGGTCAGCCCGACGCGACCGGTGCGTTCCCGCGTGAACACCGATACTGGGTCTACTACGTGCGTTGTTCCATTTTTCTGTCAGAAGATGATGTTTCTGTGTCTGTTGCGGGTCCTGCTGATCGGGACAGTAACACCCAGAAAGCCCCAGCCGGCTCGACCGCGCCGGGCCTCGCTGCGCTCCTCGCTCTCCGCTTGGCGAGACAACCCGCGTCTCGCGAGCCTCCAGCGTGCAGTAGCGCGCTGGAGACACCGCCCGCTGCGGTGCTTGCGTCGTCCGGGCGGGATCGAGCCGACTGCCCCTTTCAGCCCCACCCCGCCCCGCAACCGCACCGCAGGCCTCGCACCTCCCCAGCCTCGGCGGTGGCGCGGCCGCGAAACCGCACCGCAATGCGGCCGCGCCGCCGCCTCCCTCGCGCGGTCGCGGCGACACAGGGTCGCCGCGGCGCGCGCCGACAACACAGCACCGCAACCGCACCGCTCCGCGACCGCACAGCACCGCCGCGAGTTTCAGAAAAACAAAACTTCTGAATCGGTCTGTAACACTCAGTATCGGTATAGAGCATCAGCGAGTCGGAAAGCGAAGAGGACCCGACGAACGCCGTCTCGCTCAGATCGACTCGATCGTGGTGTGGTCGCCGGTGATCGCGGCCGCGTCCTCGGGCAGCAGCGCGGCGACGAGGTAGTCGGCGTACTCGCGGAGGTAGTCGACGACGGCCGCGATGCGGTCGGAGTCGATCGCCTCCAGCGAGTCGAGCAGGATGAACGGCACCGTCTCGTGGACGTCGTGAACGAGGTAGCCCGCGAGCGCGAACACGAGGCCCGTCACCTCGCGCTCGGACTCGGAGAGGTGGTCGACCGTGTCCCGGTAGGCACTCCCGTCGGGGCCCGAGCGCACGACGTGGAGGTCGAAGCGCGTCTTCTCGACCTTGCGGCGGCCCTCGCGGACCTCGGTCTCGCGGCGCTCGATCCAGATGCGGTCGATGTTGTCGTAGTCGAGGATCTCCAGGACGGACGCCATGTGGTCGTTGAACGCCTCGACAGCGTCCGCCTCGATGCGGTCGACGCGCGTCCGGAGGTCGGTGAGCTCCTCGGCCACCCCCTCGCGGCGCTCTCGGAGCTCCTCGCGCTCGTCGAGGTCGGCCTTCGTCTCCGCGATCTCCGCCTCGATCTCCGCCAGATCCGACTCCAGCCGGTCGATCTCGATCTCCAGTTCGTTGGCCTCGCGGTGGCGCTCGATCACCTCGTCGTACTCGCCCGCGCCCACGTCCTCGGTGGCCGCCTCGAGTTCCGCGACGCGCTCCTCGGTCTCCTCGCGTTCCGTCTCGAGCGACTCGATGCGTTCCTCCACCTCCTCGATCTCGGACTCGATCCCCTGCAGGCGGCGCTCGGCGCGCTGGCGCTCGTTCCGGCGCTGACGGAGCGAGGAGCGCTTCTCCGAGAGCTCGTCGATCTCGTCGCGGAGCCCGTTGCGCTCCTCCAGTTTCGAGGCCCGGAGGTCCCGGAGCTGGTCGAGCGTCCCCTCGATCCGGTCGGTGTCGACCTCCGACCCGCACGTCCAGCAGACGGTTCGGTCGTCGCCGAGCAGTTCGTCGGTGAGCGCGCCGGCGTCGGAGTCCCCCGTACCGTCCCCCTCGAGCTCCACGTCCAGCCCGTCGCCCTCCAGCATCTCCTCGTTGAAGCTGATGACGCTCCCGAGCTCGTTCAGCGTCTCGTCGAGCGCGCGCTTGCGCCGGCGGAGCTCCTCGATCCGGCCGTCGATGCGCTCGGGGTCCTCGTCGGGCTCGTCGGTGTCCTCGAGCGTCGCCTCCAGCTCCTCGCGCTCCGCGCGGAGCTCCGAGAGCGTCGATTCCTCGGCCTCGATCTCGAACTCCACGTCCTCCAGTTCGGAGCGCGCCTCGCGGACCTTCGCGAACGCCTCCTCCAGCTCCTCCTTTCGCGACCGGCTCTCCTCGAGGTCCGTATCGAGGTCGTCGATGGCCGCCTGGGCGGCCTCGAGGTCCTCGCGGGCGGCCTCGAGGTCCGTCTCCACGTCGGCCTTCTCCGACTCCAGCTCCGGGAGCGTCGACTCCAGTCGGTCGAGGTCCGCGATCCGCTGGTCGAGGTCGTCCTTCTCGCGTTCCAGCTCGCGGATCTCCGCCTCGATGCGGTCGGTGTCGACCGGCCGCATGATGATCTCGCGGAGGTCGTCCCCCCGTGCGACCGCCTGTCGGGCCTCGTTGTCCTCGAGCAGGAACGCGAACAGGTCCGCGATCTCGGGGTCGTCGAGGAACGGGTCGCCGCCGAAGGCGACCTCCCCGCCGCGTCGCGTCAGCGTCCGCGTGTACGTCTCGTCGCCGACGGACAGTTCCACCTCGCCCTCCTCCGCGTCGCCCTTGAGGGAGGGACGCGTGCTGCCGAGCCCCGCCATCAGCGCCTGGAGGAACGACGTGCGGTTGGTGGCGTTGCGACCGCTGAGTACCGTGACTCCAGGGGGGATCGTTACCTCGGTCTCGTCGATCCCGCCGACGTTGCGGGCGCGAACACGGACCTCTTCCTCGGTACGGGCCATCGAACTCATTGCACGCTCGTACCGTTGGAAGGGGTATAACTTTTGTGACGGGAGTCGGTCCCGCGGGATCGCCGCCAACGCTCCGCTCAGTCGGCGGCGCAGTCGCAGCCGCCCTCCCGAAGCAGGTCCCCGACCGGGTAATCGGTCCCGCAGTCGGGACAGACCGCGCGCACGTCGACGAGCAGTTCGTAGTCGTGGTCGGTCAGCTCCCCGGCGTCGACGAGGTTCGCGACCGTGGACTCGGCCACGGCCGCGGTCCGGCCCTGGAGCCGCTCCAGCGTGTCGATCTTGCGGTCGACGCGGTCGGCCGAGCGGTCCGGCAGCTCCGCCTCCCGGTAGTCGGTGAGGTACGTGTGGACCGCCTGATGGGTGACGAAGTCGTCGAGCACGGCGTCGACGTCGACGCCGTCGCGCTCGAGTTCGCGACGCTTGCGCATCAGGTCGGCACGCGCGGTGTCGTCGTCGGTCAGCGTGGCGTACGCGCTCGCGACGTCGCTCTCGACGGCCGACCGACCGGCCTCGCGCATCGCGGCCGAAAGCACCGCGCGGTTGAACTGGTCCGCGAGGTCCCGGAGGCTCGTCCGCTCGCCGTCCGCGCCCGTCCACTCCGCCTCCAACCGTTCACCCATCCCGTCGAGGTCGTACGTCTCGATGACGCGCGCGACCTTGCTGTTCGGCCGAGAATCGGTATCGGTCATACGGTGACGCACGTCCTCCACCGTTACAAAGATAGCGGTGTAACGTGGTTGCGGTAGTAACGTGGTCTCGATACCGCACCCGCCGGACTACTCGAGAAAGCGTAATGTCTCTCGATCTGGTTCGTCGTAGTACGTCTCCAGCGCCGTTCGGAACGGGTCGGGGTCGTCCGCGACCGCGTCGAACAGCGTCATCGAGGAGCGGAACTTCAGGTCGTCGGGGGACCCGAACACCTCGGTCGCCGTGCGACCGTCGAGCGCGTTCACGAGGGCCGTGCACTCGCGAAGCCGCGGTCCGAGAACCGGGTACGCCAGGTAGGCCTCCGCCTCGGCCCGCGATCCGATCGCGTAGCGCCGGGCCATGCGGCTGCTGCCGAGCCCCGCGACCTGCGGGAAGACGAACCACATCCAGTGGGTCCGCTTCCGGCCCGACCGGAGCTCCGTCTTCACCTGGTCTATCACGGGATTCTGTGCCTCGACGAACCGCTGCAGGTCGTGGGGGTCCTCCGAACGAGTCATTCGTCCAGGTCGCGACCTACGTGCGAGCCGCACCTAAACGGTCGGGTCTGGAAACCGAGAGTGTGCGACGGCGCGGCGCCCGAACACGCCGTGGCGCGACTACACCGCCCCGGGGACGATAAATGGGAATTCTGAAACGTGGACGGACACATAACCGAGCGAAAATGTCGACCGATAGCGAGAGCGGCCGAACGTGAACCACACGGCGACGGGCGGGCGATCGCCGACCCGAACGACTTTGGCGGGGGTGGGCGTACCCGATCCCATGTACGACCGGATCCTGGTTCCCGTCGACGGCAGCGAGGGGGCGGCCGCGGTGCTCGAGCACGTCGGCGAACTCGCCCGGCGCGTCGACGCGGACGTGGAGCTGCTGTTCGTCGCGGACACCGCGCGCGACAGCGTCACGCTCGTGGAGGGCGACGTGGTCGACGCGCTCGTCAGCGAGGGGGAGGACGTGCTCGCGGACGCCGCGGAGACGTTGGCAGAGGTGGGGATCGACGCGGAGACGGAGACGGTACAGGGGAATCCCGCGCCGAGCATCGCCGAGTACGCGGACCGGTACGACCACGACCTGATCGCGATGGCGACGCACGGCAATTCTGGAGCGAGAGGGCTGCTCGGTAGCGTCACCGAGAAGGTCGTCCGGCTCGCCGAGACCCCGGTGCTGGTCGCGCGGCTCCGCGACGACGAGCGCCTGACGGCGCCCTACGAGCGCGTCCTGCTGCCGACCGACGGGAGTCCGCGTGCGGAGGCGGCCGCGGCCCACGGGCTCGACCTGGCGGCCGCGCTCGGTGCGTCCGTCGACGCGCTCTCCGTCGTCGAGGAGGGCGGCGTCGGCGCGACCCTCCGCTCCCTGCTGTCGGACGAGGAGCGCGACCGCTCGGCCAGCGAGGCAGTCGACCGCGTCGCCGAGGCGGGCGACGACCGCGGTCTGTCCGCGGTCCGCTCGCACGTCGAGCGTGGCGACCCCGCCGAGGCCATCGTCGACGCGGTGGACGAGTACGACGTCGACGCCGTCGTCATGGGAACCACCGGCGAGCACGGCGCCGAGAAAATCCTGCTCGGCGGCGTCGCGGAGCGCACGCTCAGGAACGCCCCCGTGCCGGTGATCGTCGTTCCGTCCGAGGCCTGACGCCGGCGGTCGCGGGCCTCCGTCGCGCCGTCGGCGGCCGGAGAAACGGATTCAGGCCTCGTCGGGGTCGCGAGGCGTGTAGTCGTCGCAGTCCCGCCCGCCGATTGTCGAGTCGGTGCAGTCGAACGCCGCCTCCTCGACGTACACGTGCCCCTCGACGGTCGCGTTGTCGAGTTTGACCTGCTCGCCGTCGGCCGCGAGGACGGACCCCGAGACGGTCGAGTCGAACACCTTCACCGTGTTGTTCTCGCTCTCGACGTCGCCGCCGACCGCGCTCCCGGCGAGCACCTCGACGACCTTCCGTGCGGTCACCGAGCCGTCGACGGTCACGTTTTCGAGCTTCGCGTCCGCCGTCCGGGAGAGGACGCTCCCCCGGACGGTGCCCGTCTGGATGTTGACGACCTTCTCGACGTCCACGTCCCCGTAGACGGTCGCGTCGTCCCCGTCGAAGTCCTTCGCTCCGCTGGCCGACTCGCCGACGACCACGCCCCCGTCGCTCACGGTGATCCCCTCGTCGGTCTCCACGTCGCAGTCGACGACGAGCCCGTCGATCGTGATCGGGTCGGTCCCGCCGTCGGTCTCCGCGTCGACCCACTCGCAGGTCTCGTCCGGTTCGGGGAGCGTCCGCTCGACGGTC
The DNA here is from genome assembly GCF_055381565.1 of Haloparvum alkalitolerans. Taxonomy (NCBI): domain Archaea; kingdom Methanobacteriati; phylum Methanobacteriota; class Halobacteria; order Halobacteriales; family Haloferacaceae; genus Haloparvum; species Haloparvum alkalitolerans. Next base: position 38,967 of record NZ_AP043937.1, read on the forward strand.
GCGGTCGTCAGGACGTACGTCGTGTCGTCCTCGCCGCGCCAGACGACCCTGATCTCCTCGTCGACGGGGTAGATCTCCACGGCGGTCCCGGCCGTCAGTCGCGTGCCCGCGGCCGCGTCCGGGTCGGCGGTCCCGCGTATCGCGAGCTCGCCACCGTCGATCGTGTCGCCGCCGCCGTGGACGAGCCTGTGGTGTAGACCGTCTCCGGCCGTCTCCACGTCCAGCGTCGCTCCGGGAGCGGGATCGGGGTCGTCCGCGAGACCGAGGAACAGCACGCCGCCCGTGCCCGCCAACAGCGCGACGATACCGACGAGTATCACCGCGCCGACGACCGGCGAGATCCCGCGGTCGACGCCGTCGGAGCACACCATGGGCGGCGTTGGATCGCCGACAAGAAAACTGTCCCGACCGCGCCTCGCGGGAGCGACCCGACGGCACGCCGCGGAGGCGACACCATCCGACCTGCGTATCGCGACATGCGATACACCGCCGGTGCGAAGGATTATTGTCGGGGTCCGGAGAAGGGGCACCAATGACCGGACGCACGAACCGAACGGCGGAGGGGGGAACCGGGAGGGTCGGAGACGGCGACGGAACGCCGACCGTCGGAGCGGCGGTCGTGGACTGCCTGCTGGACCACGGCGTCGACACCGTCTTCGGCATTCCGGGCAAGCAGACGCTCCCGCTCAACGAGGCGCTCGCGGACCGTGACGCCCGGTTCGTCGTCGCGCGCCACGAGACCGCCGTCACGCACGCCGCGTGGGGGTACGCGGAGACGCGCGACCCCGGCGAGATGGCCGCGACGGTCGTCGTCCCGGGACCGGGCGACATGAACGCGATGAACGGGCTGAAGAACGCGCTCAACGACTGCGTGCCGATGGTCCACGTCGCGGTGGAGACGGAACACGAGGTTCGCGGCGGCGACGGGATCCACGAGACGCCGCCGGACACCTACGACAACGTGGTCAAGGAGAACGTCCTCGTGGAGACCGCCGAGAGCGCCGTCGCGGAGCTGAACCGGGCGATCCGGATCGCCCGCGAACCGCCGATGGGGCCGGTCCGCGTCGGCATCCCGAAGGACTTCCTCGCGAGCGCGACGCCGCAGGCGAGCGTCGGCGAGGGGGCGTCCAGAACGCCACCGGAGCCTCCAGCGGCGGCCGTCGACGCGGCCGCGGACCTGCTCGCTGGAGCCGAGCAGCCGGTCGTCCTCGCCGGCGGCGGCGTCCGCCGGGCCGGGGCGAGCGAGCGGCTTCGCGCGTTCGCGGAAGCGCTCGACGCGCCGGTGGTGACGACCTACAAGGGAAAGGGAACGCTCCCGGAGGACCACGCACTCTCGGCGGGCGTGCTCTGTGGCGGGTCCTCGACGGAGCTTCGCGGACTGCTGGCCGAGTCGGACGCCGCCCTCGCGGTGGGGTCGGACCTCGACGCGGTCGCGACCGGCCGCTGGTCCGTCGAGCTCCCCGACGATCTGGTCCACGTCACGCTCGGCGCCGACGACCTCGGGACGGGCTACGAGCCGGCCGTGGGGATCGTCGCCGACGCCGACCGGACGCTGCGGGCACTGACGGACGGGATAGCCGAGCGCGGCGGCGACGCGGAACGGCCCGGCGACGAGCGCGCGGCCGCGGTCCGGACGGCGGACGCGGCGCGGTTCGACGCGGTCGCCGCGGCGCGGAACGCGGGAGACCCGCCGACCTCCGTCGAGGTAGTCCGAGCGGTCCGCGAGGCGCTCCCCCGCGACGCGATCGTCACCGCGGACGCCGGCGGGTCGCGCCAGTGGACGCTGCTCGCGTGCGAGGCCTACGGCCCGCAGTCGTACGTCAACCCCGGGTCGTGGGCGACGATGGGGACCGCGCTCCCCTCGGCGATGGGCGCGAAGCTGGCGAACCCGGACGCGGACGCGGTCGCGCTGGTGGGGGACGGCGGCCTACTGATGTGCATCCACGAGCTACACACGCTCGCGACGGAGGGGATCGACGTTACCGTCGTCGCGCTCAACAACGACGACTACGCCATCATCAGCGAGGAGGCCGACCGCTCCCACGGCCTCGGTCCGGGGGCGTACGGCTGGGCCGACGCCGGCCTCGACCTGGCCGCGGTCGCCGAGGGGATGGGCGTCGACGCGACGCGCGTCGCGGGCGTGTCCGGGATCGCGGAGGCGCTCGACGACGCGCGGGCCCGCGACGGGCCATCGCTGGTGGAGGTCGCGACGGATCCCGCGGAGCCGCAGGCCAGCGAGTGGATGACCCGGGAGCGCTGATCGGACGGCGGGGCCGACGCGGTCCCGTCGGCGTCACCGATAGGAGAAATTGACCTGCAGTTCGCCAGAGATACCCCGCAGGAGGTCCGTCAACTCCTGCTCGTTCCGGTCGTCCTCGAGGCGGTTGCTCGGCCCCGAGACGCTGATCGCGCCGTGGACGGTTCCGGCGTTGTCCAGGAGCGGGACGCCGATTCCGGTGACGCCTTCGAGGAAGCTGTCGGTGCCGTACGCGACCCCGGTCTCCCGGACGGTCTCGAGTTCCGACTCGAGGTCCGCGCGGGTCCGCCCGTCGGGGAGCGGATACTCGTAGCCGTCGAGGATGTCGACCCGGCGTTCGGCGGGGAGGTTCGCGAGGATCGCCATCCCCGCGGCGAGCCGGTACAGCTCGAGGTGGAGCCCGATCCGGGCGTTCGTCTGAATGGCTCGCTTGCCCGCCGACTTCGCCATGAACACCGCCTTCCCGTTCTCCTCGACGGTCCACCACGCCTTCTCGTTCGTCTCCTCGGAGATCTCGTCGAGTTTCGCCCGGATCTCGTCGTACAGCTCCCGCGTTTCGCGGACCTTGCTCCCGATGTCGACGAAGCGCAGGCTCAGCCGGTACGCCCGCGAGTCGGTCTGGACGACGTACCCGTGTTCCTTGAGCGTCGAGAGGTAGGCGTGGGCGGTGCTCTTCGGCATGTCCGCCCTGTCGGCGAGCTCGGTCACGCCCGAGGGCCCGTGCTCCTTGAGCGTCTCGACGAGCCGGAGCAGTTTGTCCCCGGCCTCTACGGTGTCGTCCATACGCGCCGTTGTTCACGATTCGCCATATGTCTGTTCATCCAGGCTGAACAAAGGCTGAGAGCGAATGGCAACCATAGAAGAAAGGTTGGATGTTCGGTCAGGTTATTAGAAATTATTTAGACTTAAGAGTATATTTTCTAGTGAAGTGTTTAGAATAAACTTGATTGAGCCAAAACATGGTTGTTTTTCCTGTTTAGATATCTATCATCATATAGAGATAGACGATAGCAACCGCTGGAGATGGGAGTTCTATCCCACGGCGATCTCGATAGCGACGAACGAGTCGGGATTTCCACCCTCCATTACAAACGTATTTTTGTAACATTGAGGGGTAGTTTCGTGACGACGGCGACCGCGACGAGCCGAGGGCAGCACCGTGAGAACATTCATCAGTGCCGAACGACCATGAGGGTAATATCGACGGGGACGCACCAGGATTCGGCGGAGAACGCCGGGAAGAACGGCGGCAGTCGGCTCTCCGAAACCAGCCAAGCCACGCCCGCGGCCGCGTTTGAGCGGTCCGGCTCCGGATACGGGCGGAAAGCGAGTGTGTGACGGGGATACCGGCGTCGTCTCGAACCGGGAGCCAAAATTCGGCACGGCCGAACGCGGCGAGCGTGCTGTCACGATGAACGGACGCCGGAAGACGGTATCGAGAACGTGTGGCAGTCCGTATCAACCCCGAGAGAAGCGGAAAGCGAGTCGCGAGCCGGCGAGACGGAAGGACCGGAATCGGCACCGGAGCGCGTTCGACTCACCCGAACGGTTCGGTGCGCGCGCTATCGGCCCGTCCACTCGGGCTCGCGGTCCTCGAAGAACGCGTCGATCCCCTCGTTTTTGTCTTCGGTCGCGAACAGCTGCGCGAACAGTTCGGCCTCGTACTCGATGCCGGACTCGAGGTCCATCCGCGAGGCGGCCTTGACCGATTTCTTCGCGAACCGCAGGGCGACCGGACTCTTCGCGGCGATGGCGCCCGCGAGCTCGTAGACGCGGTCGTCGAACGCGTCGTCGCCGTGGACCTCCTCGACCAGCCCGATGTCGGCCGCCTCCGTCGCGTCGACGAGTTCGCCGGAGAGGATCAGCTTCATCGCCTGGCCCTCGCCGACGAGCCGGGGGAGTCGCTGCGTTCCGCCGCCGCCGGGGATAAGGCCGAGGTTGATCTCCGGCTGGCCGATCTTCGCGTCCTCGTGGGCGATCCGGATGTCGCACGCCTGGATCAGCTCGCAGCCCCCGCCGAGGGCGTGGCCGTTGATGCGCGCGATCACCGGGACGGGGCAGTCCGCGACGCGCTCGTACACCCGCGGCCGTTCGCTCGCCTCGCGCTGCTCGAGCGAGTCCCGCTCGCGAAGCTCCGTGACGTCGGCCCCGGCGACGAAGGCGTTCGCGTCCGAGTCGCCCGTCAACACGACGGCTCGGACGTCGGTCTCCTCGACGGCGAGCATGGCGGTCTCGAGCTCCGCGCGGAGCTGTGCGTCGAGCGCGTTCCTGGCGTCCGGACGCGAGAGTTCGATCGTCGCGACGTGGTCGGCACGGTCCCCGACCGACGCCGACACGGTCTCGCAGTCGGCGACCGCCTCGGGGAGGCTCACTGCTCGTCACCTCCGGACCCGCTGACGCCAACCACCTCGCCGTCCTCCCAGACGTAGAACCCCTCGCCGGTCTTCTTGCCGAGCTTCCCGGCACGCACCTTCCGCTTCAGCACCTGCGGCGGTCGGAAGCGCTCGCCGAGCTCCTCGCGGAGGTACTCGAGGATGTCGAGTCGAACGTCGAGCCCGACGACGTCGCCGAGTTCGATCGGGCCCATCGGATGGTTGTACCCGAGTTCCATCGCGGTGTCGATGTCTCGGGGGTCCGCGACCCCCTCCTCGACCATGCGCATCGCCTCGACGCCGAGTGCGACGCCGAGCCGCGACGACGCGAACCCGGGCGAGTCGGTGACGGTGACGGGCGTCTTCCCGATCCCCTCGGCGAACTCCGTCGCGGCCGCGACCGTCTCGTCGCTCGTCTGCTCGGCGACGACGACCTCGACGAGGTTCATGATGTGGACCGGGTTGAAGAAGTGGAGGCCGACCGCGCGCTCCGGCCGGTCCAGCGCGTTCGCGATCTCGGTCAGCGACAGGGAGGAGGTGTTCGAGGCGATGAGGCAGTCCGGGTCGACGTGGCTCTCGACCTCGGTCATCGTGTCGTGTTTGATCGGCATTTCCTCCGGGACGGCCTCGACGACGAGGTCGGCCCCGGAGACCGCCTCGGGCAGGGAGGTCGTCCCGGTGATCCGGTCCCGGGCCGCCTCGGCCTCGGCCGGCGTCAGTTTCTCGCGCTCGACCCCGCCGTCCAGGTTCGACTCGATGGCGTCGAGCCCCGACTCGACGATCTCGGTCTCGAGGTCCCGCAGGCTGACCTCGTGACCGCCCATCGCCGACACCTGTGCAATACCGTGGCCCATGGTTCCCGCGCCGAGTACTGCGACCTTCATCACTAACGGCGACCACGCGCAGACTCAAAAGCGTTTGCAGCCATCGATGCACCGATCGGTGAATTAATCACCGAGAACTCGCGATCTGAACCTGTCAATGGGTACGTCTAGACAGCAGGCCGTCGTGGTCGACGCCGTCAGAACGCCGATGGCGAAGAAGGACGGCGCGCTCTCGGCGGTGTTCCCCGAGGACCTCGTGACGGCGGTGCTCGACGCGTTGATCGACCGGACCGGCGTCGATCCCGAGGAATGGGACGACTTCCGGCTCGGATGTGCGAACCAGGAAGCGGAACAGGGACGAAACCTCGCCAGGCAGGTGCTGCTCGCCGGCGGATACCCGGCGACCGTTCCGGGATCGACGACGACGCGGCTCTGCGGTTCGTCGCTGACGACGCTCAACGACGCCGCACGCGCGATCGAGGCCGGTGACGGCGAGGTCTATCCGGTCGCGGGCGTCGAGCAGATGAGTCGCGTCCCGTTCTCCGACTGGCTGCATCCGGCGATCGAGTCGCGGTACGACGCGGACCGCCTCCCGATGGGCCAGACCGCCGAGACGGTCGCCCGCGAACACGGCGTCTCGCGGGAGGCACAGGACGAGTTCGCGCTCCGGTCGCACGAGCGGGCCGTCGAGGCGGCCGAGGCGGGGCGGTTCGACCGGGAGATCGTCCCCGTGGAGACGCCCGACGGGGTCGTGTCGACCGACGAGACCCCCCGCCCCGGGACGACCGTCGAGCAGTTGGGCGACCTCCCGACCGTGTTTCGCGACGACGACGAGGCGACGGTGACGCCCGGGAACGCCTCGCCGCTCACCGACGGAGCGGCCGGGCTCCTCGTCACCAGCGCCGCGTACGCGGAGGAGCACGACCTCGAACCGATCGCGCGGGTCGCGACGCGGTCGGTCGTGGGCGTCGACCCCCGAGTGATGGGGCGCGGACCGGTCCCCGCGACGCGGGCGGCGCTCGACGACGCCGGACTCGGCGTGGACGACCTCGACCTGGTCGAACTCAACGAGGCCTTCGCCGCGCAGAGCGTCCACTGTGCCCACGAACTCGGAATTCCCGACGAGAAGCTGAACGTGAACGGCGGCGCGATCGCGCTGGGACACCCCCTCGGCTGCTCAGGCGCCCGGATCGCCACGACGCTCCTGCACGAGCTACGGCGGCGCGACGGCGACCGCGGGCTCGCGACGATGTGCGTCGGGTTCGGGCAGGGCGTGGCGACGGTCTTCGACCGAACATAACGTACGACTGCAGACGACGAACCGACGGAGCCGACCGATCGGAGCGTCGAGCAGGGCCGCCGCCGAGAGCCGACGGGGCGCTATCCGTCGGTTTCGACCGGCCGCATCTTGAACCCGTAGCGGATGACGCCCTCCTGTCGGTAGATCCGCCGGGTCACCGCCTCGGTTCTGTCCCCGATCTCCACCGCGGACTCCCCGGGCGCCAGCACCTGCGTCGGGACGCTCACCGTCTCGTCGCCCGCCGGGCCGTCCAAGGCGACGACGGCGCTCACGAACGGACCGCTCTTCGACTGCTGTTCGACGAACTCCGGAGGCGCGCCCCCCTGGGCGATGGTCGTGACTCCCTCCACCGTTCCGGTTCCGGGAAGTCGGACGGTCTTGTAGTCGTCGGGGCGGTCGTGGCACTCGCGACACGCCCCCTCGGGCGGGAAGTTGAGCGCGTCACACGAGGGGCAGCGCCCCGCGATCAGTCGGTGCCGCTGCGGGATCGTCCGCTTCCACGAGGGGACGCTCACGTACGCGCCCCCGCCGTCCGGCTCGTCGGCGGTGATCTCGCCGCGCCGGCGGAGGTACTCGGGGTAGCTGAGGTCGACGTCGCCGTCGAGTGCACACCTCGTCGGAACGTCGCCGTCGAGGACCATCGCGTTCGCGCCGGCGCCGCTGCCGTACGCGGCGAGGAGCACGCGGTCGGCGCCGTCGTCGAACGCCTTCGCCGCCCCGAGGAGCGCGCTCGCGGCGCCGGTGTCCCCGAGCGTACCGACCGTGTCGGCGGCCGCGACCCGCTCGGCGTCGACGCCGAGCGCGCCCGTCACCCGGTACGGGAGCTTGCCGTTCGGGGACTGGACGGCCGCCGCGTCGACGTCGCCGACCGGACCGAGGCCGTCGACTGCCCCGCGAATCGCCGTCTCGAACGACTTCCGGTCGTAGCTGGTCACGCCGAGTTCCGTCGTCTCGTCGGACCCGGCGCCCCGGAACCGCGTGCCGGGGAAGGGCTCGACGTGGGAGGCCCGGTCGCGGACGACGCCCGGCCCGTCACCGCCGACGACCGCGGCGACGCCGGCGGCGCCGGCCGCGTGCTCGACCGCGCTGTCCGGCGCGCCGGTCGGGCAGTCGGCCGCGACGACGAGGCCGACGCCGTCGCCCCACGGGCCAGCGTCGAGCGCGGCGTCGAGCGCCTGTGCCCCCGCGCGCGTGCTCCCGGTCATCGTCAGGGTCGTCGCGGTCGTCGGGACCCCGAGCAGGCTCGTCAGCCGGGCCGTCAGGTCCGACTCGGCCATCGGCGGGGTCGTGGTGGCGAACGAGAGGTACTCGACCTCGTCCGCATCGACGCCCGCGGCGTCGAGCGCTCGCCGCGCCGCCTCCACGCCCATGGTGAGCGCGTCCTCGTCCGCCTCCGGGACGGCCTTCGTCTCGACCCCGGCCGCCTCGAAGTGACCCCACGCCTCCCGGAAGGACTCCGCGTCGATCCGCAGGCGCGGGCTGTACGCACCGAACGCCCGAACGCGGACGTCGCTCATCGGCCCACCTCCCGTTCGAGGACGTGGACGACCGCCGCGCCGCCGCTCCCCCCGACGTTGTGCGTGACGCCGTACCTCGGGTCCGCGACCTGTCTGTCCCCGGCCTTCCCCCGAAGCTGTTTGAACGCCTCCGCGACCTGGCCCGCCCCGGTCGCGCCGATCGGGTGCCCCTTCGACTTGAGGCCGCCGGACGCGTTGACCGGGAGGTCGCCGTCGAGCTCCGTCGTGCCCTCCTCCAGAAGGCGGTACGCCTCGCCGGGGTCACAGAAGCCGAGGTCCTCGTACGCGAGCAGCTCGGCGATCGCGAAGCAGTCGTGGACCTCCGCGAAGTCGACGTCCGACGGGTCGATGCCGGCCCGGTCGTAGGCCTTCTCCCCGGCCCGGCGGGAGGAGGCGATCGTCGTGTACTCCTCGCGCTGGAAGAGCCCGACCCGCTCGCTGCTCGCGCCGACGCCCGCGACGCGGACGGGCTCGTCGGTGTACTCGTCGACGACGTCCTCGCTGGCGACGAGCACGGCCGCCGCGCCGTCGGAGGTCGGACAGCAGTGGTAGAGGTTCAGCGGATGCGCCACGTCGGGCGCGCCCATCGCGTCCTCGAGCGAGCATTCGAACCCGAGGTGTGCGTTGGGGTTCTTCGCGCCGTTGGCGTGGTTCTTGACTGCGACCATCGAGAGGTGCTCACGCGTCGCGTCGTCGTACCGGTCCAGGTAGGCGCTCGCCATCTGCGCGTACACGCCGGCGAACGTCGTGCCGGTGAGCCGCTCCCACTCCGTCTCGCCGGAGACGCCGAGCCAGTACTTGGTCACGTCCCCGCTCATGTCGGTCATCACCTCCACGCCGCCCGCGAGGGCGACGTCCGCCATCCCGCTTTTCACCGCCTGGACGGCCTGCCGGACCGAGTAGCCCGACGCGGCGCAGGCGTTCTCGATCCGCGAGCTCGGGATCCCGTGGAGGCCGAGGTGTTCCGTCGCGGCCGGTCCGGAGAGGCCGAGTTGGCGGCCGCCGACGCCGAGCGAGCCGACGACCGCCTCGTCGATGTCGGCCTCGTCGATCCCGTCGGGGACGCTCTCGACCGCGCGGTCGAACGCCTCGCCGAACAGCGACCGATAGCTCCTGTCTGGCATCGCGCCGAACGGCGTCTGCCCGGCGCCGATGATGTAAGCGTCTCGCATACGACGACACACATCGGAGGACGGAAAATAGCTTTCCGTTGCCGTTTCGGTCCGGACGCCGGAACGAACCCCGCGCGCCGGCCGCTCGTCGCCCCCACCGAAGCGCCGCGGTCCCGGAGGCAGCGCGGCGACCGGAAGTATCCCAACAATTATTAACCACACTAGCCCAATCAGTGCGTATCCATGGCATACCAGCCAGTAGAAACGGCGGACAGAGCGGAGATCCGCGAACTGCAGGACGAGCGGCTCCGCGAGACCGTCGAGAACGCCTACGAGAACGTTCCGTTCTATCGCGAGAAGTTCGACGAGTTGGGGATCACCCCGGACGACATCGACGGCGTGGCGGACATCGAGAAGCTCCCGATGACCACGAAGGAGGACTTCCGGGACGAGTACCCGGACGGCCTCTTCGCGGTCGACCGCGACGAGGTCACGCGGATCCACGCCTCCTCCGGGACGACGGGCAAGCCGAAGATCGTCGGGTACACCGACGACGACCTCGACGTGTGGAGCGACGTCGTCGCTCGGTCGCTGAAGGCCTCCGGAGTCGACGCGGGCGATACCGTCCAGAACGCCTACGGCTACGGGCTGTTCACCGGCGGCCTGGGACTGCACTACGGCGTCGAGGAGCTCGGCGCGACCGTCGTGCCGATCGGTAGCGGCGGCACGCAGCGGCAGGTCGAGCTGATGAACGACCTCGAGAGCGACGCGTTCTCGTGTACGCCGTCGTACGCGCTCTACCTCGCGGAGACGGCCGAGGAGATGGGGTACGACCCCAAGGATCTGCCGATCTCGACGATCATCTTCGGCGCGGAGCCGTGCACCGACCCGATGCGCGAGGAGATCGAGGAGCGACTCGACGTGAACGGCATCGACATCTACGGGCTGTCGGAGATCATCGGTCCCGGCGTCTCGAACGAGTGCCACGAGGCGCAGGACGGCCTCCACCTCTGGGAAGATCACTTCTACCCGGAGGTCATCGACCCCGAGACGGGCGAACACGTCGAGGAGGGCGAGGAGGGCGAACTCGTCCTGACGACGCTGAGCAAGGAGGCGCTGCCGGTGTTCCGGTACCGCACGGGCGACCTCACGAGCCTGAACTACGAGGAGTGCGAGTGCGGGCGCACGATGGTCCGGATGGACAACGTCACCGGGCGGACCGACAACCTCCTGATCGTCAGGGGGATCAACTTCTACCCCAGCGAGGTCGAGGACGTGGTGCTCGACGTCGATGGCGTCGCGCCGCACTACCGGATCGACCTCCGCGAGGAGAACAACCTCGACGTGATGGAGCTCACGATCGAGAAGAAGCCGGAGTTCGACGGAGACGAGTCGGAGCTGTACAGCACCGTCATGACCCGGCTGTCCAACGTCCTCTCGTTCACGCCGGACGAGTTGACCCTCGTCGATTCGGGCGGCATCGAGCGGACCGAGGTCGGCAAGGTGCAGCGCGTCTTCGACGACCGCTAACCACCGGCCCTCGGAACCGGGGCATCACGGCGGTCCACGAACAGGTTGAGAGACCGGTCCTGCGTCGACGGCCCTCCGTCGACCGCCTTCCGTCGACCGCCCTCCGTTCAGTGATCGCGGCGGTGCCGAGGCGGTCGGCGCGCGCGACTCCGACGCGCGCGAGGGAGGCGGAGGCGCGGCCGCCTGCTGTGCGGTGCTGTTCCGCGGCCGCGCCGCCGCCGAGGCTGGGGAGGTGCGAGGCTGCTGTGCGGTTGCGGTGCGGGGCGGAGCGGGGTGGGACTGAAAGGGGCAGCCGGCTCGATCCGGCCCCGGCACCGCAAGCACCGCAGCGAGATGTGTCTCCGGCGCGCTACTGCACGCCGGAGGGCAGCGGGACGCGGTTTGTCCCGCGCGGCGGGGAGCGAGGAGCGCAACGCGTGTCGCGGTCCCGCGAGGCACGAGCGGGAGCCCGTGAGTCGCAGCCCGGCAGCCCGCTACTGCAGGCAGCCCGGACCGTCTCACGACGGCCGGTCGAGCCGGCTGGGGCTTTCTAGACGATGCTGTCCAGACCAGCAGGATCGACGACAGACACAGAAAAAGCACCGTATAGAGAGCTGACTGGGGCTTTCTGAGTGTTGCTGCCGAGAGCAACAGGATCGACAACAGAACCACAAACAAAACCCCCGCACAGAGAGCCGTCCGCGACCTCGGTACTGGGGAGCACCCGCACGGGTGGACCGTCCTCGTGCTTTCCGGTCACAAGAATCCCGAGAACGGTCGTCGGCCACTATCTGCGACTCGCGAGCAGCGCCCCCGAACCGAGTTATCAGGGGCGGTACACGCGGCCGCGGAACGTCGCGACCCGGTCGCCGGCCGCGGTGGTCACCTCGACCTCGTACTCCCCGGTCCCGTCGGTGAGGTGGGTCTCCTCCGCCGTCGCGACGATGGTCTCGCCGACGTCGACCGCGTCGAGGTAGGAGATGTTCGACTCGAGGCCGACCGCCGCGTCGCCGTGGGAGTTCGACGCCGCGGCGAACACCGCGTCGGCCAGCGAGTAGATCGCGCCGCCGTGGAGCGTCCCGTGGAAGTTCAGTAGCTCTTCGGTGACCGTCAGTTCCGCCTCGGCCGCGCCGACGTCGACGTCAACGAACTCGATCTCGAGGAGCTCGCAGAACGGGTCCGACCGGATCCGCTCCCGAAGCTCCGTTGGAACGTCACTCATCCGGTCGGGACGTCGGCGACGCGGGATAAATACGTACCGCCGGCGGAAGGGCGTGCGACGCGAGCGGCGAGGGACGGCAGGCGAGCTAAACTTATTTAACCCGCCCGGATGAGTTCTAGGCGATGCCATACAGCTACGAGCCTCACTACTTCGAGGACTTCGAACCGGGGAAGGAGTTCGTGAGCGTCGGCCGAACCGTCACGGAGGCGGACTTCGTGGTGCACTCCGCGCTCAGCGGCGACTGGACGGAGCTCCACACGAACCGCGAGTACGCGTCGGAACAGGAGTTCGGCGAGCGGATCGCGCACGGCCCGATGACGTTCGTCCACGCGACCGGGTTCGTCTACCGGACCGGGATCCTCGAGCGGACGGCCATCGCGTTCCTCGGGATGAACTACATGGACCTCCCCAACCCGGTCCACATCGGCGACACGATCCAGCTCGAGATGACCGTCGACAGCCGGAAGGAGCTCAGCCGGGACGACGCCGGGCTCGTGGTCTTAGACACCCACATGGAGAACCAGGACGGAACCACGGTCTTCGAAGGGGACATGAAGTTCATGATCAAGCGGGCGGAGAGCAACGATTAAGGGACATCGCGAGGGACTTTTTGACACGATGGAGTACTCCGGTCCAACAGACCTGTTTATCGACGGCGAGTGGCGCTCGTCCGCGGACGGCGAGACGATCACGACGGAAGATCCGGCGGCGGAAGCACCGTACGCGACGGTACAGAAGGCCGGCGCGGCGGACGTCGACGACGCGGTCGCGGCCGCGGCCGCGGCCGTCGAGCGCGGGTCCGAGTGGCGCGAACTGGACCTCGGCGCCCGGCGCGCGGCGCTGCACGAGATGGCCGACGCCATCGAGGAGATGAAAGACGAGATCGCGCTCGTCGAGTCCCACGACAACGGCAAGACGCCGTTCGAGGCGGGCCTCGAGATCGACATGGTGATCGACACCTTCCGGCACTACGCGGGTGCGGTGGACAAGGTCCGCGGCGACCAGATCCCCGTCTCCGGCGGCCGGCTGGACTACACCCGGCGCGAGCCGGTGGGCGTGACCGCCCACATCGCCCCCTGGAACTACCCGTTCCAGTTGGCCGGTCGCGGGGTCGCACCCGCCCTCGCGACGGGGAACTCGGTCGTGTTGAAGCCGTCCAGCACGACGCCGCTCTCGGCGCTCTACTACGCGAAGGCCGCCGAGGAAGCGGGGCTCCCCGACGGCGTGGTGAACGTCGTTCCCGGGTCCGGCTCCGAGGCCGGGAGCGCGCTCGCCGGCCACGAGGGCGTCGACCACGTCACCTTCACCGGGAGCACCGGGGTCGGAAAGACGATCCAGCGCGACGCCGCGGACGCCGTCGCCGACGTGACGCTCGAGCTCGGCGGGAAGGGACCGGCGGTCGTCTTCCCGGACGCCGACCTCGACGCGGCCGCGCGCGGCGTCCAGTACGGGATCTTCATGAACGCCGGCCAGATGTGCTGGGCGAACTCGCGGCTCGTCGTCCACGAAGACGTTCACGACGAGCTGGTCGAGCGGCTCGTCGACATCGCGGAGAGTATTCCGCTCGGCGGCGGCATCGACGACGACGGCCAGATGGGGCCCGTTGTGAGCGAGTCCCACCAGCAGGACGTCCTCGAGTACATCGAAACGGGGCGTGAGGAGGGGGCGACCGTCGCCGCGGGCGGCGGCGTCCCGGACGATCCGGAGACGGGCCACTTCGTCGAACCGACCGTCCTCACCGACGTCGACAACGACATGACCGTCGCCCGCGAGGAGATCTTCGGCCCGGTGCTGTCGGTCATCGAGGTGAGCGACGAGGACGAGGCGCTCGCGGTCGCGAACGACTCCCCGTTCGGGCTGACCGCCTGCGTGTGGACGAGCGACCTCTCCCGCGCGCATCGGCTCGCGGAGACGCTCGAGTACGGCATGGTGATGGTCAACGAGACACCGAACACGTGGCCGCAGGTCCCGTTCGGCGGCACGAAGGACAGCGGGCACGGCGCGGCGCAGGGCGAGGAAGCGCTCAGGGCCTACACCGAAGTGAAGAACGTCCACATCAACTTCGACTGACGGGGCGTTCGACGCGCCTTCGACCGGGGGCCCGCGCTTTCCGCCGGACCCGTCTCCCGCACGCTTTCCGTCGAGTTCGTCCCGCCAAATCGCGAGCATCGATCCTACAAAGATTTATTATCCCTTGGTTGAGATCCATTACCAGATCATCCACCATGATGAATAACGAAAGATCCCCTTCCGGGGAGCGTAGCGCGTACGATCGGCGAACGTTCCTGTCGGTCGCAGGTACGGCCGCGTCGCTGGGGCTCGCCGGCTGTACCGGCGGATCGAGCGGCGGCGACAACACCGCGACGATCGGTATCCTGAACCCGATGTCGGGGGCGTACAGCACGCTCGGGCCCTCCCAGCGTGCGGGAGCGGAGTACGCGGTCCAGCAGATCAACGAGAGCGACGAGTACAGCTTCGAGATCGACCCCGTCTACTACGACACGGAGACGAACGCGAGCGCCGCCTCGCAGGCGGCCCAGCAGGCGATCCAGGAGGACGGGGCCGACTACCTCGTCGGCGCGATCTCGAGTTCGGCCGCCCTCGGGCTCAACGAGCTGGCCGCCTCCGAGGAGACCGTCTACTTCGCCGGCGGGGCCGCGGTGCCGATCACGGGCGAGCAGTGTAACCAGTGGGTGTTCCGCTTCGAGACGAACACGGCGCAGATCGCGGAGGCGGTCTCCGGGTACACGGTCGAGGAGATCGGGTCGAACGTCTGGTTCCACTACGCGGACTACGCCTACGGCACCTCCGTCTACAACCGGACCAGCATGCGCATGGAGGAGGCGAGCGACGAGTTCACGGAGGTCGGCGAGTCGTCCTCGAGCCTCGGATCGTCGAACTACGAGTCCTACATCACGCAGATCGGAAACTCGGACGCCGACGTGGCCGTGCTCGGGATGACCGGCGGCGACCTGGTCACCTTCGTCAATCAGGCCGCGGACCGCGGGCTGACCGAGGACGTGGCGCTCGTCGCCCCGACGATGGCGTACAAGAGCACCCGCGCGGGGACCGGCCCCAACAGCGTCGGCACGTACGGCGGGGTCCGCTACGACCCCTCCATCGACATCGGCGACAACCAGGCGTTCGTCGAGGGGTTCCAGTCGGAGTACGACGAGGTGCCGGGCAACTACGAGCGAACGGGGTACGACTCCGTCCGGCTCATCGCGAAGGGCATGGAGCAGGCGGGGAGCACGGATCCGGCCGACGCCCGCGACGCCCTCGAGGGCGGGAGCTTCACCACCGTCCTCGGCGACATCACGCTGCGCGAGTCCGACCACCAGGCCACCAACCCGACGTGGATCGCCGAGTTGACCGAGGGGGACGGCGAGATGGCCAACGTCGATATCCTCTCGAAGACCGAGGGGGAGAACGCGCTCCGCCCAGCGAGCGAGTTCGGCTGCGAGATGAACTAGGACAGACAGATGTCCCTAGTAGTCAACCTGGCGGAGCAGCTCGTCAACGGCCTCTCCCTCGGCATGGTGTACGTGCTGTTGGCGGCCGGGCTGTCCATCATCTTCGGCGTGATGGACGTGATCAACTTCTCGCACGGGGAGCTGTTCGCGCTCGGCGCCTACTTCGCCCTCAGCATCGTCGACCCCCTCGGGTCCGGGGTCGGGTTCTGGGTCGCGTTAGTGCTGTCGCCGCTGCTCGTGGGGATCGTCGGGGTCGGGATCGAGCGGTTCACCATCCGACCGCTGTACGGCCGCAACCCGCTCTACCACATCCTCCTCACCTTCGGGCTCGTGTTGATCATCAACGACCTGATCGTGTTGGGGTGGGGGTCGGAACAGCAGAACCTCGCCGTTCCCGACTACCTCACGACGCCGATCGCGGTCGGGGGTATCGAGGTGTCGGTGTACAACTACTTCATGATCGGGTTCACCGCCCTGCTCGCGGCCGGGATCTGGCTGTTCCTCACCCGCTCGAAGTACGGGATGATCATCAGGGCGGGGTCGGAGGACCGGCAGATGGTCCGAAACGTCGGGATCGACATCGACCGGTACTACACGCTCATCTTCGGGCTCGGCGCCGCGCTCGCGGCCGTCGGCGGCATCGTCCTCGGCGGGTACCAGAGCGTGAACCCCGGGATGGGAAGCAGCGTCATCGTCCCGGCGTTCATCATCGTCGTCCTCGGCGGTCTCGGGAGCTTCCGCGGCGCGGTGGTCGGCGGCCTCCTGGTCGGCGTCGTTCGAACGCTCACCCGGACCTACGCCGGCGCCGAAC
The DNA here is from genome assembly GCF_055381565.1 of Haloparvum alkalitolerans. Taxonomy (NCBI): domain Archaea; kingdom Methanobacteriati; phylum Methanobacteriota; class Halobacteria; order Halobacteriales; family Haloferacaceae; genus Haloparvum; species Haloparvum alkalitolerans. The sequence goes on from NZ_AP043937.1 coordinate 55,364, forward strand.
TCTTCGAGCTGCAGGGGTTCGTCGTCGCGATGCCGGACTTCGAGGGCGTGACGATCTTCCTCCTGATGATCGGCGTCCTGCTGTACAAGCCGCAGGGGCTGTTCGGGGGGTCGGAACACAGTGAGGGGGGTGCCGAAGATACGCTGCTCACGGGCGTCGAGTCCGGCGTGTTCTCCGACGAGACGCGGCGGAACCTCGGGCTCGCGTTCGTCGCGGTGCTCGCGGTCGCGCCGTTCGTGTTCCTCCTCACCGGTAACACCTACTACATCACGCTGCTCAACCAGATGTTCATCTTCGCCATCTTCGCGTTGAGCCTCGACATCGTCATGGGCTACACGGGGCTGGTCCCGCTCGGCCACACGATGTTCTACGGCGTGGGCGCCTACGCCGCGGCGCTGGTCATGATCCACCTGACCGCCTCGTTCCTCGTCGCGCTCGCGGTCGCGATCCTCGTCTGCGCGCTCATCGCGTGGGTCGTCGGGAGCCTCTCGATCCGCGTGTCCGGGATCTACTTCGCGATGATCACCCTGGCGTTCGCCGAACTGTTCTACAACATGGTGTTCAAGTTCGACTTCACCGGCGGCAGCGACGGACTGGTCGGCTGGGAACCCCTCGTCGGGATCGCCGGCATCGGACTCGAACTCGGCGCCATCACGGTCCCGCTCGGCCCGATCGAGATAACGCCGGCGACCGCCTTCTACTACATCGCGTTCGGGCTCGCACTCTGCTCGCTGTACTTCGCGACGCGGGTCATGAACGCCCCGTTCGGGAGCGTGCTCGCCTCGATCGGGGAGACCGAGGAGCGGACCGAGTTCCTGGGCTACGACGTTCGGAAGTACAAGCGGCGCGTGTTCGTCATCAGCGGCGGCATGGCCGGAATGGCCGGCGGCTTACTCGCCGTCAAGCCCGGGACGTTCATCATCTCGCCCGACCAGACGCTGGCGTGGATCCACTCGGGGGAGGTGATCGTCATGACGCTGGTCGGCGGAATGGGGACGCTTATCGGACCGATGCTCGGCGCGGGCTTCTTCGTCGGCGCCGAGGATGTGCTCTCGTCGTACACCGAACAGTGGCGGCTGATCATCGGGACCATCTTCGTGCTGTTCGTGCTGTTCGTCCCCCGGGGGCTCGTCTCGCTGCCGTCGATGGTCGTCAGCGCGTACGACGACTCCCGGTTCGGTGACTCGAGCGCCACCACGGGAGACCCGGAGGAAGCCGGATGACCGACACTGCCCTGAAGATCCGCGACCTGACGAAGAAGTTCGGAGAGCTGACCGCGACGAGCCACGTCGATCTCGACATCGAACGCGGCGAGTTCCGGAGCGTGATCGGTCCCAACGGCGCCGGGAAGACGACCCTGTTCAACCTGATCTCCGGCGCGCTCCAGCCGACGAGCGGCCGGATCGAGTTCGACGGCGAACCCATCGCCGACCTCCCGCCCCACGAGCGCGTCCGGCGGGGGGTCAGCCGGTCGTTCCAGATAACGAACGTCTTCAGCGGGCTCACCGTCCACGAGAACGTCCGACTCGCCGTCCAGTCGAAGCGGTACGCGGACCTCGGCAGGACGGAGGCGCTGTTCCGGGACACCGGATCGTTCGACGAAATGAACGACCGGACGGACGAGATCCTGCGCCGCATCGGGCTCGACGACCGGTCCGAGGAGCTGGCTGGAACGCTCGCGTACGGCGACCAGCGTCGCCTCGAGATCGGGCTGGTCCTCGCGACGGACCCGCAACTCGTCCTCCTCGACGAACCGACCGCGGGGATGAGCAGCGAGGAGACGCGGGAGACGCTGGCGCTCGTCAACGAGGTGCTGGCCGACCAGTCCATCATGCTCATCGAACACGACATCGACCTGATCATGGACGTATCGGACCGCATAACCGTGCTCACTCGCGGCGAGGTGCTCGCGACCGGGACGCCGACGGAGATCGCCGAGAACGACGCGGTTCAGGACGCGTACCTCGGAGGTGGCCGCGGTGAGTGACCCGATTTTGAGCCTGCGTAACGTCCACGCCGGCTACGGGATGACCGAGGTCCTTACGGGGATCACGCTGGACGTCGAGCGAGGCTCCGTCGTCTCGCTCGTCGGGCGGAACGGCGTCGGGAAGACCACGACGCTCAGGTCGATCGTCGGGAACATCGTGCCGACGGCGGGGACCATCACGTTCGACGGTCGGGAGGTCACCCGACTCGACACCGAGGAGACGATCCGGGCGGGGATCACGTTCGTCCCCGAGGAGCGCCGGATCTTCCCCGGACTCACGGTCCGCGAGAACGTCAGGATGGGGCAGATCGGCGTCGACGCGCCCGACGGCCCCTCGGTCGACGAGGTGATCGGCATGTTCGAGAACCTCGAGAAGCGCGAGGACAGCCCCGGGTCAGTGCTCTCCGGCGGCGAGCAACAGATGCTCGCGATCGCGCGCGCGATGGTCGCCGACCCGGACCTGCTGCTCCTCGACGAGCCCACCGAGGGGCTCGCGCCGTACGTCGTCAGACAGATCGAGGACGTGATCGAGACGCTGAACGACCGGGGGATCACCGTGCTCGTCGTCGAGCAGAACATCCCGGTGGCGCTCGACGTCTCCGAGTACACGTACATCCTCGAGAAGGGGCAGATCGTGCACGAGGGGCGCTCCGCGGACGTGCGCGAGGATCAGGCGATCCTCGACGAGCACCTCGGCATCACCGGTGCCGACTGAGGCCATGCCGGTCCGCGGCCGGACCTCGGTCGGAACGGACCGCGGTGACCCCCGAACCGGGCGACGGATCAGAACGAACGATCAGTGTGTTTTTCCGATGACTATAACACCGGCGGCGGCGAACGGGACGACATGAGCCGGCTGCTGCTCGCGATCGACGAGAGCATCGAGCGTGCGACCGCACAGGCCGAGACGGTCCTCGACCTCTTCTCGGGCGACGATGTGGTCGCGTACCTGCTCCACGATTTCGTCGACAACCCCGAGGGGGCCTCGGTCTCGCAGGTGGACGCGGTGACGCGCGCGGAGTCGCTCCTGGCCGCCGAGGGCGTGACCGTCGAGTTCCGCGAGCGGAGCGGGGAGCCCGCGCCGTCGATCGTGGAGACCGCGGACGAGCTGGACGCCGACGCCATCTGCGTCGCCGGACGCAAGCGAACGCCCGCGGGAAAGGTGCTGTTCGGGAGCGTCTCCCAGTCGGTGATCCTGCAGACGGAGCGGCCGGTGATCGTCTGCAGTCCGCAGGAGTCGGAGACGGACGATTGACGGGAATCCGCCGCGTCCCAAAATCGGGGAGGGTGCGGGGCGAGGAGGACCCGTCCGCACAGCGAAGGGTATAGGGCCGTCGGACGCGCGGACACGAGTATGCACGTCGACGACGGTGACGTCAGAGCGATCACCTTCGACCGGCCCCAGTCGTACAACGCGATGACCGGAGCGGTGGCCCGGGACCTCATCGAGGCCATGGAGGGACTGGACCCCGCCACGCACGACGCCGTGGTGGTCACCGGCGAGGGCGACGCGTTCAGCTCCGGGGGCGACATCGACGCGATGGCCGACCGCGACGAGACCGCGCTGGAGGCACACGAACGCGTCCAGGAAACGCTCGGCGGCGTCGCCGAGTCGATCCTCGAGGCGCCGGTCCCCGTGATCGCTCGCGTCAACGGCGACGCCGTCGGTGCCGGCATGGCGATCGCGGCGCTCGCCGACTTCGCGTACGCGGCCGAGTCCGCCCGGTTCGGGGCCTCGTTCGTCAACGTCGGGCTGGTACCGGACGCCGGCACCACCGCGATCCTGCCGCGCGTCATCGGCCTCCGGAAGACGAAGGACCTCGCCTTTACCGGCCGGTTGATCCCCGCGTCGAAGGCCGCGGAGTGGGACGTGATCAACGAGGCCGTCCCGGACGCCGACCTCGACGAGCGGGTTGACTCGCTGCTGTCGACGCTCGCGGAGCGACCGACCGAGACCATCGCGCTCACGAAGCGGGCGATCCACGGTAACCTCGGCCGGTCGTGGCAGGACGGGCTCGAGCGAGAGGCCCACTACCAGACGCTCGCGTACGGCACCGACGCACACGCCGAGGGCGTCGCGGCGTTCCTCGAGGGACGCTCGCCCGACTTCGAGTGACCGCGTTCGAACGCGGACACCGCCGGTCGAGAAGCGTTCACAACCCGGGAAAGCGAGCAGCAACGCGCGACGACGCCAGCCGTTCGAGGGAGAGACACCGTTCCGACCAATTGCACGGATTCGAGACACCATTGAATTTCGATATGTATCTGAGATAGAGAGGTCATTGAGAAAAAAGGAAGTCAAAGGGATACAGATACCACTGTGAAATAGACACTATATATCGGAAGATCCGCCATATATGGCTATTCTCCGAGAGAAGAGGCCAGAATTATCCAGAAATTCCCGTATCTATTCAGGAATTGTGTTATACTAAGTTCCGGATGAGTGAATGATCTGTTTTAGTCCGGATTATTCGTCTAACAGTTTTTATAGGGCCGAGAAAGATGTTATAGCCAGGGATAACCCGTCGAGACTTCGATCTCGAGCGGAACCTCAGTCTCGAACACGGACCGCATCCGAATCGCGTCCAGTTATATAATCTATATGGAAGTACGATAAAGCAGTAATGGAAAGTATACTATATTCAGAAGTCAGATCACGGAAATGCGTCGGAGCGGTTCCCTCGAACTACCGTCCGCAGGGCGTGTCTGCTGCAGCTGAACGAACGATGGTCGAACCGTCGGAGAACCGAGCGGGGCTACTCGGGGAGAGAAAGAAAGAATCCGAGACCGGAGAACGGTTCGAGGAGCCGGATGCTCGCGTCGCGATCGGCCACGGGGACCGAATCTCGGGGCACCTGGTGGAAGCCGGGGCCGGCAACGAGCAGGCGCCGGCTAGTCGCGTCGCTGCTCGGAGGGTCTGCCGTCGACCGCCGCGACTCATCACGACGCCGGCAGCAGCGACCTCCGACCCAGTCGAAAGACTCCCGGCGAGTCAGGCGATCTCTTTTTGTGGGGCCGTGCTGTTCCGTTCCCGGACGGCGCCGAGGAACTCGAAGAGGCGGGGGGTCAGAAGGATGTAGCCGAACAGGAGGATGTTCCCCGTGTTTGCGGTGTACATCGATACTGCCGCCGCGTACAGCAGGGCGCCGAATACGGCGATGATTATGGTGTGTGTTAATATCTCTCTCATCGAGCAGACAACCGAACTCGGAGTACATAAATTTTTCTCAGGAGGGGGACGGACGACCGCGAACCGGACGATCCACGAGCGAGTACGACCGAACTGTGGCCGCTACGGAGCGGAGCGCGACTCGGTGATCAGGTACGCGAGGAGCGGCGAGAGGCCGAACAGCCCGAATCCGACCAGCAGCGCGCTGGGGTCGAACGGGAGGACGCCGCTCCCGAGAATCCCCAGGAACAGCGCGTCGATGACGAGCATCGTCACGATGAACGAACTCGAGGGGAACCGCTCGCTCATAGTTCCCCGATGGCCGACCCGTCGGCGCGGTGCGCACCGAACGTGGGCGGATGGATGGTCGCATCGGACTCTCTCGTCTGTCGGTCGGGGGTCCGTGGTAGGTGTGGCATGGGGAGTCGTGGTCCTCCGTGGGTGAGCGAGTGGCGTAAAATCTTCGGTGAAATGCGTCCCGGAACCGGAGCGGTACGCCGCGTGGGGGCAGATACACCGCTCGGAGGTAGACACGCCGCTCGGAGGCAGTTCGGCGGTCGGGCGTGTCGACCGATGACCGGTCCCGCGGTCGGTGACTTTATCAGCGGTCCCGAATATTGAGTCATGTGAACGTACGTCTCACAAGTGATGACAATGTCCAGTAAGGAGGACGATCCGGTCAAGACGATCTGTCCGTACTGTGGGGTCGGCTGCGGGATTCAGGTCAATCCCGACGACGACCCGGGAGACATGCGCTTCCTCCCGTGGGGGGACGCCCCGGTGAACGAGGGTCGCATCTGCATCAAGGGCGGTGCGGCGACCGAGGTCGTCGACCACGAGGACCGCCTGACGGATCCGCTGGTCAAGGAGGACGGGGAGTTCCGCGAGGCGACCTGGGAGGAGGCCTACGCCCGCGTCGTCGAGGAGATGGAGCGCATCCGGGAGGAACACGACCCGGACGCGATGGGGTTCTTCGGCTCCTCGAAGACGATGAACGAGGAGAACTACCTCCTGCAGAAGCTCGCGCGCCGGTACGGCACGAACAACGTCGACAACTGCACCCGGATGTGCCACGCCTCCACCGTGTGGGCGCTGCGAACCAGCCTCGGCGCGGGCGCGATGACCAACAGCATGGCCGACCTGGAGGAGTCCGCGGACCTGCTCTGGATCCAGGGCGCGAATCCCGGGGAGCAGCACCCGATCGCCAACAGCCAGTACTTCCGACAGGCGGTCCTGGAGGGCGCGACCGTGATCCAGGTCGACCCCCACGCCAACAAGACGACCGAGTCGTTCGACATCGAGGGCACCGAGCGGCACATGCACCTCCAGCTGGAGCCGGGGACGGACATTCCCCTACTCAACATCGTCCTGAAGACGATCCTCGAGCGCCACGAGGAGAACCCGGACGAGGGCTGGATCGACGAGGCGTTCGTGGCCGAGCGGACCGAGGGGTTCGAGGACCTCCGCGAGACGCTGGCGGACTTCGACAAGGCGGCCGCGGCCGAGGAGTGCGGGGTCCCCCTCGAGGACATCGAGCTCGCGGCCGAGAAGTACGCGATGGCGAACGACGCCGCCATCTTCACGGGGATGGGGATGAGCCAGCACACCTGCGGCGTCGACAACGTCCAGAACGAGATCAACCTCGCGTTGGTGACCGGGAACCTCGGCAAGCCCGGAACGGGCGTGAACCCTCTCCGTGGACAGAACAACGTCCAGGGAACCTGTGACGTGGGCGCGATGCCGAACGTCCTCCCGGGCTACCAGTTGGTCGACGACGACGAGGCGCGCGAGTCGGTCGAGGACGTCTGGGGGTTCACGATCCCCGATGAGCCCGGACTCACGAACGTCGAGATCTCCCACGAGGCCGGCGACTCGGTCCACGGGCTGTACGTGATGGGCGAGAACCCGATCATGAGCGAGCCCGACGGGAACCGCGTCGAGGAGCGCCTCCAGGAGCTGGAGTTCCTCGTCGTGCAGGACATCTTCATGACGGAGACGGCGAAGTACGCCGACGTGGTGCTCCCGGCGACGACGTGGGCGGAGCGGGGCGGCACCGTCACGAACACCGACCGTCGCGTCCAGCGGATGCGGCCGGTCCAGAAGGTGCACGAGAACACGGAACACGACCTCGAGATCCTGATGGAGGTCGGCAGTCGGCTGTTCGGCGAGGAGGGCTTCCGGTTCGACGGCCCGGAGGCCGTCTTCGAGGAGCTCCGGCAGGTGTGTCCGAGCTACCACGGCATGACCTACGACCGGCTCGGCGAGACGGGGATCCAGTGGCCCTGTTACGAGCCGGGCGACGAAGGGGACCGGTACCTCTACGAGGACGCCTTCGAGACGGAGAACGGGCTCGGAAAGATCGAGGGCGTCCGCCACCAGCCGCCGGTGGAGACGCCCGACGAGGAGTACCCGCTTATCCTCACGACCGCGCGCCTCGAGGAACACTACAACACGGGGACGATGAGCAGGCGGTCCCCGACGCTGTCGCGCCAGCACCCGGAGAACTTCGTCGACGTCCACCCGAACGACGCCGCCCACTACGGCATCGAGGACGGCGACGAGGTGACGCTGCGGTCCCGGCGCGGATCCATCGACGTCCGCGCCAACGTGACCGAGGCGATCAAGGAGGGCGTCGTGTGGACCACGCCGCATTTCGCGGCCGCCTCCGCGAACCGCTTGACGAACGACGTGCTCGACGAGCGCGCGAAGATCCCGGAGTACAAGGCGGCTGCGGCCGAGATAGCCGTGAACGTCGACGCCGATTCCGGCGGCGCCGAACCGGCCGACGACTAGCGGCCCGGCACCATTTTTCCGTCGAAGACGCCGCCCGAGAGAGCCGGTGGACCCGAACGCATCGGCCCACCGGGCGCGCGGAGACCGCCACGTTGGCGAGACAGGCTCGGCCGGTCATTATCGGTTATATTCACTGGTTCTACCAGCGGCTCTCCCGAACGTGAACGGAGTTATGCAATCCAGTAATTACCTGAGATAGTATTTCCCGTGCACTATCCCGAATTATGCTTAACCTTTATATAATCTTAGGCTATCTACCCAGTCGCATGGCAACCAGTGACAGCCCTAGCGGAGACGGTGGGACGTCGGACAGTAATGTCAGAAATAATAAAGAAGTGGCGGACGACTCGTGGAAGCGCCGGAAAGTGATGAAGGCCGGCGCGGCAGCGAGCACGGGACTGCTCACGGCCGCGGCGGGATGTACGAGCAGTCCGGACGGAGACGGCGGTGGCGGCGGTGACGGCGGAGGAAACGGCGGTGACTCGAACGGTGGTCAGGAGTCGCAGACGACGGTACGACTCCTCCTCGCCCCGACCGGGTTCCAGGGGATCATCATGGACTATCTCGCCGAGGACACGGAGATCCTCGCGGACCACTACAGCGAGGAGAACCTGAACGTCGAGGTCTCCCGGAGCTGGGAGGGCGCGGCGATCTTCACCTCAGGTGGCGCCGACTTCGAGACGTTCGGCTCCCTGGAGGCGGCGAAGCTGGCGGGCGAGCGGGACATCCCGCTCGCGGTCAACGCCAACCTCGCGCCTCAGATCATGCAGGTGGTCGGGGCACGCGGCGGCGACTACGACCCGGAGACCTCGGGCAGCCCGCAGGCGTCGATGGACCTGCTCAACGAACAGCAGGACGTGTTCGCGCTCGGCGGCTGGGGTGGCGGCACCGGCATCATGATGCCGATGATCATCCAGGAGGCGTTCGGCTACAACTTCACTGACGACGAGTCGAGCGACTTCGACAGCATCACCACGGCCGAGTACTCGGCGGTCCCGCAGCTCGTCGAGGGCGGGGACGCGGCGATGGGGACGACGTCCCCGATCCACGGGGCCGCGCCGACGATGGCACCCGCGGAGTACAACGACGAGGACCCGACGATCACGAGCATCTTCGGCTGCGGGAGCATCATGGCCGATCTCGACGGGTTCAACGCGCCGCAGCTGAACTCGTGGACCTGCTCGCAGGACTACGCGTCTCAGTACCCCGGCTCCCCGCGAGCGATCGTCCAGTCCTTCTCCGAGGGGCTCGACTGGCTGTACGAGGACCCGATCGGCCGCATCGAGGAGGACGAAGAGCACCTCAATCAGCTCGGACTGGAGAACATGGACCAGGCGCAGTACGTCCTCGATTGGGGGCTCAACCTGGACCTGGACAACGACCTACCGGTCATCTACGAGGACATCGAGCTGACGGAATCGTTCATCGAGGAGGACAAGAACTTCCTCCGCTCGGCCCAGGACGTCGGTTTCCTCACGCAGGGCTGGGAGGAGAACCTCGAGTACCGCCAGGTCGCGACCGAATAACATGAGTACGTCTCAGCCGCGCCGACTGGCCAACGCGCTTCCGGACTCGCTGTTCACCAACCGGTCCGTGGTGTTCGTCGAGTCGATCGTCGCGTTGGTCCTCGTCTGGTCGGTCGTTTATCGGGTCCTGCCGCCGATTCAGGAGTCCTTCGTCTCGCCGACCGAGGTCGTCATCGCGACGCGGGACCTCCTCGTGAGCATGGTGTGGGTCGAGCACTTCCTCGCGAGTCTGACACACGTCGCCTACGGATTCGGGATCGCGCTCTTCGCCGGTACCGCACTGGGGATCCTCGTCGGATGGTGGGACTTCTGGGAGAAGGCGTTCCAGGACTACCTCACCATCGGCATCGCGGTCCCCTCGCTTTTCGTCGCGATCTTCTCGGCGATGTGGTTCGGGCTCGGGGCGACGACGCCCGCGGCCGCCGCAGCGATCGTCGCGACGCCGTACCTGGCGACGAACGTGTACGGCGGCATCAACAACATCGACAACGACCTGCTGAAGATGGCCAACGCGTTCGACGTCTCCCGGCTTCGGGTCATCCGTCGCGTGATCATCCAGTCGGTCCTGCCCGACTGGTTCGCCGGGCTCCGGTACGCGCTCGCGTTGAGCTGGAAGATCGCGAGTCTGGCGGAGTACATCGCCGCCGAGCAGGGGATCGGCTTCATGATCCGCTTCGAGATGCGGGTCCTGGACCTCGCGGGCGTCATGTCCTGGGTCGTCTTCTTCACCGTGTTCCTGCTGTTCCTGGAATACGGCGTGTTAGCGCAGATCGAAAAACGCGTCTTCGCCTGGCGGCAGAACGACTCCGTCGGGTGGTCCTAACAATGAGTTCAGAATCATCACCAGCGCCGACCGACGAATCGCTCACCACGAACAACGCCGGCTCCATTCACATAGAGAACCTCGCCAAGGAGTTCGACACGGCTGAGGGCCACGAACAGGTGTTCGAGGACATCAACGTCGACATCGAGCCCGAGAGCTTCGTTTGCCTCCTCGGGAAGTCCGGCAGCGGGAAGTCCACGATGCTGAACATCGTGAGCGGGATCCTGGAACCGACCGAGGGTCGAGTACGGTTCGAGACCGCGGACGGCAGCGGTGACGTCACCCTCGGCCACGTGTTCCAGTCCCCGCGGCTGATGCCGTGGGACTCGAACCTGCAGAACATCGAGTTCGTGAACGAGGACAACCCCGACTACACGGAGGAAGTCGGGAAACAGCACCTGGACTTGGTCGGGCTCTCCGACCACTACCACAAGTACCCGGGACAGCTGTCGGGCGGCCAGCGTCAGCGCGTCGGGATCGCGCGGGCGCTGAGTATCGACCCCGAAGTCCTGCTGATGGACGAGCCGTTCAGCAACCTCGACGAGATCACGGCCGAGGAGCTGCGAAAGGAGCTCATCAGCCTCTGGTCGGAGCTGAACAAGACGGTGTTCTTCGTCACCCACGACATGACGGAGGCGATCCAGCTGGCCGACCGCCTGCTGATGCTCGGCGACGGGGAGATCTACGGGGACCTGGAGGTCCCGCTCGACCGCCCCCGCCGGATCGACTCCGACGAGTTCCTCAAGTTCCGGCAGAAGGCCATCGACACGTTCCACTCCATCGACGAGGATTAGTATGTCAATCCGCACACAGCTATCCAGATACAACGTCCAACTGCTGAACGGGGACGTGAAGTCGCTGCTCTCCGACTCGTTCGCCCGGGTGATCGGGATCGGAGTCGGCTTCGTCCTCTGGTCGCTACTCGCGGCCCAGTTCCCGCGCGAGCTGCTGCCGACCCCGATAGAGACCGTCGGTCTCGCGTGGGGACTCGTCGCGGACGGGACGGCCTGGATCCACATCTCGACGACGTTCCAGTCGCTGTTCTGGGCGTTCCTGTTCGCGATGATCCTCGGCGGAACGCTGGGCATCCTGATGGGGCTCAACAGTTACAGTCAGAACTTCTTCACGCCCTACGTCAACATCGGGCTGTCCATTCCCGGTCTGGCGTGGGCGGCCGTGGCGTTTCTCGTCTTCTCGTACGGGTCGATCGCCCTGGGGACGCTCCGGTTCGCTCCCGTCGCCGCGGCGACGCTGACCGTGTTCCCGTACGTCGCGATCAACATCTGGAAGGGCGTCGAGAACATCGACCACGACCTGCTTCGGATGGCGAACGCGTTCTCCATCTCACGGCGGCGAGTCCTCTGGCGGGTCGTCCTGCCGAACATCGCCCCCCAGATCTTCTCGGCGGTTCGGTTCGGCCTCGCGATCGGCTGGAAGGTCACCATCATCGCGGAGCTGTTCGCCGGGTCGGCCGGCGTCGGGTACAAACTGGAACACGCCTACCAGGTGTACCAGTACGAGGAGGCGTGGGCATGGGCCGCCGTCTTCCTGTTCATCATCATCCTCATCGAATACGGCGTCTTCAAACCGATCGAACGGCGCGCGTTCGACTGGCGGAGCGACGTCGAATTGAGCGATATCGGCGGCACGTAGTCGCCGAGCGGCACCGATTTTCCCCGAGGCTATTTACGAGCGAGCGACCTAGCGAGACCATTCATGTCACGGACGTCAACAGGCAAGTCGATCGAATCGATCCTCAGCGAGGACGTCGAGGTAGAGTGGGACGACCGCGCCCGAAGCCAGGCGACGCAAAGCACCCGATCGGTCGGGGAGATAGTGGCGACGACGATGGGACCGTTCGGCCGGGACAAGCTCGTCGTCAACAACGGTGGGAACGTCCACGTCACGAACGACGCAGTGACCGTTCTCCGGAACCTCCACCTCACCGATCCCGTCAGTCGGACGGTCCGGGAGGTGGCGAACAGCCAGATCTTCAACGCCGGGGACGGGACGACGACCGCGCTCGTCCTCGCGAGCGAGCTCATGTCGCACGCGCTCGACCTCTGTGAGGAGGGGCTCCACCCGACGAGCGTGATCCAGGGCTATCGGCTGGCGGCCGACGCCGCACGCGGTCGGCTGACGGAAATCGCGACGACGTACGACCTCACCGACCGCGAGGTCGCCCGCGATGTCGCACGGACGACGCTGGCCGGGTCGAACGCGACGTACGAGCGCGAACACCTGGCGGAACTCGCGGTGCGGGCCGTCGAACGGGTGACGGACGGCTACGACGTCAACCTCGACGCCATCCGCCTTCGAACGGCGGGGGGCCGGGACATGGCGGAGTCACGCCTCGTGTCCGGCGCCATGCTCGAGGCGACGCCGGAGCGACGGACCGGCGATCACACGACCGGCGAGGCGGAGATCCTCGTCGTGGACGGATCGATCACGCGCGAGGAGACGGACGTCGCCGCCGTCGTCGACGGCGCGACGTACGACCCCTCGGAGTTCGCCGCGGAGGACCGAGAGTGGGTCACATGGGCGACCGAGCGGATCCGGGAGAGCGGGGCGACCGTCCTGCTCTGTTCGGGAACGGTGGACGACGCGGTTCGAGGGCGGTTGCGGCGACACGGGGTCACCTGCGTGACGAACGTGAGCGAGCCCGACATCCGCTTCCTGCGGCGGACGTTCGAGACGCGGATCCCGACGACTCTCGACGGGATCGGAGACGGAGACACCGTGTCGGGGTCGGTCGCGTACGACTGGGACGAGGGACGGACGACGGTGACCACGCCGGACGCGCGGGCCGTCACGGTCCTGCTGTTCAGCCAGAGCGACGCCCACCGCGAGGAGTTGGAGAGCACGATGTCGGACGCGGTCGAGGTCGTCGCGCAGGTGGCGTACGACGGCCGGGTCGTGCCCGGCGGCGGAGCGGCCGAGATCGAGATGGCCCGAGCCGTCGAGGCGGCGGCTCGGCGGCGGGGGGACAAAGCCCAACTCGCGGCGTACGCCTTCGCGGACGCGCTGGAAACGATCCCGAGAGTCCTCGTGCGGAACGCGGGTCTCGACCCGATCGACCGACTCAACGATCAGCGGGCCGCGCACGCGGACGGACGGCTGAACGCCGGGATCGACCTGGAGAACGGGGCCGTGATCGACGCCACGGAACACGGCGTTCGGGACACGCTGACCGTGAAACGCCACGCGATCTCGACGAGCGTCGACGCCGCCTGTATGTTGGTTCGGATCGACGGGATCGTCGAGGCGGCACAGCAGTAGGCCGCCTTACAGCTTCGTGAAGTAGTAGTCCAGCGTCTTGACGATCTGCCCTTCGCTCGTCATGTTGTTGACGTTCTCCTCGACCAGCGATTCGGGGAGGTACCAGGGCTCGCCGACGACCGCCTGTTTGTAGAGCAGTTCGGCGTTATACTCCATCTTGAGGCTCTTCACGACAACCTCGGGGACGCTGTCGCCGACGACGACGACGCCGTGCCCGCGGAGCACGACCGCTTCGTGGTCGCCCAGCGCGTCGGCGAGGTCCTGTCCCTCGTCCTCGGTGGTCACCAGCATGCCGCCCTCGGTGTGGTAATCCTCGAACACCGGGAAGGGCTCCTTCTGGATGACCCCGTTCGGATGGACCGGCTTGTGGGGAATGCCGACGCTGGACAACAGCGTCGTGTACGGCGCGTGGTGGTGACAGACGGCCTCGACGTCGGGGCGGTTGCGGAACGTCTGCGTGTGGATCGGCGTCTCGCCGGGCGCGCTGTCGGGGTAGTCGGTCCCCGAGAGGTCCACCTCGATGTAGTCGCGGATCGTCGTCGTCGCGGGACTCGCGAACGCGTTGATGAGGACGTCGTCCGGGTCCTCCTGGCGTGCGCTGAGGTGGCCGTGTTCGTCGAACAGTCCGGCCTTGTCGAGGAGCCGGCAGCCCAGCACCAACTGCTGTTTATCGGTTACCGACATGGTTAGAGGTTCGGCATGAAGTCGTGCTCGACGGTCCCGGCGAACTCGCCCGCGGCGACGTCGTGCGAGAGCGTTCCGACCCCCTCGATCTCGATGGCGACCTCGTCCCCGTCGGAGAGCGGGCCGACGCCCGCCGGCGTCCCCGTCGCGATGACGTCGCCCGGTTCGAGGGTCATCAGCGTCGTGATCTCCTCGATGAGTTCGGGCACGGAGAAGATCAGGTTCTCGATCGTCGAGTCCTGCCGGGTTTCGCCGTTGACGCGGAGGGAGATCGACGCGTCGTCCGGGACCTCGTCCGGCGTCGCCAGTACCGGGCCCATCGGTGCGGCGTTGTCGAACGCCTTGCCGCGCACCCAGTTCTGCTCCTGTCGCTGGTCGTCGCGGTTCGAGATGTCGTTCACGCACGTGTACCCCGCGATGACCTCCTCGGCCTGGTCTGCAGGCACGTTCCGGCACTGAGATCCGATGACGACCCCGAGCTCGGCCTCGAAGTCGATCCGCTCTTTGTCCTCCGGGAGCTGCACGGTCGATCCCGGCGAAGCGAGCGTGTTCGGGGTCTTGATGAACAGGAGAGGGCGGTCGGGGATTTCGGAGTCGGTCTCCTCGGCATGGTCGGAGTAGTTCAGCCCGACGCAGACTATCTTCGAGGGGTCGACCGGCGGCAGCAGTTCGACCTCGTCCAGGTCGTACGTCCGGTTGCCGAACGCCACCTCACCGTCGGTCAGCGTTCCAGTTCGTTCGGTTCCCGCGGGATCTCTAAAGGTTACTCTTCGCATTACAGCCCTCTAGATACGGTGATTGGGCATAAAACCTTGGTTGAGTTCCGCATTCCACCCCGTCGCCCGCTGGCGGCTGTTCGTTTAGGAGATCTAAATCCGGCAGACCGAAGACGGTTTCGCGGCCCGTTCGAGTCGTCCGCGCGAGAAGCATCGCGGAGTCGAGGCCGTTCCGGCCGCGGCCGCCTTTGATCGTATGTGAACGCTCCACACCCAACCCGATGGGTTTAGTCCTGCTAAATTTCGGGAGAGAATAGCCGACAGCAGACGGGCGCGGGCGAGAAGTAGAATTACAGTAGTACATGTGTAATGGAATGTCGGGAGAGAGACCGACGTCCGAACGAAGTCGACCGGTCAGACGCCGACGGAACGAACGTCATATAAATATTCGAGAAGTAGTTGGTTCGATATGATATTCAGGAGACAAACTCGGTCTATGAGGGAATACGATAAATAACTGTCTGTATCGCGGGTGACACCGGTAATAATGCCAATTCTAAAAAAATAACGTGGAGAATTATCCAGTACCAGTGTTTTAGTACATAGCAGATAGAGTATGAGAATAGAGAGCAATCAGAATACGAACATAACTATCCGCCTGACGCGAGCGGGCCGGGTTCCCGGACCTGACCGAACCGGGGACGGCCGCGTCGGCGGCGACGGGCGAACGCGTGCGACCGCGGCCGTGAGCCCCTCCGCGCTCGCGGCAGGGGTCGATACGGCGGGCGAGGCGAAGCGTTCGGGAGTAGGATGCGGATCGACCGTGATGGATTTAGCTCTGCAAAACTCATACCCGGACCGGGACGGACGTGACGGTCGCGACGCGGACGGCTCGTGTGGTCCGAGAGCCGCGCGAATCCGGAGGCGGCGACGCTGGCGGCGGGACCAATCTTGAAGACGGGGCGGTGAGAGACCAGAGTATGGAAGTCGTCGACTACGAACTGTTCGCGATCCCCCCGCGGTGGGTCTTTCTCAAACTCGAAACGGATACCGGGGTGATCGGCTGGGGTGAACCGGCCCTGGAGGGGCGCTCGACCACCCTCTGTAGCGCCCTCTCGGAGCTGGTCGAGGATTACGTCATCGGCTCGGATCCCCGACGCATCGCGGACCTCTGGTACCGCATGTACATGGGTGACCACTACAACAACGGCCCGGTCCTGATGAGCGCGATCGCGGGCATCGACCAGGCGCTGTGGGACCTGAAGGGACGCGCTCTCGGGAAGCCGGTGTACGAGCTGTTGGGCGGACCGGTCCGCGACAAGGTACAGGTGTACCAGTGGCTCAGCGGCGACCACCCGGACGACCTCGCGGACGTCGCGGTCGCGGCGGTCGAGGACGGATACACGACGCTGGGACTGATGGCTCACACGCGGCCCGCGCGGGTGCGGACGCGCGAGATCGTTTTGAACGTCCAGAAGCGGGTCGACGCCGTGATGGACGCCGTCGGCGAGAGCGTCGACCTCGCGGTCGACTTCCGGGGCCGGGTCACCACCGGGGTCGCGCGGCAGTTGCTGTCGATGCTCGAGGAGTACAACCTGATGTTCGTCGAGGAGCCGGTCCATCCCTCGTACAACGAGAACCTGCCCGAGTTGAGCGCGGCGACGAACATCCCGTTCGCGACCGGCCAGCGGATGTACTCGCGGTGGGACTTCCGGGAGGTGTTCCAGAGCCAGTCGGTGGACATCGTGCAGCCGGCGATATCGCACGCGGGGGGGATCACCGAGGTCGTCAACATCGGCAAGATGGCGGAGGCGTACAACATCATGCTGATGCCGAAGTGCTCCGTCGGGCCGGTGTCCTTTGCCGCCTCGATGCACGTCCAGTTCGCGGTGCCGAACTCGATCCTGCAGGAACAGCACGACGAGTTCTACGCCGAGCAGGACAACGAGTTCTTCAACTACCTCGCCGACGAGAGCCCGTTCACGCGGTCCGACGGCTACATGTTCATGGACGACGAGCCCGGGCTCGGCATCGAGATGAACGAGTCGTACATCCGCGAGCAGGCGGGGAAGAAGACCTCCTGGAAGGGCCCGACGTGGAACTACGAAGACGGAAGCGTCGCGAACTGGTGAGCGATGGCCTTTTGCGCACCGGAGTGTTACGTCCTCCCATGACAACCGCGGAGGCAGCGAACCCGGTCCGGACGACGCAGACATCGGTCGAGATCCTCCGATGTGTGGCCGACAGCGGCGGTGCCACGCTCATGGAGCTGAACGACCGCGTGTCGGTCTCGAAGGGGGCGCTGTACAACCACCTCTCGACGCTGGTCGAGTTGGAACTCCTCGAACGGGTCGACGGGACCTATCGGGTGGACGCGGGCGTACTGGCTCTGGGCGAGCAGGCGCGGATGGCGATCCCGGGCTTCCCGGCCATCCGTGGCACCCTTCGGAATCTGGCGCTGACCTCCGGCGAGTTCGCGACTTTCGTCAAGACGCGGGACGGAACGCCGATCGTCACGGAGACCGCGGCCGGAGAACTGGTCGAGCGCCACTGGCTGTCCGTGGGCCAGGAGCTGCCACTCGCGACGACGGCCGCGGGGAAGGTCGTGCTCGCGACGCTCCCCGAGGAGCGTGCGGCGGCCCTCGTGCGCGAGGGGACCAGCCACGAGACCGAATCGCTACTCGAGGAGATCCGGACCGTTCGCGTCCAAGGGCTGGCGTTCAGCCGCGGCGAGTTCCAGGAGGACCAGTACAGCGTGGCGGCGCCGATCGACAGTAGCGACGGGCCGACGTACGTCGTGTCGCTCACCGGTCCCAAGGACCGACTCGACGGCAAGTCCCTCCAGCAAGACATCGCCGGCCTCGTGGTGAGCGCGTCGAACGAGATCCAGCGGCACATTCTCTCGTAGGGTCCCCGAGAGCGACCGAATCCGAAGCGACTGCGTCCAGAGCGACTGCGTCCAGGGCGACTGTGGCCAAGGCGACTGCGGCCGAGGTGGCGTTCGGGCAGAGGACGAGACCGAGTCCGCGGGCGTTCACGGTGCCCTCGCACAACCCACCAATTTGGTTGAATAGTAGCTGATCCGATAACTATCGAGAATTATCGCTATCGGACGACCGATAGGAACGACGGAGCAGAACCGATCGGCGAAGTCGATCCGACTCGTGCCGAATCCGCGAGATCGCAAGCGGGCAGCGACTCGGCGGGAAGACGCTCGGGACGAACCGACGAGGGGACGCACCCGACAGTTCCCCCGACCATCCGACGACGGTACCCACCAGCACACCGTCGCCTGTGCCGAGACAGCGGCCGGATCGTAACCGGGAGAGAGCATCCGGATCGTAACCGGGAGAGAGCATCCCGACCGCGACCGGGGCGTACTCGATCCTCGCGATCCTCGTCGAGAGAAACACCAACTGAGCGTAGAGTGAAGTGTTTTTTAGAGGACTATTCAGAGGATTGCCGATGGATCTGACAGATTCGTGTGATCGGATCGGACGGGGATCGATCGACCGCCGGGTCACGTTGGATGGCAACGCGACGTGTGGTAGCTACCCGCATATTTATATAGGACCGACACACAGGGATAATCGTTAACAATGGTAACTGCAGGTTCGGATGTCGGAAACAAGCGTAACCGGACAGGGGATGTCGAGAGGGATTCGGAAAACCGATCGTCGGTCGGTCGGCGACGGTTCCTGCAGGCCGCTGGCGCCGGCGCGAGCGTCGCGCTGGCCGGCTGTACGGGCGGCGGCGACGACGTGGTGCGGCTGGGTGCGACGTACATCCTCTCGGGGTTCGCCTCGCTGTACGGCGAGGCCGCCGAGCGGGGTATCGAAATGGCCCAGTCGGAGATCAACGACAACGGCGGCATCGACGGGCAGGACGTAGAGATCATCGTCCGCGACAGCGAGGCGAGCGCCGACACGGCGATCCAGCAGATACGGAGCCTCGTCGAGGAGGACGACGTCGACGGGCTGTTCGGGCTCGACTCCAGCGGGGTCGCCCAGGCCGTGGCGCCACAGGTGGCACAGCTCCAGATGCCGTTCATGATCACGCACGCGGCGACGCCGTTCGTCACCTCGCCGGAGGGCGAACACGAGGACTCCGTGGGCAACGATTACGTGTTCCGCGACTCCAACAGCCTCGCGCAGGACATCTACGGCGCCGCGCGGACCGCCGGGGAGCTCGACGCCACGGAGTGGGCGACGATCGGCCCTGACTACGCATTCGGCTACGAGACGTGGGACTACTTCCAGGACTTCTGTGCGGGCCTCGGGGTCGAGGCCGAGTTCACCGCCGAGCAGTTCCCGGCGCTGGCGACGAGCGACTACACGCCCTACATCAGTTCCATCCTCGACGCCGAGCCGGACGCGGTGATCACGCCGCTGTGGGGAGCCGACCTCACCACGTTCATCGGCCAGGCCGAGGAGGCGGGCTGGTTCGACCAGATCGACCACACGCTGTTCAGCGTCGGAATGGGGACGGACCTCGCGAGCGACGGGAACCCGCTCCCGGAGGGCGAGTACGCCTCGACCCGGTACGACCCGTTCGTCCCCGACACCGAGGCGAACAACACGTTCCGTGACGCCTACTACGAGGAGCACGACACGCTCCCGACGTACAACGCCGAGGGAGCGTACCGCGCCGTCTACCTGTACAAGGAGGCGATCGAGTCGGCCGGCAGCACCGAAGCCGACGCCCTCGTCGACGAGTTCACCGGGATGGAGCACTCCGGCCCGGTCGGTGACTACCAGTTCAGCGAGACGAACCAGGCCACGGTCGCGTCGATCTGGGGGACCGTCTCGTACGACGACGAGTGGGAGAGCAACGTCCTCGATCCCGTGAACAGGTACGAGGCCGGCCCCGACGAGCTCTCCGAGGCGCTCGGCGACTCCGACCTGCCGACGGGCATCTAACCCGCCCCCGACGTGTTTTCCATGAGCCTATCATCCCTCGTTCCACTGATCGGCATCTCCGACGTCGTCATCGGGCTGAGCCTCGGCAGTCGGCTCTTCCTGATCGCCGTCGGACTGAGCCTCATCTTCGGCGTGCTCGGCGTCCTCAACTTCGCGCACGGCGGCTTCTACATGCTCGGGGCGTACGTCACGCTCGCGGTCGTGACGAACGTCATCGACAACTTCTGGCTGGCCGCCGTCGTCGGCGCGCTCGCGGTGGGCGTCGTCGGCGCCACCATCGAGTTCGCGGTGATCCGGCCGCTGTACGACCGGGTCGACGCCGACCTCGACCAGCTCATCGTCACGTTCGGCTTCGTGCTCATCATCCACGAGACGGTCCGCTTCATCTGGGGGTCGGGGTCGTACTCGGTCGAGCCGCCCGCGCTGTTCGACTTCTCCGTCTCGCTCGGCGGGAGCTCCTTCGGCGCGTACCGGCTGGTCGTCATCGGCCTCGCGGTGGCGGTGTTGGTCGGCCTCTGGCTGTTCATCACGCGGACGTACTTCGGCTCGCTGGTGCGGGGCACCTCCTCGGACCGCGAGATGGCGTCGATGCTCGGCGTCGACGTGCCGCGCCTGTACACGGGGGTCTTCTTCCTCGGGAGCGTGCTCGCCGGGCTCGGCGGCGCGCTGTCCTCGCCGCTGCAGTCGACCAGCCCCGCGCTCGGCGACCAGGTGATCATCGACGCGTTCATCGTCGTCGTCATCGGCGGGCTCGGCTCCATGGGCGGCGCGTTCGTCGGCGCGATGCTCATCGGCATGATGCAGAGTCTCGGCCCGCAGTTCATCAGCGCCGGCAGCATCGCGATCCCGTTCCTCGCGATGGTGATCGTGTTGCTGTTCCGGCCTGAGGGGCTCTTCGGGGGGCTCGGCGAATGAGCTCGACGACCGACACCGGCGACCGGGTTCGCGAGTTCGGCTCCGCGGTCGCGGACGGCTGGACCCGCGAACGGTTCGGCCTCCTCGGCGCGATCGGCCTGATCTTGATGGCGTTCGGGCCGTCCTTCCAGGTCTACCTGTTCACCGACTTCCTCGTCGTCGCGCTGTTCGCGCTCGGGTTCAACCTGCTGTACGGCTACACCGGCCTGCTGTCGTTCGGTCACGGGCTGTTCTACGCGGGCGGCGCGTACGGGCTCGCGATCGTGTTGCGGGACCTGACGCCCGTGTTCGCGGACGTGGTCGGGTCCGGGATCGCGCCGCTCGTCACGTTCGTCGTCGGCGGCGTCGTCGGTCTGGCGCTCGTCGTCGTCGTGGCGGTGCCCGTCGGGTGGCTCAGCGTGCGCTTGGAGGAGATCTACTTCGCGCTGATCACCCTCGCGTTCGGGATGATCGGCTACTCGCTCATCATCCAGGACCCGGCGGGGCTGACGAACGGGACCGACGGGATCATCGTCCTGCTCGGGAGCGTCGACCTGGGCGGGTCGAGCTTCCGGATCGGCGCACGGCGGACGTACTACGCGCTCACCGTGGCCGTCGTGGCCGCGGCGACGTACGGGACATGGCGCGTCGTCAACTCCCCGTTCGGCACCGTCTGCAAGGCGATCCGCGAGAGCCCCGACCGCGCGGCCGCGCTCGGGATCGACGTCAGACACCACCGCTGGATGACGTTCATCATCTCGGCGGCGATCGTCGGGATCGCCGGCGTGTTGCGCGCGGGACTCGCGAGCGTCGCCTCGCCGGGACTGACCCACTGGTCGACGAGCGCGATCGCCGTGATCGCGACCGTGATCGGCGGCGCGACGTATTTCTCCGGGCCGATCGTGGGCGCGTTCATCTTCCTGTACATCCGCTGGGCGATCAGCCGCTTCCCCACGCTGGAAGCGTACTGGGAGCTGTTCTTCGGCGCGCTGCTCATCGGCGTCGTGCTGTACTTCAAGCAGGGGGCCGTCGGCGGCCTCCTGCTGGCGCGGGACCGGCTGCTCGGGGACGACGCGGACGGCGGAACCGGGGAGGAGCCGACCGACGACTCAGGGAGCGACGACGCGCGGACCGACCGGGGTGACGACTCGTGACGACAGTTCTCAAAACCGAAGACCTCCGCAAGCAGTTCGGCGAACTGACCGCTGTCGACGGCGTCTCGATCGAGATCGACGACAGCGAGATCACCAGCATCATCGGGCCGAACGGGGCCGGCAAGACCACGTTCTACAACCTGCTGACCGGCGTGCTACAGCCGACCGCCGGCTCGATCTGGTTACGGAGCGGCGACGCCGCCGTCGTCGGCGACGGCGATGCTGCCGGCGGCGATGGCCGCGCCGGAGGCGACGGTGGGCTCCGCGACATTACCGACTCGGAGCCGCACGAGGTCGCCCAGGCCGGCCTCTCGCGGTCTTACCAGATAACGAATATCTTCGAGGGGCTGACGGTGCGCGAGAACGTCCGCGTCGCGCGGATCAGCCACGAGAAGACGCGGCTGGACTTCCGGTCGCGGGCGACCGGCGACGAAAAGCTCGAGGCCGACATCGAGGAGCTGCTGGAGCTGACCGGGCTCACCGACATCGCGGACACGACGTGTGACACGCTGAGCCACGGCGAAAAGCGGACGGTCGAGATCGCGCTCGCGCTGGCCATCGAGCCCAACGTGTTCCTGATGGACGAGCCGACCGCGGGGATGAACCCGACGGAGGTCACCGAGATCGTCTCGCTGATCCGCGAACTCGACGCGGACCTGGACGCGACGTTCGTGGTGACCGAACACAACATGGACGTCGTCACCGACATCTCCGACCGGATCGTCGTGCTCGCCGAGGGGGCGATCCTCGCCGACGGGACGCCGGAGGACGTCCTGACCGACGACCGCGTGACCGAGGCGTACCTGGGGAGTGATAGCGTATGACGATACTCGACGTCGACGACATCGACACGTACTACGGGAACAGCCACGTCCTCCACGGGATCTCCCTCTCGATCGACGAGGGGGAGGTCGTGGCCCTGCTCGGACGAAACGGGGCGGGCAAGACGACGACGATGCGCTCCATCGTCGGCGCGTCGCCGCCGCGGACCGGGTCGATCACCTACCGCGGCGAGGAGATCTCGGGGCTCTCGCCCGACGAGATCAACGCGCTCGGGATCTCGCTCGTGCCGGAGGACCGGCGAGTGTTCCCCACCCTGACCGTTCAGGAGAACCTCCGGCTCGCCCACAACCTCGCGAGCGACCCGCGGCCGGTCGAGGAGATGTACGAGCTGTTCCCCGCGCTCGATCCGCTCCGGAACAACGACGGACAGAACCTCAGCGGCGGCGAACAGCAGATGGTGTCGGTCGCCCGCGCGCTCGTACAGTCGCCCGACGTGCTGCTGCTCGACGAGCCAACCGAGGGGCTCGCGCCGGTCATCGTGGACGACCTCCGGGAGATCGTCCAGACCGTCGTCGACCAGGACGTCACGGTGTTGCTGACCGAACAGAACGTGGACTTCGCGTTCGATCTGGCGGAACGGGGCTACATCATGGACACCGGACAGATCGTCTTCGACGGCACCGTCGAGGAGATCCGCGAGCGCGAGGACCTCCTCGAAACGTACCTCTCCGTGGGGACCGCGGATGCCTGAGGAGCTCACGCTCCGCCCGTTCTTCTGGCGGGCGACCCGGCTGTTCCCCGACACGGAGGTCGTCTCGCGCACCCGCGACGGGGTCGACCGGTACACGTACGCCGACTTCGGCGACCGCGTCCGCCGGCTCGCGGCCGCGCTCGCGGGCCTGGGCGTCGAGCCCGGCGACCGCGTCGGGACCCTCGGGTGGAACACCCACCGGCACTTCGAGGCGTACTACGCGGTCCCCCTCTCGGGCGCGCAGCTGCACACGGTCAACCCCATCCTGCAGGACGACCACGTCGAGTACATCATCAACGACGCCGACGACGACGTGCTGATCGTCGACCGCGAGGTCGTCGCGACGCTCGACCGGCTGTGGGACCGGATCGACGGCGTCCGCGAGGTCGTCGTCATGGGCGATTCGGTGCCGGAGACGGAGTCCGACCTACCGCTGTCGGCGCTCGAGGCGCTGATCGCGGACGCCGACCCGATGACCTCGTGGCCGCCGCTCTCGGAGGACGACCCGGCCGGGATGTGCTACACCTCCGGGACCACGGGGAAGCCGAAGGGCGTCGAGTACACGCACAAGATGATCTACGCCCACGCGATGATGGTGATGACGCCCACGGCGCTCGACATCGCCGAGGACGACGTGGTGATGCCCGTCGTCCCCATGTTCCACGTCAACTCCTGGGAGTTCCCGTACGCCGTGACGATGGCGGGGGCGAAACAGGTGTATCCCGGTCCGTCTCCGGAGCCGGCGGACCTCGTGGAGCTGATCGAGTCCGAGGACGTGACGCTCACCGCGGGCGTCCCCACCGTCTGGATCGACGTGCTCGACCACCTCGACGAACACGGCGGCGACCTCTCCTCGCTGGAGCGCATCGTCGTCGGCGGGAGCGCGGCTCCCCGGGAAGTTATGCGTCGGTACGAGGACGAACACGACGTGACGATCGAACACGCGTGGGGCATGACCGAGACGATGAGCATCGGCTCGGTCTCCCGGCCGACTTCGGGGATGGACGACGACGACCGCGAGGCGAAACTCGACAAGCGCGCGAAGCAGGGGCTGCTCTCCCCCGGGCTGGAGATGCGGGTCGTCGACGACGACGGCGAGGCGGTCGCCTGGGACGGCGAGGCGTTCGGCGAGCTGCTCGTCCGCGGGCCCTCCGTCGTCGAGGAGTACTACAACCGCCCGGAGGCCAACCGGACGGACTTCGTCGACGCCGACGACGGGGGGGCGCGCTGGCTCCGGACCGGCGACATCGCCACCGTCGACGAGGACGGCTTCATCGAAGTCGTCGACCGCGTCAAGGACGTGATCAAGTCGGGCGGGGAGTGGATCTCCAGCATCGAGTTGGAGAACGCCCTGATGGCCCACGAGGACGTGAGCGAGGCGGTCGTGATCGCGGCGCCCCACGAGCGCTGGCAGGAACGCCCGCTGGCGTTCGTCGTCCCGAAGGCGGACCGCGAGCTCGACGTGGCGGCCGTCCGGACGTTCCTCGCCGACCAGTTCCCGCGGTGGTGGCTCCCGGACGACGTGCGGTTCCGCGAGGAGATCCCGAAGACCGCGACCGGCAAGTTCGACAAGAAGACGCTCCGTGAGGCCGTCGAGGATCCGGATCTCCCGTACGCGCCGGGCGAGGGGGGAGAAGAATGAGCGACGACGGTTCCTCGACGCCGGACAGCGCCGCCCTGACGCCCGAGGACGCCCTCCCGGATCTGTCGGGGAAGGTCGCCGTCGTCACCGGCGGCGGCCGCGGGATCGGGCGGGCGATCACGCTCGGGCTGGCCGCCGCGGGGGCGGCGGTCGTCCCCTCGGCGCGAACCGCGGCGGAGGTCGAGGCGGTCGCCGCCGAGGCACGCGAGCACGGCGTCGAGGCGCGGGCGATCACCGCGGACGTGACCGACGACGGCGATGTGGACGCCCTGATCGAGGAGACCGTCGAGGCGTTCGGCGCCGTGGACGTGCTCGTCAACAACGCGGGGTTCAACCCCGGCGACGCGCTCGGCGACCCGGCCGAAATCGAGAGTAACGCGGTCGACTCCGTCCTCGACGTGAACTTGCGCGGCGCGTTCCGCACCATTCGGGCCGCCGGGCCGCACCTAAAGGAGGCGAACGGCAGCGTCGTCAACGTCGCCAGCGTGGCCGGGGAGGTCGGCCTGCCGAAACAGCACCCGTACGTCGCCTCGAAGCACGGGCTCGTCGGGCTGACGAAGAGCACGGCGCTGGACTGGGCGCCGGAGGTGCGGGTGAACGCGGTCGCTCCGGGGTACGTCGCGACGGACCTCACGGAGACGCTGCAGGAGAACGAGCGCCTGCGACAGTCGATCATGGACCGGACGCCACAGAACCGCTTCGCGGACCCGATGGAGATCGCGGGTCCGGTCGTCTTCCTCGCGAGCGACGCGGCGAGCTTCGTCACCGGCGAGACGCTCGCCGCGGACGGCGGCTGGACGGCGCGGTAGGTCCCGTCGTCCGGGCGCTCGTCGCTACAGCCGCTCGGTCTCGCCCTCGACGTACGCCAGCGTCCGCGCCGCGAGCGTGGGCACCTGCGCCTCCATTTTGGGGTACAGCGGGTCGTCGCTGTCGTCGTTCAGGTGCCGCGCGAGGAACATCTCACCGAGCGCGGCCATCTTGTAGGCCGCGAGCGCCCGGTAGAACCGCTCGTGAGCGAACTCGCGGCCGGTCGTCGTCTCGTACCGGTCGATCAGCTCCGCGCGGGTCGGGTACCCCTCCCGTGCGGTGAACGTCGACATCAGGTCGGGCATCGCCGGGTCCGGATCGCCCTCGTCGTACCAGAAGAGGAGCAGCCATCCGAGGTCGGCCAGGGGGTCCCCGAGCGTCGACAGCTCCCAGTCGAAGACGGCGACGACCTCCGGCGGCGTGCCGGGGCCGTACATCACGTTGTCGAGCTTGAAGTCGCCGTGAACGAGCGTCTCGGGGTGCTCGTCGGGGACGTTGTCCGCGAGCCACTCGCCGACGGCGACCAGGTCGGGGACGTCTCGGACCGCGGTCGTCGTCTCGAACGCCCACTCGAGTTGGCCCGTCCACCGCTCGACCTGTCGGGCCGTGTACCCCGCGGGGCGACCGAACTCGCCGAGCCCGACCGCCTCGCGGTCGACCGCGTGGATCGCCGCCAGCGTGTCGACGAGCTCGGTCCCGATCCGCTCGCGTGCGGCCGGGTCCGCGAACCGCTCCGGCTCGGTCTCTCTGAGCACGTCGCCCTCGGTGCGCTCCATGAGGTAGAAGTCGCTGCCGAGGACCGAGTGGTCGTCGCAGGCGCGGAGCGTCCTCGGAACGGGAACGTCGGTGTCGCCGAGCGCGTCGACGACGCGGTGTTCGCGGAGCACGTCGTGGGCCGTGTCGGCCGTCTCGCCCGGCGGCGGCCGTCGGATCACCAGTTCGCGGTCCCCCCACGTGACGAACAGCGTCTCGTTCGAGTGCCCCTCGGCGTGCCGCTCGACGCTGAACGTGTCCGCCGGCCCGAACTCGGCCGCCAGATACGCCCGAAGTGCATCGTCGTCGACCAACCGATCGAGGAAGTCCGGATCGCTCACGCCCGGACCACCCCCGGGTGGTCGGTTCCGGATCGGTCCGGGACCGATCGACCTCCATCCGAACGGCTTTCACCGTCTAGGGGATGTTCGACTAACATTGTAAATTGATCCGCGATACAAGAGTGGTCATCGTCGGTATTTATAGCCTTTTGGGGCGTTCGTCCGGAACGACTATTTACATTGCTAAATAAGGTCGGGCATGGAGTACGACGACATCGGGCGGGGGCCGGAGGTCGCCGAGGCCGTCAGGGAGTTCGTCGACGAGACGGTGCTCCCGGTCGAACGCGAGTGGCTCGGTCGGGGACCGCTCCCGGCGCCGGAGATCGAGGCGCTGCGCGACGCCGCACGCGAGCGGGGGATCTACGCCCCCCAGGTCTCGGAGGAGTACGGCGGGCTCGGACTCGGCTTCCGCGAGATGCTGCCGGTGTTCGAGGAGGCGGGCCGCAGCCTGCTCGGACCGACCGCGCTCCGCTGTGCGGCGCCCGACGAGGGCAACATGCACACCTTCGAGATCGCGGGCACGGAGGCACAGAAGGAGCGCTGGCTCCGGCCGCTGGCGGCCGGCGAGATGAACTCGGGCTTCGCGATGACCGAGCCCATGCAGGGCGGCGGGTCTGACCCGAAGATGCTGGCGACGACCGCGGAGAAGGACGGCGACGAGTGGGTCATCGACGGCCACAAGTGGTGGACGACCGGCGGCGTCGACGCGGACGTGCTGTTGACGTTCGCCCGAACCGACCAAGAGGCGCATCCGTACGCCGGCTGCTCGGTCATTCTCGTCCCGACCGACGCCGACGGCGTCGAGATCGTCCGCAACATCCCGCACCTCGGCGAGGGACTGGTCGGGACGACCCACGCCGAGATCCGGTTCGACGACGTTCGCGTCCCGGTCGAGAACACGCTCGGCGAGGAGAACGAGGGGTTCACGCTCGTGCAACAGCGGCTCGGGCCGGCCCGGCTCACGCACTGCATGCGGTACGCCGGGATGGCCGACCGCGCGCTCGACATCGCGACCGCCTACCTCTCCGAGCGCGAGGGGTTCGGCGAACCGCTCTCCGAGAAGCAGGGGCCGCGGTTCCGGATCGCCGACCGCCGCACCGAACTCCACGCCGCACGGACGATGGTCCGACACGCGGCCGGGCGGATCGCCGACGGCCACGAGGCGCGCATCGAGGTGGCGATGGCGAAGACGTTCGCGGCGAACGTGACGCAGGAAGCGATCGACGACGCGCTCCAGTTCTGTGGCGGCAACGGGATCGCGTACGACCTCCCCATCGCACGCTTCCACGAGAACGTCCGCCAGTTCCGGCTCGTCGACGGCGCCGACGAGGTCCACCGACGGTCGATCGCCCGCGACGCGTTCGAGGACCCGCCGAGTGAGGAGCTGGAGGCGGTCACGCGGTTCGGCGAGTTCGACTGAGTCGGCGAGACCGGTCGTGAGGGCCGTCCCGAGGCCGGGTGAGCGGGCGGGCGACGGCGGCGGTCACTCGCCGTCGCCGTCCTCCTGAAACACCTCGAACAGCTCGGGGTCGGTCCCGAACTTGAGGACGTTCGTCACGACGGAGTTGCGGAGGTTGTTGATGAGTTCGCCGTGCTCCTTGTAGAACTCGTGGATCCACTTCGACTCCTGTTCGCGGTTCTCGAACATCATGATCGTCTTCCACTGGTAGTCGCCGTCGGAGAGGAAGTACATGAACGTGTGCCGGCTCGACCGGACGTGTTCGAGCGCCTCCCGCCAGTGCTCGTCGAACCCCTCGGGATTGAACTGGAACTCGAACAGCGAGAAGAAGAGGTGCTCCTCGTTGGGGACCAGCGCCTCGCGGAACACGCCGTCCTCGCGCATTCGGCGGATCGACTCGTTGACCGTGACGTGTGAGACGTCGATGTCGTGCTCCTCGGCGAGCAGGTCGCGGAGCCCCCGAGAGGTGAGCTGGGGGTCCCGCGCGAGCTCCTGGAGGATGATCGTGTCCCGCTCGGAGAGGTTCCAGTCGGAGCGCGGCTGTTTCTCGGGCATGCTTTCCTGAAGGTGGACACGTCACCGTAATCAGTATTTGGACCGGGTCCCGGCCGCCGGGCGGCTCACTCGGTGTGAGCGACCAGGAGGAACGTCTCCGGTCGTTCCGCCTCGAACCGGACGTCGAACCCGTGCTGGCGAAGCGCGCTCGCGGCCTCGGTGAGGGAGAATCGCTCATCGACGGGCGGACCGTGGGTGCCGCGGCCGGACGCCGCCCAATCGGCGACGACGAACGTCGCGCCCGGAGCGAGCACGCGAGCGATCTCGGTCAGCGCCGCGTCGTCCGCGAACTCGTGGTAGGTCATCGTCGAGAACGCGGCGTCGAGACTGCCCGTCTCGAACGGGAGGTCGGCGACGCCGCTCGTCACGAGGTCGACGTTCTCGGGGACGCCCTTCTCCCGGTAGTAGTCGTGCATCGCGTCCTGGACGTCGACCGCGGACACGTGGTCGACGGTCGGCGCGACGTCGTCGGTGTAGAACCCGGTCCCGCTTCCGAGGTCCGCGACCGTTTCGTCGCCGTCCGGCGAGAGCGCCCAGAGGAGTTCCTCCGCCGAGAGGAACCGGTACCGCTGCCGGGCGTCCTCGAGCTTGTCGGCGCGGTCGGCGTCGAACGTGTGGTACCCCATGTTAGAGGTTCGAGAACGCCTCGTCGACGAGTTCGCCGGTGTCGGCGACGATGTCCGCCATCTCCTCGTCGTCGGGCGCCATCCCCACCAGGCGGGCGATCCGCATGATGGAGACGTGGTAGACGACCTGCGTTCCGGGTTCCTCCTCCCAGATGACGACGTTGCAGGCCATGAGCGCGCCGAGTTTGTTGTCCGTCGCGTCGAGGGCGCGGTCGGCGACCTCGGGGTTGCACGCGCCGAGCACGTAGTAGGGGTCGCGGCCCGCGTCGACCTTCTCGTTGAGCATCTCGGAGGGCGAGAACTCGACGGGGACGCCGAAGCCGGCGTCGGTGAACACGTCGCGGACGTGCTCGACGGCGTCCTCGTGGCTCATGTCGAGCGTCGCCCGCTCTTCGCCGATGTCCGCGGGGTCGATCTGGGTCGGGTCGATAGGGAGAGTCATTCGTGTGTTGTATTGTGTTTACAGAACAAAGTCTCTTCGGATGCGCAGCCGGCAGGACGCCGATCGGCCGTCGAGTCCGAGGACAGATGCCGGCGACTCCCGAGGACAGATACCGGCGAGTTCTCGAGGCCCGGATCCGGTGCCCACGGGTCGGAACCCCTGGTTAGCGGTGCCTCGAGCGTCGGCGGTCTCTCGCCGTTCGCCCCGTGGCAGCATCGCCGGCGCGAGAAATGGGATCCGTGAAGTCGGGCGGCAGCGATCAGACGAGCAGCTGAATGTCGGCGTCAGCCATGTCCTGGAGCGCGGTCGCCGCGCCGACGCCCGCAGTGACGCCGTCGTAGAAGTCGTCCTCGTCGTAGTCCATCAGGTCGATGGTCATCTGACAGGCCTGGAACTCGACGCCCATCTCGAGGCTCGTCTCGATGAGTTCCTCGATGGTGGCGGTGTCGTTGTCCGCGATCTTCTTCTCCATCATCTTCGTCGTCACGCGGTCCATCCCGGGGAGCGCGGCGACGGCGTTCGGCACCGGCATGTTGGGGTTGCCGACGGAGCTCAGCTTGAGGCTCTTCGAGCGCTCCTCGTGGAGGATCTCCAGCCCCCAGAACGTGTGGAAGACGGTGACCTCGTAGCCGAACGCGGCCGCGGTGCTGGCGAGGATGAGCGGCGGGTACGCCATGTCGAGCGTCCCCTTCGTCGCGATGATGCTCATCTTCTTGCCGTCCTCGCCCTCGGCCTCGGCGAGCGCGTCCTCGAGTTCGTCGACGCGCGCGGCCAGCTCCGCACGCGACGGCGGGTCGTCGGCCGGCGCGTCGTCGGCCGGCGCGTCGTCGGCCGGCGCCTCGGATGTGTCCGTACTCATCGTTACGCCGTCTTGCGGACGTAGTGTCTGTACACGTCGTCGCCCTCCTCCTGGTCGACGAGCTCGACGCCCGCGGTGCCGGCGGCCCAGCCGTCGATGTCGCTCATACTGCCGGGGTCAGTCGCCAGCACTTCGAGAACCTCGCCCTCGGCGAGACCGTCGATGGCGGCCTTCGTCTTCACCACTGGCATGGGACACGATGCGCCTTTCACGTCGAGCGTCTCGGTGATGTCGAATTCAGCACTCATTGGTTATCTGCTCCGTTAGTCTGTATTGGAGCTATCGCACAATACCCCCTGCCCAAGTAAAAGATTGTCGATTCTTGTGAACACCACCAACTATTGTATGCCCGAGAAATGCCACAGAACCCGCCAAAACCCGCTAACTGGGGGTTTTTGATGGCTCATTTCGGAGTATCAGCCCAGATAGTATTGTTTAGAATGTGGATTACTATGCAAACTCTTTTGTACGTCCATCCGGTAGAAGCGACTGCACAACATGAACGCCGACGACTTCCCGACTCCGGACGTCGACGTGGAATCCGTCGACCCCGAATCGCTCAAAGACCGTATCGACGCCGGCGAGGACGTGACGCTCCTCGACGCGCGCATGCAATCCGACTACGAGGAGTGGCACATCGACGGTGCGAACGTCACGTCGATCAACGCTCCGTACTTCGAGTTCCTCGAGGACGAGATCGACGAGGACGTCCTCGACCGGATCCCCGACGACCGCGAGGTGACCGTCCTGTGCGCGAAGGGCGGCGCCAGCGAGTTCGTCGCGGGCGCGCTCGCGGAACGCGGCTACGAGGTGAACCACCTCGAGGACGGCATGAACGGCTGGGCGAGCATCTACGAGGCCGTCGAGGTCGAGCGCTACGACGGCGCCGGGACGCTCGTCCAGTACCAGCGCCCCTCCTCGGGCTGTCTCGGCTACCTCCTCTACGACGACGGGGAGGCCGCGATCATCGACCCGCTGCGGGCGTTCACCGACCGCTACCTCGCGGACGCCGCCGATCTCGGCGTCGACCTGCGGTACGCGTTCGATACCCACGTCCACGCCGACCACATCTCGGGCGTTCGCGACATCGACGCGGAGGGCGTCGAGGGCGTCATTCCCGAGGCCGCGGTCGACCGCGGCATTACGTACGCAGACGACCTGATGACCGCGGCGGACGGCGACACCTTCGCCGTCGGTGACGCCACCATCGAGGCCGTCTCCACGCCCGGCCACACGACCGGGATGACCTCGTACCTCGTCGACGGGAGCCTGCTCGCGACCGGCGACGGGCTGTTCGTCGAGAGCGTCGCCCGCCCCGACCTCGAGGAAGGGGACGACGGCGCGCCCGACGCCGCCCGCACGCTCTACGAGTCGCTCCAGGAGCGCGTCCTGACGCTGCCCGACGACACGCTGATCGGGGGCGCCCACTTCAGCGACGCCGCCGAGCCCGCCGCCGACGGCACCTACACCGCGCCGATCGGCGAGCTCGTCGAGGGGATGGACGCGCTCACGATGGACGAAGGGGAGTTCGTCGACCTGATCCTCTCGGACATGCCCCCGCGACCGGCCAACTACGAGGAGATCATCGCGACGAACCTCGGCCAGAACGCCGTCGGCGACGAGGAAGCGTTCACCCTGGAGCTCGGGCCGAACAACTGCGCCGCCAGCCAGGACTCGCTCGCGGGTGACTAACGACGCCGATGGTCACTGACCCAGTACTGCTCCAGGCGGCCGCCGACCTCTTCCCCAACGGGATCAGTCGCTACGCCGTCGGCGGACTGCTCGTCGGCCTCGGGACCGTCCTGATCTACGTCGGGACGGGGATCCCGGCCGGGGCGAGCACGTTCCTGGAGTCGACGCTGTCGTACGTCTCCGACCAGTCCCGCTTCCAGCAGTACGTCGGCTCCCGGGACTGGCGGCTCGTGTTCACGGCCGGCATCGTCCTCGGCGGCCTGGCGTTCGCGGCGACGTTCCAGTCCGGGCTGGTCGCGAGCTCGCTGTACGAGCCCGGAACGACCGGGCAGCTCTACGAGGTCGCCGGCGTGACGCTGTGGACGACCGACGTTCAGCCGTGGCGGCTGTTCGTCGGCGGCGTCCTGGTCGGCATCGGCACCCGGATCGGTAAGGGGTGTACGTCCGGCCACGGCGTCTGTGGCGTCGGATCGGCCTCGAAGACGTCGCTGGTCGGCGTGGTGACGTTCCTGACCGTCGCGATCGGCACCGCACAGGTCGTCGCCGCGCTGGGGGTGAGCCCGTAATGGCGGACAGACATCCGCTGTTCAAGCCGCTGGTCTTCGTCGGCGGCCTCGTCTTCGGGTTCGGGCTCGGGTTCAGCCACATGGCGCGACCGGAGGTCGTGCTGAACTTCCTCCAGTTCGAGGACCTCGGCCTCCCGTTCGTGATGTTCGGGGCCGCCATCGTCTCCGGGATCGCGTTCGCCCTGCTGCCACGGATCCGGGACGCCGCGCCCCTGACGGGCGACCCATACGAGCGGCGCCTGAAGCCGTTCGACCGGAACGTCCTGGTCGGCGGCGCCGTCTTCGGCGTCGGCTGGGGGCTCTCCGGCATCTGTCCGGGCGCGGCGTACGCGAGCCTCGGCACCGGCAACATCGCGATCCTCTGGGCGCTCGCCGGGATGTTCCTCGGCGCGTACGCCCAGGGATACTGGCGAAGCCGCAGCCAGGCGCGTGACTCCGCCGTAACGGGCGCGGACTGACTCACGAATGGACCTCGCTCTCCTCGCCCTCTTCGTCGGTGCAGCGCTCGCCAGCCTGTTCATGGCGTGGGTCATCGGCGCCGGCTCCAGCGGCGCCACGCCGTACGCCCCCGCCGTCGGCGCGAACGCCATCGGGACCATGCGCGCCGCCTTCCTCGTCGGCGTGTTCGGCTTCGTCGGTGCCGTCACGCAGGGCGGCAGCGTCTCGGAAGCCGTCGGCAGCGGCCTCGTCGGCGGCATCAGCCTGCCCGTCGCCGGGGTCATCCTCGTGCTCGTGTTGGGCGCGGGGCTGATGGCGGTCGGCATCACGACCGGCTATCCGATCGCGACCGCGTTCACCGTGACCGGCGCGGTCATCGGCGTCGGCCTCGCGCTCGGCGGGACGCCGGTCTGGCCGAAGTACCGACAGATCGCCGCCGTCTGGGTGCTGACGCCGTTCGTCGGCGGTGGCATCGCGTTCGCCATCGCGAGCGTCCTCCCGCGTCCCGGCGTTCCCGAGCGGTACAGCGTTCCCGCTCTGGCCGGCCTCGTCGGGGGCGCCCTCGTGAACGTCCAGTTCAGCTTCCTGGGCGAGGGGAGCGCCTCCGGGACCCTCCGCGGTCTCGGACAGCAGATGCTGGCTATCGACGGGACTCCCTCGGCGGTCGGGATAACCGGCTTCGCGGCGCTGGCCGTCGCCACTGTCGTCTGGTGGGACATCAGCCGCGATGAACGCGGCGGGCTGCGGCGCGTGTTGCTCGCGCTCGGGTCGCTCGTGGCGTTCTCCGCGGGCGGGAGCCAGGTCGGTCTCGCCGTCGGGCCGCTGCTCCCGCTGCTCGAGGAGGTCGAGGTGGTGTCGACGTTCGCAGTGCTCGTCGGGGGCGGTTTGGGGATGCTCGTCGGCTCGTGGACGGGCGCGCCGCGGATGATCAAGTCGCTGGCGCAGGACTACTCGTCGCTCGGGCCGCGGCGCTCCATCTCGGCGCTCGTGCCGTCGTTCCTGATCGCACAGCTGGCCGTGCTGCTCGGGGTCCCCGTCTCGTTCAACGAGATCGTCGTCAGCGCCATCATCGGAAGCGGCGCCGCGGTCGGCGGTCGAGCGGCAGTGGACGCGCGAAAGATCCTCATGACCGTGGGGGCGTGGGCCGGGTCGTTCGGCCTCTCGTTCGCGCTCGCGTACGGCGCCGCGTTCCTCACGCTGTGACGCTGGACCAACAGAACTTCATCACCAATGAGTACGACAACTGAACTCAGACAAGGCATCCGCGAACACCTCGGACAGTTCTCGCTGCACGTCCTGCTCGTCTTCGCGACCGGACTGACCATCGGCTCCGAGCGAACCGTCGTCCCGGTGCTCGGGGAGGAGGCCCTCGGCGTCGAGTCGTTCCTCGTGATCGGCTCGTTCGTCGTCTCCTTCGGCATCGTGAAGTCGATCCTCAACCTCTACGCCGGCAAGTGGGGCGAGGAGTACGGCCGCAAGCCCGTGCTCGTCGCCGGGTGGGTGACGGCCCTCCCGCTGCCGGTCATCCTCATCTTCGCCCCGAGTTGGGGCTGGATCACCGTCGGGAACGTCCTGCTGGGGATCAACCAGGCGTTGACCTGGAGCATGGCGATCAACGCGAAGATCGACCTCGCGGGGCCCGACCAGCGCGGCCTCGCGGTCGGTATCGACGAGGCGTTCGGCTACACCGGCGTCGCCGTCGGCGCGTGGGTCACCGGCGTCATCGCCGGCCAGTGGGGATTGCGGCCCGAGCCGTTCTACTTCCTCGGCGCCGTCGTCGTGCTGGCGCTGCTCATCTCCGTCTTCCTGATCGCGGAGACCGTCCAGTACGCGCGGGCCGAGGGCGACGACGACGACCACGACGCGAACCTGCCGTTCGAGGAGGTGCTGAAGCGGGCGACCTACGGCGACCGGACGCTGTTCGCGGCGGCGCAGGCCGGCCACGTCGAGAACTTCGTCGACACGCTGTTCTGGATCGCCGTCCCGCTGTACCTGACGAGTCAGGGGCTCGGCATCGCGGCGGTGGGGGTCGTCGTGGGCGTCCACAGCGCGATGTACTTCCTCCAGATCGCGACCGGCGGCCTCGCGGACCGCATCGGTCGCCGTTCACCGGTGATCTGGGGGATGTTCCTCGCCGGTGCTGGCGTCCTCGGGATGGTGCTCGTCGAGGGGTACCTCCCGTGGGCCGTGCTGGCCGGCGTCTCCGGGCTCGGGATGGCGCTTCTATACCCGAACCTGATGACGGTCCCCAGCGACGCCGCGCACCCGACGTGGCGCTCGGCGGGGATGGGCGTCTACCGGATGTGGCGTGATTCCGGCTACGCCGTCGGCGCGGTCCTGATCGGGCTCTCGATGGAGCTCG
Source organism: Haloparvum alkalitolerans (assembly GCF_055381565.1). Taxonomy (NCBI): domain Archaea; kingdom Methanobacteriati; phylum Methanobacteriota; class Halobacteria; order Halobacteriales; family Haloferacaceae; genus Haloparvum; species Haloparvum alkalitolerans. The sequence continues at coordinate 91,384 of NZ_AP043937.1, forward strand.
TGAGCGCGGCCGCCGCGTTCTACCTGACCGCGGCCCTGATGTTCCTCTCCGGCGGCGTGGTGTACGTGTGGATGGAGGAAACGCATCCCGAGTTCGGGACGCACGAGCCGCCCGCACCCGCGCCGTCCGGGGATGGTCGGGCCGGCACGGGAGACTGACGGGTCGCTTCGGCCGGTTTTCTGAGGCTCGCAGACGTTCTCAAGGGGTTTCGACAGCGAGTGGTGACGAAGTCGGTGCGGTCGAGTGGTGGCATCCAGTACGAAAGCCCAAGCCGCGCTCGGTACGGCGCATTTTTGAGTCTGTCTCGGTCGCTGATCCTGTTACTCGGAACGACGACACACAGAAAGTCCCACTCCCGCACCGCGACCGCACCGCGACCGCACCGCGACCGCACCGCGACCGCACCGCAGCCTCGCCCCTCCCCAGCCTCGGCCGCGGGCCGGCCGCGAAACAGCACCGTACGCAGGCGGCCGGCCCGCGCCCTCCCTCGCGCGCGTTCCTCGCGCGCGCCCACCGTCAGTAGCCGGTGAACGTGAAACGTGGAAGTGAACGACCAGCAGGTGGATCCTGGAGCGGATCGGTACGATACGTTCTCGATAAGTTATCGGTACTCCGGCCGAGGTTATCCGGATATAGTATTGTACAGTAACCCCAAAACCGTTATAGGCACAAGGCGGGTAGGGGGTGTTGAGCAGAAATGTTCCAACAGCGAATTTCCGCACTCGACTGTCGGAGGGAGAATCGATGGCAGGACTAGAGATCCCCACGTGGGACCCGGAGACGGCCGTGCTTATCGGCACGATCCTCCTCGAAGCGATCGTGTTGTACGTGGGCTACGGCGGGCTCGAACGACTCTTCGGACCCCATCTCATGCGACTCGTGGTCGGAGGTGATGCGGATGCTCGATAGCCTCCTCGACGGACTCGGCATCGCCGGGACGAGTCCCGAGATGCTGGCGCTGTTCGTCGGGTTCGGCCTCGTCGTCGGGGTACTGTTCGGGTTCTTCGGCATGGGCGGGTCGTTCCTCGTGACGCCGGCCCTGCTGATGCTGGATTACCCGGCGCCGGTCGCGGTCGGGAGCGGGATGGCGTTCGTCTTCGGGACGGCGGTCATCGCGACCCTGAAACACCACGACCTCGGGCAGGTCGACTACAAGCTCGGCGCGATAATGATCACCGGGACGACCATCGGGATCGAGGCCGGCCGCGCGAGCGTCTACTACCTCGAGTCGCTGGGACTCGCCGGCGGGATCATCAGCGTCGCCTACGTCGTCCTGCTCGGCGGCGTCGGGGCGATGGTGACTCGCGACGCCCTGAACGGCGACGGTGGCGGTGGGATCGACCACGAAGCGACCGATCAGGACCTCAGCGAGTACGAGATCCCCGAGATCGCGAAAACGATCCAGCGGACCGTCCGGATCCCGCCGATGGTGACGCTCCGCGGCGACGTCCGCGTCTCCGCGTGGGTCATCACGGCCGTCGCCTTCGCGACCGGCCTCCTGTCGGGCTTTCTCGGGGTCGGTGGCGGCTTCATCCGGATGCCGGCGATGATCTACGCGATCGGCGTCCCGGTGCCGGTCGCGGTCGGAACGGACCTCTTCGAGATCGTCTTCTCCGGCGGTCTCGGGAGCTACCTCTACGGACAGGGCGGGGGCGTGAACCTCGGGATCGTCGTCCCGCTGCTGTTCGGGAGCGCACTCGGTGCGCGTGTCGGGTCCGCCGCGACCGCCGTCGTCGACGCGGACGGGATCAAGATCTACTTCGGCGGGATGCTCCTGATCGGCGCCGTAGCGGTCGGTATCGGCGAGATCGGTTCCTACATCGGGAGCCCGACCCTCGAACTGGTCGGGCTGGTGCTCGTCATCGGTGCGGCGGTCGTCGTCGCGTTCGCGATCCTCTACACCGCGATCTCCTCGCTCCGAGTGAAACGCACCGAGCGAGCGGCCACTGCGGAGTGATCTCGCTCGACCGACCCCGACTCGACGCACACTGACGACCACTCCGATCCCGGGTCGTCATCCCGCTCGGTTCATCGCGAAATTGTGCAACCTGTGCAAAAGTCTTTTAACGGCACAGCGTCTACGAGGAACCGATAACAATGCCAGATTCGATGTCCGAACAGCTCCGCCGGGACATGGAGTGCGAGGGGCTACTGGAGTGCTTCCACGGCCTCAAGGAACTCGATAAGGAGTGCTTCAGGGCGCTCGTCGAGTCCGAGGAACCGCTGACGGTCGACGAGATCGCCGACGCGGTCGACCGCGAGCGCTCGACCGCCTACCGGGCAGTCCAGCGGCTGCTCCAGACCGGGTTCATCGAGAAGGACCAGATCAACTACGACCAGGGCGGCTACTACCACGTCTACTCGCCGACGGACCCCTCAAAGATAGCCGACGACATGCAGCGGCTGCTCAACGACTGGTACGCCAAGATGGGGCAGCTCATCCAGGAGTTCGAGACCAAGTACGAACAGTCCGACACTGCGGCCCCGGCCGCCGAAAGCTAACGCACCCGGTTCTCTCTCGTCGGGTTCCGCTTCTCCCGGTCGTAGAGCTTCTCCCGGTTGAAGGACTTCTCCAGACCGTGGGCTGACTACTGTATGAGACGTCGCACGACCGCCATTTCTGGCGAGCTCCCCCGCCAAGTAGTATTGTGTATATTGCCCAAATCTTTAATTACTTCTGGTGCGTACGGACTGGTGATGGCAACAGACACCGCATCCGACGCCGGTACCGCGACCGCGAACGAACCGCTCTACGTCGACGGGCAGTCACGGTTCGACGAGATCGTTGCGGACCACGACGTCGTCCTCGTGGACTTCTACGCCGACTGGTGTGGGCCGTGCCAGATGCTCGAACCGACCGTGGAGACGCTGGCTGCCGAGACCGACGCGACCGTGGCGAAAGTCGACGTCGACGCCAACCAGCAGCTCGCTGCTGCCTACGGCGTCCAGGGCGTTCCCACGCTGGTCCTGTTCGACGACGGTGAGCAGGTCGAGCAAGTCGTCGGTCTCCAGGGCGAAGATCAGCTCCGCGCGCTCATCGAGACCCACACCGAATGACTGAGGACATCCACGACCTCGTCATCGCCGGGTCGGGCGTCGCCGGCCTCTCGGCCGCAGTCTACGCTGCGCGGGCCGACCTCAACCCCCTCGTCCTCGAAGGCGACGAGCCGGGCGGCCAACTCGCGCTGACGACCGACGTCGAGAACTACCTCGGCTTCCCCGACGGCGTCGGCGGTATGGACCTCGTCCAGCGCGGGAAAGAGCAGGCCGAGCGGTTCGGCGCGCAGTTTCGATTCGGTCGGATCGAGGACGCGGAGCTGGACGGCCAGCCCCTGGAGCTGTCGCTGTCGACCGGCGACACGGTCTCCACGCGGTCGCTGATCGTCGCGACCGGGGCGAGCGCCCGCTGGGTCGGTGCCGAAAACGAGGACGAACTGATGGGACACGGGCTGTCGACGTGCGCGACCTGTGACGGGGCCTTCCACCGCGGCGACGACGTGCTCGTCGTCGGCGGGGGCGACAGCGCGATGGAGGAAGCGCTGTTCCTCGCGAAGTTCGCCGATTCCGTGACGGTCGTCCACCGCCGCGAAGAGCTGCGTGCCTCCGAGATCATGGCCGATCGCGCCCGCGAACACGACGATATTGGCTTCCGGTGGAACACTGAACTCGAAGCCATCCACGGCTCCCAAACGGAGGGGGTCACCGGGGCCACGCTCGTCGCTCACCCCGAGGGATATCCGGGAGAGAAGGCGGAGTCCGGGATGAACGTCGAGCGGGAGACGGTCGAGGTGGGCGGCGTGTTCTACGCGGTCGGCCACACGCCGAACACGCAGTTCCTCGACGGCACCGGCGTCGAACGGGACGAGAGCGGCTACATCTTTACGCGGACCGACGACGCCGGGCGGCCCACGGCCCACACGGCGGTTGACGGGGTGTTCGCTGCCGGCGACGTCGCGGACCCCCGCTATCGACAGGCGATTACGTCCGCCGGCACCGGCAGTATGGCCGCTCTCGACGCCGAAGAGTTCCTCGAGGCGCTTCCGTACGCGGACGAGTCGATGGCAACCGCCTCGGCAGAGGCGGTCCCGTGATCGACCGTCCGCTCCCGTCGAACTAGAAATTTTAGAAATTCTGAAAATCTCGTGAGGTTTGCGCATTTTGGACATGGTTAAGTAGGCGGGATGTGTGGGACGCAACGATGACGAGAGCGCACGAGCCAGCCACCGATCGTCGCTCGCGGACGCCGACACTGGGGTCCGGGAACGGACGGCGATGTCGAGGAGGGGTCGAGTAATGGGCCGAGCGGTCAGCGTCTCGCTCCAGAAGGGCGGCGTCGGGAAGACCACGGTCGCGATCAACCTCGCGGACGCGCTCGCGGCGCGCGACAACGAGGTGCTGCTCGTGGACTTAGACCAGCAGGGGAACGCGACCGAGGGGGTCGGTCTCAAGGACGTCTACGAGAACGCGAGCCCGAACGTCGGCGACGTGCTCACGGACTCGGACCCCGTCGACGCCCGCGAGGTGATCGTCGACCGCGACGCGTTCGACGTGTTGCCGGCCCACGTCGACCTGGACGAGACCGCGGAGAAGATCCGGAACTCGACGTTCGGGATGCTGTGGGTGCGCCGGCGCATCGTCGAACCGCTGCTGGACGAGGCGTACGACTACGTCGTGATCGACTCGCCGCCCAGCCTGGGTCCCCTCTCTGACGCCTCGCTCATCGGCGCCGGGAACGTCGTCGTCCCGCTGTTGATGAGCGAACCGAGCGTGAGCGGGTTCGAGCGCATGTGGGAACACCAAGTCGTACCGATCCGCAACGAGGTCGAACTCGACCTGCTGGCTATCGTGCCGAACGATCTCAGCGGCAACAACGAGGAAAAGCGGATCATCCGCGACCTCGAGGAGTCGCAGTTCGGGGCGTACCTGCCCGCGTTCTGTCGCTCCGCCGAGTTCGACGACCCGGACTCCCCGGGTCCGGGGATCCGCCACCGGATCGCGTTCAGCCGGGCGTGGCGCGAGGGGAAGACCCTCCGCGAGTACGACCCGGACAGCGACATGCTCGATCGGCTCGACGAGCTCGCGCGGATCGTCGAGGAGGGAGGCGTGGCCGATGCCTGACGAGAACCGCTTCGCCGGGCTGACCGACGCGATGGAAGAGGAAGCTGAGGCCGACGAGCCGGAGGCCGACGAGGCGGAGGCCGACGAAGCGACCGATGACGCTGGCGAACCCGCCGCTGACGCCGAATCGGCGGCCGATGCCGACTCCGGTTCCGACTCCGCGGCCGGTTCCGAATCGGCCGCGGCCGACGCGGATGAGGCGGAGGACGCGGACGCCGAGGGTGACGCCGAAGGGGGCGCCGCGCCCGACGACGGGGAGACCGCGGACGACGTGGACCCCGCCGAAGTGCCGGCGTTCGCGTTCGAGGAGGCGTCGCCGAAGTCCATCTACGTGCGCGACGAAACGCTCGCGTTGCTGGAGGACGCGGAGTTCGAGGTCGAGGCCGCGCTCCGGCGGGACCGACAGATCCGAAACGTGACCGGGCGGGAGTTCCACGACGCCGCCGTTCGCGTCATCGCCGACCACGCGGAGGAGGTCGCCGAGGAGATCGTCCGCCTTCGCGAAGAGGAGTGAGAAGAGATTTCGCACCGATGGAGCGTCTCACAGTGAATGACGGAGTTTTTCGCAGTGACCCCCGTCGCCCTGCGTCCGACCCATAACTCCGGGCGGAAACCGTTCGACGATCGTCGGGTGGCTCTTGCGACCGTGCCTTCATGACCCCGGTTGGGGACGGTCCGTGCGCCACGACGCTGGTCGGGATCCCGCGGGAACACACCGGTCTGCAAGTGTTCCGGGAGTGAGCCTCGGCGAGAGGTCCGGTTCGATCCGCACACACCACCGTGCAAGTGTTCCTGACCCCGATCTCGGGGCACTGACCTCGGTCTTGAGGCACCTGACCGCCCGACCATCCGACAACCAGTTATTCGACCACGGCTGTCGCACCACCTTCGTGCGACGATCCGTCGTTCCGTCGTTCTCCCAGTCAGTTTGGCGCTCTCGCCGTCGATCCGCCCTTCTCCTCGTCGTTCTTCGACGATAGCTGTCGACCCGGACACCTCCTTGCAAGTGTTCCGGAGGGGGGAGCGCTGAGGGGATCGGACGGGTCACACCCACCACCCTGCAAGTGTTCTGAGTCCGGGGAGAGACGTTGGTTAGAGGATCGTCCGACACACACCCACCACCCTGCAAGTGTTCTAAGGAGAGAGAAGACAGGAGAGAGAAGAGGAGGAGAGAGAAGACCAAGAGAAAAAGAAGCAGCAAAAGGCGGGAAAGACGATCGCGAACGGGGAATCGGACCGACACCCACCACCTTGCAAGTGTTCCGGCCGGGGAATCCGGGTCGACGAATCCGAGTCGGTGAATCCGGCACCGACCGGAGAACTCGGTCGACGGAGCGGGACTGACACCCACCACCCTGCAAGTGTTCTGTGGTGGCGTAGTGAGACGGATGTACACGGACACACCACCCTGCAAGTGTTCTGAGTTCCGGACGGGAGAAGGGACGGCGCTAGACGGCAGAGCGCGGATGCCGGTGACTGCGGAGCGACGAATATCGTGATTAGTGGAAGCAGAGGGCTGTCAGGTGAACCGCCAGAGGTTCTGCTGGGTTTCGTCGGAGCCGTGGGGGGCCTCGTAGGAGGTCGCCTCGCCCTCCTTGTGGTGCTGGAGGATCTCCCAGACGTTGCTGGGGAGGGCGTCGCTGTAGTCCGATTTCTGTGCCGCGTTGATGATGTCCGCGGGGTCGTCGGTGACGTTGTAGATGTAGCGGCGGCCGCCCTTGCGGCCGAGGTTCTGCTCGGAGGAGCGGACGAGCCCCTGCATGCTGAGCTGGTCGAGGAACTCGTAGACCTTGCGCTCGGACTTGACGCGGCGCCCGATCGACTCCGCGAGGGAGCTGTAGAGGGTGTAGATCCGCTTCGTCCGCGCGTCGTGGTCCGGCTCGATGATCGCGAGGGTCGTCGCGAGGTACGTGAGCGACTGCTGGGAGCTGAGGTCCTGGCTGAAGTAGTTGAGAATTTCGTCGGTCTCGATGGTCTCGGTCGCGCGGCGCGTGTGCTCTTCGGTAACGCGGCCGGACCCCTCCATGCGGGCGTACTCGCCCGCCTTCTCGAGGATCTTCAGCCCCTGTCGGACGTCCCCGCGCTCCTGCGCGGAGAACGCGGCCGCGAGCGGCACCACGTCGTCGGTGAGCACGTCGTCTTTGAACGCGATGTCGGCGTAGTAGCCGAGGATGTCGCGGAGCTCGTTGGCGTCGTACGGCCCGAACTTGATCTCGCGTTCGCCGAGCGTCGACTTCACCTTCGGCTCCAGCGCGTCGACGAATTTGAGGTCGTTCGAGATGCCGATGAGTCCGATCTTCGCCTCCTCGATGGGCGTGTTCTCGCTGGCCTCCGCCCGCGGGAGTTCGTAGAGGAAGTCGTTGCGGGCGTCCGGCGGGATGTTGTCGATCTCGTCGAGGATGATCAGGACGTTGCCGCCGACGGCCTCGATCTCCTGGTAGAGGAAATCGAAGACGGTGTCGGTGCTGTATCCGCTCTTCGGGAGTTTGTCCTCGGGTTCGCGGAACTCGTTAACCAGTCCGTTGACGAGCCGATACGCGGACTTGTAGTTGCGACAGTTGATCGGGCCGATGACCTCCAGCGGGACGGCCTCCTCCGCCGCCTTCTCCAACAGTTTGTCGCGTACCCACTTCGTGACCGCGGTCTTCCCGACGCCCGTCGGACCGTAGACGAAGACGTTGTTCGGATCGTGTCCGACGACCACGTCCTGCAGGGCGTTGATGTAGAGGCCGATCTCGTCGTCGCGATGGAAGATCGTGTCGGGGTCGAAGGTGTCCTTCTTCAGTGGTTGTTTCAGTTCGAAGATGGGGTCCTCGGCTTCGAACGGGTTCTCGTCGGTCTCGACCATTCGTCGTACCCATACGACTCGTCCATGATAAATCCTCGCCACCACCCTACAAGTGTTTCAACTGTTCTGGATCGGACCGACGAACGAACACACACACACCACCCTGCAAGTGTTCTTGGAGGGTAACGGTGGGTGGGGGGATGGTGGTGGGGGGATGGTGATGGGGCTGTGATGGTGGGCGGATAGTGGTGGGAGAATGGTAGTGAGGGAGTGGGAACGGTAGAATAAGAGAGAATGCGGGTTTGATAGACGAATGATCGTCGAGTGTTAAACAGTCGTTAAGTATCGGGTCTGCCACTACCGTCGCACCCTCCTTTCTCCCTTATTCTCCTCTGCTCTTTCTTACTCTCCTCTACTCTTCTACAACACACACTACAGGATCGATCTATAATTATATTATATACTTTTTGGTCCCGGAGTTTGTGGCCTGTTATGTATATTGGGCAACAACGGTTATAGTGGCTCTATTACTGGTACTCGGGTTTTATTATAGGATTCATTAACCTTCTCTGAGTGGTTTATATACTTCCGACTTTCGTCGATTCCCCATCTCTTTCGTTTCTGTTCTCGGACAGGGGTCAAGTCCCCCCGACGACACCCCCTCCACTACACCCACCCCCCACCTCCCTCCCCCAAGAACACTTGCAGGGTGGTGTGTGTGTGTTCGTTCCCTCACTCCGCTCGGGCGGTCGCGTCCGCCGAACCAGTTCCGACTCTCGGGGAAGTTCTTTAACTCCGGCCGCGGTACGTAGAGACAGTCATGGCCGCAGAGAGCCGGGACGACGGCTGGCGGCGGGACCCGCCGAGCATCGTCGCTCGCGTCGTCGGCGACCTCCAGGGCGGCTCCAACGACGCGGTCGATCCCGATCTCGTGGCAGAGGTGGTCGACCGTCACTTCGACATCGAGGAGGAGGAGCTCCGGACGCTCGCCGAGAGGCTTCAGGACCGGGGCGTCCTCGAGGACCACTACTCCGACTGGCGGAACCCCGCCCAGCCGACCTGCGGCGTCACCTCGCTGTGGTCCGCGAAGGACGCGGTGACGGACGTCATCGACGATCAGGACGACGGCGCGGGCGTCCGCGGAACGGCGGTCGTCGACCGCGCCAGCGAGGCGGAGGGCGTCTCGCCGTACGCGGCCGAAATCGCGCTGTTCAAACTCTACTCCGAGGGCGAAGTGTACGCGGCCTCGCCCGCGGACGGAACCACCGCGGAGATCGGCAACTCGCGCTGGAAACTCGTCGACTTTTGACGGCGCCCTCTCGGTGATCCGCGAACGCGGTACCCTCCGTGAAAGCGGCACCCTCCGCGAACACGTCACCCTCCGCGAACGCGGCGACCATCCGGAGGTTCAGCGTCGAACCTCCGGCTTGAACCGACGGGGGCGCGTTCACACGGACATGCCCGTCGCGACTACAGACGACACGGCGACCGCGGAGCGCACGATCACGGCCGACGCGATAGACGCCTTCGCGGAAATCTCCGGGGACCACAACCCCATCCACACCGACGAGACGTACGCCGACGAGACGATGTTCGGTGGTCGGATCGCCCACGGGATCCTCTCCGCGGGCGTCATCAGCGCCGCGCTCGCGGAGCTCCCCGGAGACGTGATCTACCTCTCGCAGGACCTTTCGTTCGAGGCGCCCGTGCGACCGGGGGACCGGGTCGTCGCGACCGCGACCGTCGTCGAGGAACTCGGGGGCGACCGCGTCCGCGTCGAGACGACTGCGACGGTCCCCGACCGCGAGGAGGAGACCGTCCTCACCGGGGAGGCGGTCGTGCTGTCGGTACTCCACGAGAGCGACTGACCGGGAGCGCGCAGCACCCGGAGTCGCCTACGCTCGCCAGCGGAGCGCGGTCGCGGCCCACGTGTAGCCGGTCCCGGCACCGAGCAGTAGCACCACGTCGCCGTCGTCGATCCGCCCGCGTTCGAGCCCCTCCTCGACGGCGAGGATCTGGTCGGCGCTCTGCACGTGACCGTAGCGGTCGAGGTAGAAGCCGTCCTCGGCGGGATCGACGCCCAATTCCTCCAGCACGCGCTCGTGGAACGACCGCTTCATGTGGGTGAGCGCGACGAACCCCACGTCCTCGCGGGCGAAGCCGGACCTTTCCAGCGCCGCGTCAGCGACCTCCAGAAACGCCGGGAGCGAGACCGGTCCCAGCCGCTCCTTCATGCTGTCGGGATCCGCCACGTCGAGGGCGTGCTCGCCGGCGTCGACCGTCTCCGCGCTCGGCGGGGCGACGGACCCGCCCGCGGGCATCACTACGTCCCGGGAGAATGAGCCGTCGGTCTTCGCGGCGCTCTCGTGGACCGTGGCTCGGGCGTCATTCCCGGGATCGGCCTCCAACACCATCGCGCTCGCGCCGCTCCCGAAGTTGAACATGAACGACGAGTCGGGGTTCGCGTAGTCGACGAGGTCCTCCTCGCGACTCGCGGCCACCAGCAGCGCGGTGTCGACGTGGTCGACCTGCAGCTGCGCGGCCGCCTGCCGGACGGCGATCGGTGCCCCGGCACAGAGCGTGTAGCTCTCGGTCGCGAAGGCGTTCTCGGCGCCGAGCCGGTCGGCTACGTCGGCCGCGGCGCTCCAGACCACGTGGTCTTTGAACTCCGAGCCGTGGTACAACAGCAGGTCGACGTCCGCGGCGGCGACGCCGGCGTCCGCGAGCGCTTCTTCCGCGGCCGCGACGGACATGTCCGAGGCGTGGTCCGCGTCGGGCGGGCAGACCCGCTTCTCGACGACGCCCATCTTCTCGACGACGACCGCCTCGGGGATCCCGCTCTCGGCGGCGATCTCCTCGCCGGTCACGACGCCGTCCGGGACGTAAGTCCCGAAGCCCGTGAGGCCGACCGTCGTCACGGCGACCACCACCGAGAAGAACCGACGGCGGCCGTCACGGCGACCACCTCCGCAACCGTTCGGCGGCGGCCTCCGCGACGGTCCCGCCGAGGCGGTCCCGGAGCGTCCCGAGCAGGCCGCGCGGAACGAACAGCACGAAGGCGATGAAGATCAGGCCCAGGTAGAGCTCGGCGCGGCCGTCGATCAGGACGTTGACGACAGTTACGACCTCCATGCCAGCCACGTCGGCGGTCAGCAGCGACTCGGGGAGCGTCTCGCGGAGGTAGCGCGCGAGGCCGCCCGATTCGGTCGTCAGCATGTCGCCGACGGTCTCGTGGAACAGGTGGCCGTACAGCGGGCCCGCGAGCGTCCCGAACCCGCCGATGATCGACGCCAGCAGCGCGTCGGCGGTGACGAACAGGTCGAACGTGCTGGACGGCGCCACGGAGCGGCGGTATCCAGCGAACAGCGCCCCCGCCACCGCCGCGAACGCGCCGCTGATGGCGAACGCGCCCATCTTGTAGCGGAAGGTGTCGTACCCCACCGCTCGGGCCCGTTCCTCGTTCTCGCGAACCGCGACCATCACGCGCCCGAACGGCGAGTGGAGCACGCGCTGGAGCGCGAGGTAGCACAGCAGCGTCACGGCGCCGATCAGGTAGTAGGAGAGCTCCGCGGTGCCGAGCTCGATCCCGAGCCCGAAGGCGTTCTCGACGCTGTCGCCCACCAGCCGACCGATGCTCCACTGCAGGTCATCCACGCCCGGCACGCCGATCGCGAAGCCGTCCGGCGACGTGACCGCGGCGCCGTCGCGCGGGTTGTCGGAGACGCGGTCCCAGTTCCGGATGAACACGTGCGCGACCTCCGCGAAGCCGAGCGTCACCATCGCGAAGTAGACGCCGGTCAGCCGGAAGGAGACGGAGCCGACGAGGAGCGCGAACGCCGCGCCCAGAAGCGCCGCCACGACGAGCAGCGTCATGAACGACGTCTCCGCCCCAACGAGCGGGAGCGCGCCGTTGGCGGCCATCACGACGAGGTACGCGCCGGTGCCGTAGAACATCGCGTGGCCGAACGAGAGATAGCCGGTGTACCCCGACACGAAGTCGAAGCTCATCGCGAACAGCCCGACGTAGAAGACGGCGATCATCGTCCGCACGCGCGGCAGCAGCACCGCGAACTCGTCGCCGAGCGGTGACCCGATCAGTGCTCCGTACACCAGCGGGTAGAGCCCGAACGCCAGGACGACCGCCGCGTGGACGACGTGGTCGCGCAGGTAGCTGACCGCGGCCTCGCGCGGGCCGTCCGGCCGGTCGATGCGGTCGTCGGTGGTCGCTCCCGCCGACTCGTTCGCTTCAGTCGACGCGTCGTCCGCGCCGCCGTCGGGGTGACTAATGGCCGCCCACCTCCGCGAGGCCGAACAGGCCTTGCGGCCTGACGACGAGCACGCCGACGAGCACGAGGAACATCACCATCTCCGGAAGCCCGGGGAAGGAGACGTGGTTCTGGAACACCCACGTCATGGTCGCGTCGGTGAACCCGACGAGAAGCGCCGCCACGACGGTGCCCTTGAACGATCCGAGCCCACCGATGATGACGACGATGAAGCCGATCAGCAGCGTCTCGACCCCGAGCGGGACCGAGGCGCCGTATCGCGGATCCCACATCAACATCACGCCGGCGACGCCCGCGAGACCGGCACCGACGCCGAAGACCACGGTGAACGCCTGCCTGATGTCGATGCCGAGCGCCTGCGCCATCTCCGCGTCCTCGCTACCGGCGCGGATGTAGAGCCCGTATCTGGTCCGGGTGAGGAAGGCGGCGATGGCGGTCACGACGAGCGCCCCGACGAGGACCTCGAAGAGGTAGAGCCCGCGGATGCTCACGCCGGCAATTTCGTACCACGCCGCGAGGAAGTCCGGGGCCGTCCCGAGCGCCGCCTGCCAGTCGCTCTGGGGCTGCATGCCCCGCAGTTCCACGACGATCCGCGCCACCTCGTCCAGCACGAGGACGACGCCGAAGGTCAACAGGATCTGGAACAGCGGCGCGCGGTCGTAGATGGGCCTGATGATCGTTCGCTCCATCGCGGCGCCGAACGCGGTCATGACGCCGAAGACGGCGGCGATGGCGAGGAAGAACAGCACCAGCCGCGTCAGCCCGCCGGTCTCGCCAGTGACGGCGACGACCATCACGACGCCGCCGAGGTACGCGCCGATCATCGTCAGCGATCCGTGCGCGAAGTTGAGCACGCCCATCAGCCCGAAGATGAGGCTGAGTCCGCTGGCGATCAGGACGAACAGCGCGGCCTTCGAGAGCCCGTCGAGCACGACGCCGACCAGCCCGCTGAAGAGGTCGACGACGCCGCCCTGTAACAGCAGGTCGGCCGACACGAGGGCCGCACCGAGCGCGCTCATGCGGACGGACACCTCCTGAACGCGCTCATGCCGACAGACACCCCCTAAACGCGCTCATGCCGACAGGTACCTCCGGATCGTCTCGTCGTCGCGCGAGACCCCTTCGGTCGACCCCGCGTCGACGACAGTGCCGTGGTCGAGCAGGTAGTAGCGGTCCGCCAGCTCCGTCGCCAGCGGGAAGTTCTGTTCGACCAGCAGTACGGTCGTCTCCTCGCTGACGGTCCGGATGGCGTCCGCGACCGCCTCGACGATGAGCGGCGCCAGCCCCTCCGAGGGCTCGTCGACGAGCAACAGATCGTTGTCGCCCACGAGGCCGCGCGCGATGGCGACCATCTGCTGTTGGCCGCCGGAGAGGTCGCCGGCCTCCTTACCGCGGTGCTCCTCCAGTTCCGGGAACGTGGAGTAGGCGGTCTCGAACGCCTCGGGCACGCCCGCGGGCTCCGGGGTCGCGATCCGGATGTTCTCGTCCACCGTCAGGTGGGTGAACATCCGGCGCTCCTCGGGGACCCAGCCGACGCCGCGGCGGGCGATCTCGTGGGTCTCCTCGCCCGTCACGTCCTCGCCGCGGAACCGAACCGTCCCCTCGCGAGGTGGCGTGAGGCCGAGGATCGAGCGGAGCGTGGTCGTCTTCCCGACGCCGTTGCGGCCGATCAGCGCGACCACCTCGCCCTCCTCGACGTCGAGCGACACGCCCTGCAGGACGTGGCTCTGCCCGTAGTAGGCGTGGACGTCGTCGAGTTCGAGCAGGCTCACGCCGTCCCTCCCGGGGGGCCGCCGTTCTCGGGAGTCCCCTCCGACTCTCCGCCGTCGGTCTCGCCGGTCTCGCCGCCCTCGTAGCCGCCGAGGTACGCCTCCTGGACCGCGGGGTCCTCCCGGACCGCGGCCGGCTCGCCGTCGGCGATGAGGCTCCCCTGATGGAGCACGGCGATGCGGTCGGAGACCTCCATCACCACGTCCATGTTGTGCTCCACGAGCAGGATGGCGTGGTCGTCGGCCACGTCGTCGATGACCGCGATCACGTCCTCGATCCCGTCCGTCGAGACGCCGGAGGTCGGCTCGTCCAGGAGCAGCACGTCCGGGTCCCCCGCCAGCGCGATGGCGACCTCCAGGTTGCGCTTGCCGCCGTGGCTCAGCGCCTGCGCGGGCGTGTCGGCCGCGTCCGCGAGCCCCACGCGGTCCAGGATCCGGTAGGCCTCCTCGGTGTAGTCGGTCAGCGCGTCCGCGTTGCGCCACAGCTTCCAGGAGTCGTCGCCGTGGGCCTGCGCGGCGATGCGGACGTTCTCCAGCACCGTCGAGGTCGGGAAGAGGTTCGATATCTGGTACGAGCGGTGGATCCCCGCGAGCGCCGTTTCATGGGTCGCGGCGTCCGTGAGGTCGCGCCACCCATCGTCGGCGTCGTCAGCGGCCACGCCGGCGTCGTCGCCGTCCGCGCCGCCGCCCGCGCCGCTTCCGCCGGCCGCCCCCGCCCGGAACTCGACGGTCCCCTCGGTCGGGGAGAGCGCCCCGGTGAGCAGGTTGAAGAACGTCGTCTTGCCCGCGCCGTTCGGGCCGATCAGCGAGCAGCACTCGTCGGGCTCGAGCTCGAAGTCGACGCCGTCGACGGCGACGAGCCCGCCGAACCGCTTCGTCAGCCCGGCTGTGCGGAGCGTCATCTACAGCGAGCAGTCCATGTTCTCGTCGTCCGCCGGGAGCGTCACCTCGTCCATGCCGATGCGGGCGACCGGCTCGCCGGGCATCAGCGCCGCGTCCCAGTTCTCCTCGGTGTTGGGGACGGGGTAGGAGACGGTCATCTCAGAGCGGGCCTGATTGTTGTACTCCTGGTAGACGTAGCCCCCCTCGCCCTTCGGGGTCTCCGCGACGGTCATCCCGCGCATCTCGGCCGCGATGTCGGCGCCGTCGGTCGAGCCGCTGGCCTCGACCGCCTGTACGATCGAGGAGGCGGCCGTGAACGTCCCCGAGGTGAACAGGTCGGGCACCACGCCGTAGGCGTCCGTGTACATGTCGACGAACGCGTCGTTGATCTCGTTGTCGTACTGGTTCCAGTGGTAGCGCGTCGTGAACGGGCCGAGCTTGGCGTCCTTCAGGTCCTGCTCGGTGAGGTCCTCGCCGAGGACGCGCTGGGCGACGCCGCCGATGGCGTTGACGCTGATCTGGGTCGCGAAGCCGCCGAACAGCCGGAGGTCGTACCCCCCTTCGAGCCCGACGCTGAGGAACGTGGGCAGGGTCGCGACGGTGAAGCCGCCGATGACCGCGTCCGCGCCCGCGTCGACCGCGTTCTCGTAGAGCCCCTCGAACTCGGAGTAGCCCTGCGGGACGAACTGCTCGCCGGCGATCTCGACGCCCTCGCTCTCCAGCACGTCGCGGTAGTTCGCCGCGACCGACCGGCCGAACGAGTAGTCCGCCGCCATGATGTAGACGCTCTCCACTTCGGTCTCCCGTGCGACGTAGCGCCCGCCGGAGCGGGCGTCCATCACCGTGTTCTCGCTCGCGCGGAACACGTACTCGCTACAGGTGTCGGAGTCGGCCGTGAAGTCCGCGGCCGCGGCCGGCCCCGCCACGAATGGCGTCGAGGAGGGAATGGCCACGGTCTCGATCACGCGCCGCGCCGCACCGGAGGACGCGGTGCCGAACAGCACGTCGACGCCCACGTCCTCCACGAGGTCGGTCGCGACCGACTGCGCCTGGTCGGCCGCGAAGCCGGAGTCCTCGATATGCAGCTCGACGGTCAGGTCGCCCGCCTCGATGGTCTCGACGCCCGCGGACTCCACCGCGAGCGGCTCCTGGTCGAACTTGTACGCCAGGCCGGAGAGGAACCCCCACAGCGACTGCAGGCCGTAGTACTCGAGGTCGCCCGTCAGCGGCTGGAGCACGCCGACCGTCAGCGTGCCGCTCACCTCTCCCTCCGCGGTCGCCTCGGCGCCGCCGCCGGACTCGGTGTCGCCGTCGCCCCCGCCCGATTCCGTCTCGGTCCCGCCGTCGTCGCCGCCGGTACACCCCGCCAGTCCCGCGACGCCAACGGTGCTCGCCGCGCCGGCTCCTTTCAGGTATCGCCGTCGTGTGGTGTGCTCTCGCATGCTACTAACGAGGGTCAGGGACCGGCAAAACCTGCATGGTTAATATGGTAACCTCGAAAGACGGACGCCTCGCGGCCCCTACCGCACGAATCGTCCACGGGAACGCTGCTGCGATCGGTTATCGGCCGCGTTCGGCCGAACGGCGGTCGTCGGCCGGGTCGAGTGAAACGCCCGTCTCCCGGAACTTGTCGACGTGGGTCGGCGAGACGTGCGAGACGATCAGCGTGTCGAACCCGCGGTCGGCGGCGACGGTCTGGCCGACCGAGATCGAACTGGCGATGCGGCCGGCGTTCTCGCTCCCGAGGAACACGATGCTGGCGTCGTGCTCGATCGCGAACTTTCTGAGTCGTACCGCGACGGTTCCGATCTGCGCGGACCTGTCCACGAAGACCGTCTCGTGCCGCGCTCCGGGCGCCAGTTCGGAGACCGCTCGCTCGAGGCGCGTGCTGACGGTCGCGGCGTCGAACGGCTCTCCCGCCTCGATCCATCCTCTGTCCCGGGCGTACTCGGCGTTCTCTCTCGGCACGATGGTCACCGCGATCACGCCCTCCTCGAGGAGCGTGTCGAACTGGGCCGCGCGCACGAGCGCCGCTTTCGAGAGATCGGAACCGTCGTACGGAACCACGAGCGTCATCGGCGGATAATGGCGATCTGAGCATAAATACACATCCAAAAATTTGTCACACGCCGTCACCCCCGGGTGGGGCCCGTCGCGAGGGGAACTGTCACGATTATCAATCCGGAGGAAATAAAGAAACTATCAAACGAGTAATGATAGAAAGCACTATGTTACGTGACAATCAAATAACTAGTATGGGTGCGACAGTACGGTTCGAGTGTGACTGTGGTGGAGAGCGAGTCGCGGAGATGCACTCGCGATACGAGACCGATTTCCAGGTCCACTGCGATTGCGGAGAGGTCTTCGTCGTGAGCGCGACGCGGATCAGTCAGTAGGGACACGCGGTGGCAGCGAGGGCGCGTGGCGGCAGGGAGGACGCGCGGCGCTCGTTCGGTCTCCGTCGAAGAACCCGTGGTTCGTCTGCGCCGACAGCATGGCTCCCCGACCGCGCCGGTCAGTCTAGGTCCTCGAGCGCCTGCACGACGCTCCGGAGCAACTTCTTCTCGCCGCGGCGCATGTTCTTGGAGACGGCCGCGGTCGAGACGTCGAACTCGTCGGCCAGCGTCGAGAGCGTGGCCTCGCGGGGCGACTCGAAGTAGCCCGCGTCCGCGGCGGTGGTGATGGTCTCCTCCTCGACCTCCGAGAGGTCGCGACAGGCGTCGAGTAGGGTCGAGGCGGCGTCCGCGTGGTTCATGATCTCGAACAGCTGGTTCAGCTCCAGCTCCGAGCGGCGCTCGATGTCGAACTCGTTGCCCTTCTCGAGGTCGACGACCGCCTCTTCCGCGGTCGCCTCGTCGTCGAAGCCGACCTGCCACAGCTCCGACCCGTCCTCGATGTGGAACGGCCCGGTGATGTAGCCGTCGTGGCCCGTGATCGTCGACATCGCGTTCGTCTCCTCGATCACCGTCCGGATCACGGCGGTGCCGTCCTGCTTCGAGAACAGCCGATAGTCGCTCATGTTCGGGTGCTCGCGCAGCGCGGTGAGTCCCGCGTCCAACTCCCAGCGGTCGGGCGCCTCCGCGATGAGTCGGGTCTCCAACTGCTCGGCGGCCGTGTCGAGCTGCCAGTGCATCGTGGAGAAGGTGACCTCGTGGTCCGCGCTGGTGTCGATGAACGGGCAGTCGAACTGCTCCATGTCCATCGTGAGGTCGATCATGGCAGATCGATATCGTTACTCCGTGATAAGTCTGTGTGACGGGGCGGCCGATGCGCGACCCGCCACCGCGACAGGATTTAGTCCCGGGGCGGCGACGGCGAACCCATGACGCCAGACCCCGCGTCCGAGAACACCGGCTCTCCAGGAACCGGATCACCGGAAACCGTCGGCGCTTCACCGGATTCGCCAGCCGCGGCCGGTGACCCGACGCTCGACTGGCTCACGCTGGAAGGCGGCGAGGAGGTACTGTGGGCGAGCCAGCCGCACCGGAGCAGCCTCGTTCCGGCGCTGGTCGTCGGCCTCCCGCTCTCGCTGGTCCTGATCGGGATCCCCATCGTCGCCGGCGCGTACCTGACGTACACGAACACCAACTACGTGGTGACGAGTTCCGGTCTCTACCGCAAGGCCGGCATCCTCTCGCGAGACGTCCAGAAGATCGGCTTCGACAAGGTGCAGAACATCTCCTACAGCCAGAGCGCGGTCGGCGCCTACTTCGGCTACGGCAACGTCGAAGTGAGCACAGCAGGGAGTTCCGGCGTGGAGATGCAGTTTCGGAGCGTGCCCGCGCCCGCGGACGTGCAAGAACTCATCGACCGGCAGGTCGAGCACGGTGACGACCGCGGCGGCGAGGGAAAGGCGGACGTGCTCGCCGACATCCTCGAGGAGCTGCGCGGCATTCGCCGCGCCGTGGAGGACGACGCGGACCGATGACCGCCGCTGACGAAGCGGCTTCCGGCGCGTCCGACTGGCGGCGCTTCGACGAGTCCGCGGTGCTGTGGGAGGCGTCTCCCCGTCGGACCCGCGCGCTGGGTGGCATTTCTGTGACCCTCGTCGCGCTCGCGGCCGTGGTCGCGGCCGCGTACGCGATCCATCCCGGGGTACTGGCGCTCGCGCCGGCCGCGGTCGCTCCGGCGGTCTACCACTACCTGCGGGTCGTCACCACCGTCTTCGTTCTGACCGACCGGGCGATACTCGTGAAGACCGGAATCATGGGCCGGTCGGTGCGCCGCGTCGAGTACGCGCGCGTTCAGAACGTCGGGTACGGACAGGGCGTGACCGGCTCGCTGTTCGGGTACGGGACCGTCGACATCGAGGTCGCCGGCGGCCGCGACCTGCGCCTCTACGACGTGCGCGGGCCGACGGAACCGTACGGGATCGTTCGCGAGCGCGCGGGCGACGGCGCCAGCGAAGTCCCGGGATCGCTGGACGACTGGCGGGCGGTCCGCGAGGAGGTCCGGGCGCTCCGCGAGGCGGTCGAGGCCGGCGAGCGGTGAGGGGCCGGGATACCTCGGGCGGGACTACTCGCCGTCCGCACCGAACCGGTCGGCGATCGCGGACCGGTCGATCTTCGAGGGGCCGCTCGTGGGCATCTCGTCGACGAACGCGAGCGCCTTCGGGACCGCGTAGCGCGCGACCCGGGAGGCGAGGTGCGACTCCAGCTCCCCGAGCGTGAGCGACTCGTCGCCCTGCACGACCGCCTTGCCGACGGTGCCCCACTTCTCGTCCGGGACGCCGATCACGATCACCTCCTCGACCTTCGGGTGGTCGGCGATGGCGTCCTCGACCTGCGGCGGGTAGACGTTCTCGCCGCCGGAGACGAACATGTTCTTCTTGCGCCCCTCGATGTGGTAGTAGCCGTCCGGGTCCACGCGCGCGAGGTCCCCCGTCGACACCCAGTCGCCGAACGTCTCTCGCGTCTCGGAGTCGTTGTTCCAGTAGCGGTCGCCCGCGGCCGGGCCAGCCAGTTCCAGCTCGCCGATCTCGTCGAGGCCGACCGGCTCGCCGCTGTCGTCGACCACGCGGGCGTCGACGCCGAGGGCGGGGACGCCGACGCTGTCGGTCTTCTCGGGCGGGAAGTCGTCGGGCATCGCGAAGTTGTTCGGACCGCACTCGGTGAGCCCGTACCCCTGCGAGAACTCGATCCCGCGGTCGCGCCACTCGGCGATCACCGCCTCCCGGCACGGCCCGCCGCCGCTCTTGACGAACCGGAGCGTCGAGAGGTCCGTCGCCGCCCAGTCGTCGTGATTTGCCATCATCCGCAACACGGCGGGGACGCCGACGAGCACCGTCGCGCCCTCGCGCTCGACGTTCCGGAGCACGCGCCCGGGGTCGACCTCGGGCGCGATCAGGAGCGTCCCGCCCATCTGGAGGAACGGCACCGTGAGCACGTTCCAGCCGCCGGTGTGGAACATGGGGAACAGGAGGGGGGTCACGTCGTCCTCGCGGAGCCCCCACGCCGTGATCGTGTTGAAGGAGTTCCACTGGATCGCGCCGTGGCTGATGACCGTCTCCTTCGGCACGCCGGTGGAGCCGCCGGTGTGCAAGAAGAGATGGGGGTCGGCGAGCGCCACCGGGGGACGGTCGACCGGCGAGCCGTCGTCGGGCAACTCGGCGGTGTAGGGCGTCCACTCGTTGTCGCCGTCGCTCGGGATGGACCGGACCGCCGGCTCGGCGTTCGCGCGCTCGATGGCGTCGATGGCGTCGCCGACGAACGGCGTCTCCACGAGCAACAGCGTCGGGTCGACGTCGCCGAACACCGCGGCCAGTTCCCGCTCCGCGAGCCGGTGCGAGAGGGGCGCGAGCACCGCGCCGATCTTGCCGGTCGCGAAGAAGAGGTCCAACAGCTCGATCCGGTTCCGGGAGACGACGGCGACGCGGTCGCCCTTCCCGACGCCGCGCTCGCGGAGGTACCGCGCGGTGCGGTTCGCGCGCTCCTCGAGGTCGGCGTAGGTGTGCGTCTCGCCACTCACGGCGTCCTTCACCGCGACGCGGTCGGGCGAGAGGGCGGCGCGACGCCCCGCGAGGTCGCCGACCCAGTCGTACCCGCGTGCGGCGTGGGGGTGCGGCCGCGGGTCGTCGGTCCCCCTCGACGGGGGCGGCGTGTTCTCAGACATGCCCCTCCAGGAACTCGCGGACCCGGTCGTTCACGCGCTCGCGCTCCTCGATGAAGAACAGGTGCGGCCCGCCCTCGACCGTCTCGAACGTCGCGTCCGGAAGGGCTTCGGCGAGCAACTCGCCGTTCTCGAACGGGAGCACGCGGTCGGCGGTGCCGTGCATCACGAGCGCGGGCTGCGTCAGCTCGCCGACCCACGCGGAGGCGTCGAACGCGCCGACGGCGGCGGCCTGCGCCTCGCGCCCCTCCGGACCCGCGTCGCCCGCGAGTCGGGCGTCGACGATGTCCGCGACGAGGCCGGGTTCGCGGTCGTAGAAGTCGTCGGAGACGGCCGGCTTCATGCGGTGTCTGATCGTCTCGCGCTCGTCGGCGCCCTCGGGGACCGAGAAGATGTGGTCCAGCACGTCCTCGGGCGTCGGAACGGCCTCCTCGCCGCCCGGCGTGGTACACAGAAGCGTCAGCGTCGCCACGCGCTCGTCGTCGCGCGCCAGCCGTTGGGCGATCATCCCGCCCATCGAGGCGCCGACGACGTGGACCCGGTCCCCCCGGTCGAACCCGCAGTCGTCCAGCACCGCTGCGGCGTCGGCGGCCATCTCCCCGATCGTGTACGGCCCCGCCGGCGCCTCCGAGTCGCCGGTTCCCCTGTTGTCCGGTCTGATAACCCGAAAGTCGGGCGTCAGGTCGCCGGTCAGCCAGTCCCACATCCACCGACCGTACCCCAGTCCCTCCAACAGGAGGACGGCGGGCGCGTCCGGCGGTCCGTCGACGGCGTAGTCGATCCGCACGCCGTCGGAGTCCGTGCTCGGCATGCGTGTGAGAAGGACCCGCTCCCGCATCAATCCGGAGATTCACATGTGAACCCGGCCGCGGATCACCCAAACGAACTTATATAATTATAAACGACTATCTACGCGCTATGGTAGCAATACACAAATTGCGGGCGATGTACGCCGACATGGTGACCGCCCGCCGGTACGAGGAGCGGCTCCAGGAGGAGTACCTGGAGGGCAAACAGCCCGCGTTCGACATCTCGGCCGGGCCGATCCCCGGGGAGCTTCACCTCGCGGCCGGACAGGAGGCGGCCGCGGTCGGGGTCTGTCACCACCTGCGACCGTCCGACACCGTCACGGCGCCGCACCGCCCGCACCACGTCGCCATCGCGAAGGGAGTGGACCTGAAGCGCATGACGGCGGAGATATTCGGTCGGGAGACGGGACTCGGAAAGGGGAAGGGCGGCCACATGCACCTGTTCGACCCCGACGTGAACTTCGCGTGCAGCGGCATCATCGCGCAGGGGTGTCCGCCCGCGGCCGGCGCGGCGCTGGCGGCGAAGAAGCGCAACGAGGACGCGGTCGCGGTCGCGTTCCTCGGCGAGGGGGCCATCGACCAGGGCGGGTTCTTGGAGTCGCTGAACTTCGCCAGCGTCCACGACCTCCCGGTCGTATTCGTGGTCGAGGACAACGACTGGGCGATAAGCATGCCGAAGGAGCGCGTCACGGACGTCGAGGACGGCTCGAAGCGCGCGGACGGCTTCGACATGCCCGGCGTCCGCGTGGACGTCGACGACGCGGTCGCGGTGTACGAGGCGGCCGGCGAGGCGGTCGGTCGCGCCCGCGACAGAAACGGCCCGACGCTGTTGGAGGTGCAGGTGCACCGCCGCATGGGCCACTTCATGGGCGACCCGCAGACGTACCGCTCCGACGCGGACGAGGAGGCCGCGCTCGCGCGCGACTCGATCGAACGTCTCGAACGGGAGCTGCGCGACCGCGGCGTCGACGACGCGGAGTTGGACGAGGTCCGCGAGCACGCCGAGGCGCGCGTCGAGGAGGCCATCTCGTGGGCGAAGGAACAGCCGCATCCGGACCCCGAAGCCGCCCACGACGACGTCTTCGTGAACCCGGCGTCGGGCGTGACCGACAGCGAGCCCGACTTCGAGCTGGCGGAGGTGAGCGGCGATGAGTGACGCCGCCGAGCCGGGCTCCCGAGAGGTCATCGACCGCGAGCTGACGATGAGCCGCGCGATGGTGGAGGCGATCGCCCACGAGATGGAGACCGACGACGAGGTGTTCTACATGGGCGAGGACGTCGCCGACTACGGCGGCATCTTCGACAGCACGCAGGGGTTACTGGAGGAGTTCGGCCGCGACCGCGTGATGGACGTGCCGATCAGCGAGACGGCGTACCTCGGCGCCGCGGTCGGGGCGGCACAGGCCGGGATGCGCCCCATCGCGGAGCTGATGTTCGTCGACTTCTTCGGCGTCGCGATGGACCAGATCTACAACCAGCTCGCGAAGAACACGTACATGAGCGGCGGCAGCGTCAACGTCCCCTTGGTGTTAACGGCCGCGGTCGGCGGGACGTACAACGACGCCGCGCAACACTCACAGACGCTGTACGGCACGTTTGCGCACCTGCCCGGGATGAAGGTCGTGGTCCCCTCGACCGCCTACGACGCGAAGGGGCTGCTGCACAACGCGATCCGCGACGACGACCCGGTCGTCTACCTGTTCCACAAGCGCCTGATGGGGATCGGCTGGATGCCGGCGCCCGACGGGCCGAAGACGCCGGTCCCGGAGACGGACTACACCATCCCGTTCGGGAAGGCGGACGTGAAACGCGAGGGCGCGGACGTCACCGTCGTCACGCTCGGGCTGCACGTCCACCGGGCCCTGGAGGCGGCCGAGTCCCTCGCCGCGGACGGGATCGACGCCGAGGTGATCGACCTCCGGACGCTCGTCCCGCTGGACGTCGACACCGTCGTGGAGTCGGTCCGCAAGACCGGGAAATTGGTCGTCGTCGACGAGGACTACCGCTCGTTCGGTCTCACCGGCGAGATCGTCGCGAGCGTCGCCGACGCGGACCTCGACGCCCTCGACGCGGTCGAGCGCGTGGCGGTTCCGGACGTGCCGATCCCTTACGCGCGCCCGCTCGAGGACGAGGTGATCCCCGGGGTCGAGGACGTCGAACGGGCCGTTCGCGAGGTGCGATGAGCGGCCACCCACGAGGTGCGACGACCGACCGACCGGACCCCGCCCCGACGGCCGGCCCGCTGCTCACCGACGGCGGGTCCGGCGGCGTCCGCGTCGCGGTCCGCGCCAGCGGCGACTGGGAGCGCGACGTCGACGAGACGGAGGGGATCGTCGTCAACTGGTTCGCTCGCGAGGGCCGCCCGGTCGAGGCGGGCGAGGCCGTCTGCGAGATACAGGTGGAGAAGGTGAGCATCGACCTTCACGCGCCCGTCGACGGCACGCTCGACGAGATCGTGGTCCCGGAGGACGGGGAGTTCGAGATCGGCGACGCGGTCGGCTGGATCGATCCGGCGTGACGCCCGTCCCATCGCGGCCGCGCTCGCCGAAGAACACTTGCAGGTCGGTGTGCACCGCGTGAGGGCTCCGTACCGATCCGTTTCGGGGCGCTCCGGTGCGCGGTCCCGGCGTCAGTCGCGCCGCCGAACCTCGGGGGGCTTCTCGGTGGTCCCGAGCCGGGTGCGCCGGCCGACGACGCGGTGAACGACCGCCGACACCCCGAACGCGGCCACGGTGAAGGCGCCGACCGCGAGCGGGGAGAGCCCGGCGAGACCGGGGACCCCCGTCGCGACCGCGAGCAGCAGCGCGCCGGCGACGCCCGCCAGTCCGAGGTAGTAGAGGTTCCACGGGACCTCGCGGGCCTCGAGGACCTCGACGTAGACGTCGAGGCTCTCGAGCGCGGGGGTCGGCCTGACCGTCCCTTCGTCGTCGACGGTTATCACGTCCTTCTCCTCGAGCTTCGGGAGGTGCGTCCGCCGGAGCGTGCTGTACACGTTCCGCCGGTCCTCGTACTCGACCGCGTCGGGCTCGACGCCGACCTCCCACGCGGTGACGCGCCGCGACAGCTCGGAGACGTCCATCGGTTCTTCCTCGCCCTTGAGCGCGTGGATGACGAACCGCCGGCGGCGGTTCGCGAGCATCTCGAAGACCTCGTTATCGGAGAGGTCGGGCTCGTCCGGACTGGCTCCGTTCGCAATGGCGGTCGTGGTGTGCATCGGTCTGGGTCTGAGTCGGTCGCCGCTCGGAGCCCGCGAGGATGCCGCGGCCCCGAACCGGCAGCATTCGCCCGCATTGTCTGTGACAATGCACCATAAAGTAGTTGGGTAGTTTACATGTAAATTAACGAATAGTGATAGGTTATGGGGTCTCTCGTTACGGCCGCGAGCCGCGGTCGAAGCGTCACAGGGGACCCTTTCCGAATCGCTCGAGCTCAGCGCCCCGGCGGAGATGGTCGGTTGAACCACGTTCTGGCCGCGATTTCTCGTCCGCGGGACCGTCTCGGGGATCCAACGAGCGAGGGTATCCATCCAACGAGCCGAGCCCGGAACGCCAACGAGGAGATCCGGGGATCATGTCGAGGATCTCATAACGAAGTACCTCTCCCCCCATGGCCCATGTGAGCATTCCCGGCCCGGATGCCCGGGTTGCGGGGTGCGTCAACGAAGGTGAGATACGACATGGAACGTCGCAAATTCGTGATCGGAATGGGATCGCTCGCTGCCGGTGGGGCAGCTGCAATGGGTACGGGTGCGTTCGCGAGTGTTGAAGCGGATCGTAGTGTCAGCGTCAATGTGGCTGGCGACCAGAACGCATATCTGGGACTGGAGGACACGTCCTCATACGCAGAAAAGAACGGCAAGGAACTGATGCTGAATTTCGCTGCCAATGGCAACGGTGGCTCCGGGATCAACGCGGATTCTGTCTCGACCTTCGACGGCGTCTTCAGGATGGTGAATAACGGACCCAACAATCTCGACATTACCATCGACAAATCTGGACTGGCTAATCCGGGCCGATGGCACTTCGTTCCCAAGGAGGTCTACGAGGAGTACAGCGGTAACTACCCCGAAGACAGCTTCTACCCCAGCTGGGACGATTTCCAGGGATACGACACTACCAACGCGAGTGGAGGGGGACTGAATTCGGGTGACTCCACGCTCGTCGGTGTCGCGATCGATGCTCGGGATATGAACACTGTGCCTGGCGGGGAAATCACGTTTGCCGTCACGGACGCGGACGGCCCGTACGGTAGCAACTCGGGCGGGACCTGACTGGGTCGACGGGACCGAGTCACTAATTTCTCCCTTGACCGATCCTACTGGTCTGGAGGTTCTCGAAGATATCGGACGTTGAACCCCTATTGCTGAAGTCTCCCCTTCAGCTTCCACTCCGTCCGCTTCGTTTCCGGAAGAACACTTGCAGCACGGTGTCCGAACCGACGGACGGCGGACCCACGAACACTTGCAGGATGGTGTGACCGATCGCTGAACCCGGGCACACATCATCGTCCGTCCCACTCCGCTGCCTTCTATGTTCGACCGCGTACGAGGACCGATGTACAGACCCTCCACCGACCTCGGGAGCGCGCCGCGCTCCGAACCGATCGGCGTCGCGGTCGCGAACGGCGTCCCGCTCGC
This sequence comes from Haloparvum alkalitolerans, assembly GCF_055381565.1. Taxonomy (NCBI): domain Archaea; kingdom Methanobacteriati; phylum Methanobacteriota; class Halobacteria; order Halobacteriales; family Haloferacaceae; genus Haloparvum; species Haloparvum alkalitolerans. Next base: position 117,780 of record NZ_AP043937.1, read on the forward strand.
GGGCGTGATCGCACATCGGGTGGAACGCCGCGGCACGTTCGGCCGGCGCGCGGACAGCCCCGACGCCGCCGGTCGCCGCAGTCATTCATAAATGCCGCCGGTCGCCCTTCTCTCCGCGTCGGGCCGGTTACTCCGCGTCCGGCTGGCCGTAGGAGGCGAACTTCTCCTCGACGGTCGCGAGCTGGTCGTCGGTGAGCGTCGTCGGCTCGCCGACCGCGGAGGCGCGCAGGTAGAGCCGGCAGAGCTCCTCGACGTGGCGGGTGTTCTCTAGCGCAGTCTCCAGGTCCGGGCCGGTGACGACGAGCCCGTGGTTCTCGATGATCGCGGCCGAGGAGCCGGCCTCGGCCATCGCGGCGACGACGTTTGCGGCGAGTTCCTCGGTGCCGTAGGGGGCGTAGTCCGCGAGGGGAACGCGGCGCCCGACCGCGACGATCATGTAGTGGACCGGCGGGAGCGACTGGTGGAGCGTCGCCATCGTCGTCGCCCACGTGGAGTGCGTGTGGACGATGGCGCCCGGCTCGTCGTGCCTGTAGATGCCCGTGTGCATCGGCACCTCGCTCGAGGGGGTCATCTCGCCGGCCTTCTGCTCGCCGTCGAAGCCGACGACCGGCACGTCGGCCGCGTCGAAGGAGTCGTACGGGACGCCGGTCGGGGTGATGGCGAAGGCGTCGCCGCGGCGGACGCTGAGGTTGCCGGTGCGGGCGGGCGTGAGGTCGGCGAGGGCGGGCGCGTGACGCACCACGGCCTCGCGTTCGCGTTCGAGAGTCACAGTGGCCCGCCGGTTCGCTCCCCGAGGTTCTCAATCCTGTGGTTCGGCCCCCTCACGGGACGGTGACGAACTCGGGGGGTATCGGACTCAGGCGACGCTGCGCTCCGCGAGCGTCTCCCCGCGCTCGAACCGCTCCCGATCGAGCCCCGACACGTCGACGAGACCCGTCTCGCCGTCGAGGACGAGGTCGGCGACGATCCGGCCGGTCGCGGGCGCGTGCTGGAACCCGTGGCCCGAGAACCCCGCCGCGGTCACGAACCCGGGGACCGACTCCTCCACGACCGGGTGGTGGTCCGGCGTGACCGCGTACAGCCCGGCCCAGCCGCGCCGGATCCGCGTCGCCGGCCCGAAGTAGTCGGTGTACGCGCCGGCGCGCTCGACCGCCTCCGCGGCCCAGTCGATGTCCATCCCCTCGTCGTAGCCGTCCGGGTCTGCGTCGGGATCCGGCTCCGCGAAGTGACCGCCGACGAGCGCGATCCCCTCGCGCTCCGGCCGGAAGTACGACCCCGTTTCGAGGTCGATGGTGAGGGGGACGGACTCGGGCACGGGCGTCGACGGCTCCACGACCGCGATCTGTCGCCGGCGGGGCGAGATCGGCAGGTCGACGCCGGCCAGTTCGCCCACCCGGCTCGCCCACGCGCCCGCCGCGTTGACCACGTAGTCGACCGCCAGCCGGTCCGTCGCCTGCTCCCCGATCTCGCCCCCGTCCGCGCGGACCTCGGCTCCGACCACGCGGCCGCTCCCGCGGCTTTCCTCCCGGAGCACGTCGGTGACGACCGCGCCGGTCCTGATCTCGACGCCCGCCTCTCGGGCGGCGCCGGCGTACCCCTGCACGGCGAGGTTCGGGTCGGCGACCCCGTCGTCGGGATTGTACGTCGCCGCGACGAACGGGTCGGGGTCGAGTCCGGGACAGCGCTCGGCCGCCTCGGCGGGCGTCAGAAGCTCCGACGCGGCGCCCAGCTCGCGCTGCATGCGGACGTTCTCCCGGAACCGCTCCGCGGTCGCCTCGCTCCGCGCGAGGAACAGGTAGCCGTTCTTCCGAAGCCCGATGTCGACGCCGAACCGCTCCTCGAAGCCCTCCCAGACCGGCTTGCTGGCGAGCGAGAGTTCGACGTTGACGCGCGTCGAGAACTGCGACCGGATGCCGCCGGCCGCGCGGGCGGTGCTCCCGCCCCCGAGCGACCCCTTCTCGCACAGCGTCACGTCCGCGCCGCGCTCGGCGAGTTCGTACGCGGCCGCGAGCCCGACGATCCCGCCGCCACAGACCAGTACGTCCATGGCCGTCCGTCGGACCCTCCCGACATAAGCGTCCGCACCGGGCCCGTCGGGCCTCGACGGGCGGTCACCACAGCGACCGGATGCGTCTCTCGACCGCCTCGAACGCCGTCGCGTAGACGTCCAGAGGGTGCAGTGACGACAGATCCAGGTCCGTGACCGTCGCACAGGCCGGCGGTTCGTGGAAGTGTACCCGGGCGTTGTGGGCGTTCGGATGCCTGTCCCAGCGGCACTCCCAACGGTCGTCTCCGCGGGACTCGACGTAGTGGATCGAGAAGTCGCCGGTCGTGAACCACCTGACGTCGAGCCGGACCGCGGTCACCGAATCGGGGTAGCTATCGCGGTCGAGCGTCGCGCGAAGCAGTCGCGGCTCGTAGGGGTCGGGATCGAACGCGACCTCGGCGACCAGTTCGTCCGCGGCGAGCTGGCGCTCGAGGAGCCGCAACGTCTGTCGGTCGGGTGGTCCGGTCGAGTCGGCTCCCGGCTCGCTCGGGGGCGGACCCATTCTCAGGCGGGGATCAGATGTCCGTCGTTCCCCGCGAGCTGACGGGCGAGTTCGTACAGCCGGAGGTCCCGGATCACGCCTTTCCACTCGCTCACCGCGGTCATTCGCGCGTGGACCGTTTCGTGATTCTCCGCCCCGAACACGGAGACGTCGTTCGGATCCGCGGTCCCGAACCGCTCCTCGTACTCGGACCGCCGCTCCTCGAGGTCGGCGACGCGGTCGAGGATCTCCTCGACCGAGAGGTCGTCGGCGATGCGGTTCGCGTCCTGCCACTCGAGGAACCCCTCGTTCCGCTCGTACGCCGCGGGGCGGCGATCGCGGTCCGCGCGAACGACGCCCATCTCCGTCAGTCGGTCGAGGTGTTTCTTCGCCGCGTTGGGGGAACAGTCCGCGATCTCGGCGATGTCCGTGTACGCCGTCGGCGACGTGACTCCTAGGATCACGTCGTAGACACGACCGAACGTGTCCGTTCCCTCCTGCCACCGGGATCGATCGGCCCCGGAGTTCGGGGCCGCCTCGAACTCGCTCATACAGAAGCTACGCCCCGGCGCTCAATATATCTTTCTACCGTTCAGATATTTGTGCGATGTGGTTCGGTCGTTCCGTCCGCGGTCGGCGCGTTCGGGACCCCGCGCGCCACCCATCGCCTCGTGGATCAACACCTAAGGCATGGGGGAGCGACGACCGAACACATGGTACTCGTGCTCTCCGAGGAGGAGGTCCAGCCCCACGTCGACCTTCCGGAACTCGTCGACGTGGTGGGCGACGCGCTCGACAAACAGGCCGCGGGCGAGGTGGAGCGTCCCGACCGGCCGCACTTCCCGGTCGGGCGGGGGCTGGACGGCGAGGAGCCGACGGGGACCGCGATCGCGATGCCCGCGTACATCCACGGCGCGGACCAGTACGCGACGAAGCTCGTCGGGGTACACGAGGGGAACCCGGACCGCGGACTCCCGACGATCAACGCCCAGATCGCGCTCACCGACGCCCGGACCGGAACCCCGGAGGCGTACATGGCCGGAACGACGGTCACGAACGCCCGCACGGGCTGCATCGGCGGACTCGCGGTCCGCGAACTCGCCCCCGAGACCGCCGCGCTCGGGGTGATCGGTGCGGGGGAACAGGCGCGGTGGCAGGCGCGGGCGGTCGCCACCGTGGCCGACCTCGACGACGTGCGGGTCTACTCGCCGAGTGACTCCCGGCACGCGTGCGCCGAGGACCTCTCCGAGGAGGGCATCCCGGCACGCGCGGTCGAGTCGCCGCGGGCGGCCGTGACCGGCGCCGACGCGGTCGTGACGGCGACGACCGCGACCGCGCCCGTCTTCCCGGCGGACGCGCTCGAACCGGGCGCGCTGGTCGTCGCGGTCGGCGCGTTCACCGCGGAGATGCGGGAACTACCCCCGGAACTGGTCGAGGGGGCGGCGAGGGTGTTCGCGGACGTGCCCGAGGAGGTCGCGGAGACGGGGGACTTCCGCGGGACCGCCCTCGGCGTCGCGGACCTCCTGCCGTTCGGCGACTTGGTCGGCGGCCGGTGCGACACGCCCGACTCGGAGGCGCCCGTCGTGGTCGCGAGCGTCGGTTCGGCGACGCTCGACGCGGCCGCCGGTGCGGCCGTCTACCGCCGGGCCGTCGAGGTCGGCGAGGGAACCGAGATCCCGCTGTGAGCCGTCGGCTCCCCGCCCCGCGAGCGCCATCAGGAACCGATCTGAACGTCCACACCAATGGTGAGAAAAACTACATTATGGCGACTTCGCCGCCGAATACGGTGAACAGGCCGACACTTCCTCGAGAAACCTGAACATTTCTCCGGTATCTCCCCCCACCTCCGACCATGGTCGCCTCGGGGTTTATGGCTCGCTGTACGAGGATCAGTTGCGATGGTATCTAATACCAATACGGGGACGAGCCGCAGAGCGTTTCTGACCGCGGCGGGGGCCGGCGGGATCGCCGGGCTCTCCGGGTGTGTGAGCTTCGGCGAGGGTGGCAGCGAGAGCGGCGGAAGCGGCGGCGGCAGCGGCACCGAGTCCGGCACCACGACCGGTGAAGCCGGGCCCGAGACCGTCGTCTTCGGACAGCCGGGCGCGCTGACCGGCGCGTTCGACTTCCTCCAGCCGGGCGTCTCGCAGGCGGCCGACGCGGCGGTCCGGCACATCAACGAGGCCGGCGGCCCGCTCGGCGCGGACCTGGAGCTGGTGCGCCGCGACACCGGTGTCGACCCGCAGGAGGCCCGTACCGTGGCGACCCAGCTGGTCGAGAACGACGACGCGGACGCGATCGTCGGGCTGTTCTCCAGCGAGATCAACCCCCTCTGGGACTTCCTGCAGGACCTCCAGACGCCGATCGTCACGCCGTGGCCGGGGTCGACGTTCCTCGACACCCGCGGCGGCGACAAGGGGACGCCGGACGACCTGAGCGACGACGAGTGGGTGTGGCGGACCGTCGTCGGCGACACCGTTCACACCGGCGGGAGCGCCGTCTACGCCCTCGAGGAGGGGTACGACACGCTCGGGGTCATCAACGGGAACACGGAGGGAGAGCGCAGTTACGTCGAGGGCTTCCTCTCCGTCTACGAGCAGAACGGCGGCTCGGTCGCCGAGCGCGTCGAGGTCGAACTCGGCAGTTCGAGCTATCAGTCGGCGCTCAGCCGCCTGTTCGACGCCGACTTCGACGCGTTCCTCGTCAGCATGCCGCAGGAGTCGGCGATCACGGCGCTGAGCGACTGGTCGGACGGCGGCTACGGTCGCCAGCCCATCCTCTCGGACACGCTGGCCCAGCAGGCGGTCATCGACCAGGTCGGTAGCGACCTCCACGGCGCGTGGGTCGCTTCGCCCGGCCGGTCCGGCCCGAGCTACGACACCTTCGAGGGCATCTACAGCGAGGAGGGCGACGCGGAGATCAACGGCTGGACGCCGCCGTCGTGGGACGCCGTGCAGGTGACCGCGCTGGCCATCGAGCGCGCCGGTGAGGCGAGCCACGACGCGATCCAGCGGAACCTCGGCCCCGTCAGCCGCGGCGACGGGACGGTCGTCAGCAGCTTCGCGGAGGGGAAGGAGGCGCTCGCCAACGGCGAGGAGATCACCTACGAGGGCGCGGCGACTCCGGTCGACTTCACGGAGCACGGCAACGTCTTCGGGAGCGTGACCATCAGCACGGCTCAGGACGGCTCGTTCAACGCCACGAGCGAGGTCTCGGCCGAAGCCGTCCGCGAGTACGTCGCGGAAGGCGAATACTGAAGCGATGGGGTTGCTTCAGGAGGCCATCTTCGGACTGGTCACCGGGTCGTACATCGCGATCGCCGCGATCGGGTTCACCCTGATCTACGGGATCGTGAACATGATCAACTTCGCGTACGGCGAGTACCTCACGCTCGGCGCGTTCATCGGCCTCGTCGCGGCGACCGCGCTCCCCGTGCCGCTCCCGGTCGCAGTCCTCGTCGCGATGATCGGCGGCGGGGTCGTCAGCATCGTCCTCGCGAGGGGCTTTTTCACCCCGATCAACGACACCGGCCCGGTGCCGATGCTACTCACCTCGATCGGGCTCGGGATCGCGCTCCGGAACGCGATCCGGCTCGTCGGCGGCCGGAGCGCACGGTACTTCGACACGGAGACCGCCACCTTCCGCTTCGACGCGGTGCCCTCGCTGTCGGTCGGCCCGATCGACCTGCTCGGTGGGTTCTTCGTCACCTCGGGACACCTGATCGTGATCGGCGCCGCGGCCGCGGTGTTCGTGGCCATCCACGGCCTGCTGACCCGGACTGACGTCGGGATCGCGATGCGGGCGATGGGCGACGACGAGAACCTCGCACGCGTCCGCGGCATCGACACCCAGCTGATCCGCGACAGCGTCTGGATACTCGCTGGCGTGCTCGCGGGGCTGGCGGGCGTGCTGATGGCCATCCAGACGAACGTCAGCGCGGACACCGGCTTCAGCCACATCCTGCAGATCCTCTCGGCCGCCATCCTCGGCGGCGCGGGGAGCCCCTACGGGGCGATCCTCGGGGCGTACGTCATCGGGCTCGTGCTCGCGGTCTCGACGGCGTTCCTCCCCTCCTCGATGACCGGGCTCTCCTCGGCGGTCGCGTTCGTCATCCTCATCGGAGTGCTGCTGGTCAAGCCGAGCGGGATCGCCGGTACGGAGGTGCGTGAGGCGTGAGCGCCCTCGATAAACTGCCCGACGGCCACGGCGACCGCGCGCTGATCGCGGGGGTCGTCTGCCTGCTCGTCGGTGCGCTCTTCGCGCTCACGCCGATGCGCGCACAGCTCCCCAGCTTCCTGTACGTCTTCGTCGAGGTCGGGATCCTCTTCGTGGTCTACGGGCTGCTCGTGCTCGGGCTCGACCTCCAGTACGGGCACACGGGGCTGGTCAACTTCGGCCACGTCGTGTTCTTCGCGGTCGGCGGCTACGCGACCGCGATGCTGTCCGCACAGGACAGTTTCTCCGGCGTCGCGCTCGGCTACCCGTGGCCGATCGGGCTCGCCGTCGGCGTGCTCGCGGCCGCGGTTCTGGGCCTCGCGCTCAGCGTCACGTCGATCCGGCTCCGCGGGGACTTCCTCGCGATCGTCACGCTCGCGACCGCGGAGATCTTCCACTCCGTGTTCGTCAACTTCCAGGGGATCTTCGGCGGGAACGTCGGCATCCTGGGCGTCCCGCGGCCGATCGCCGCGCTCGTCGCCGACGGCGACACCAGGCTGGTCGCGACCCTGTTCGTGCTCGGCGGCGTCACGCTCGTGACGCTGGCGGCCGTGACGCGTCTCACCGAGGCGCCGTACGGCCGCGTGCTCCGCGCGATCCGGGCCGACGAACTGGTGACGCGCTCGCTCGGCAAGTCGACGATCACCTACAAGACGCAGGCGTTCGTCTACGGCGCGGCGCTGGCCGGCCTCGCGGGCGGGCTGTTCGCGCTGTACAACGGCGCCGTCGCGCCCGGCTTCTTCACGATCCAGGTGACGGTGACGATCTGGATCGGGATGCTGCTCGGCGGGGCGGCGAACCACCGCGCGGTGCTCGCCGGCCTGGCGATCATCATGGGCCTGCGGCTCCTCTCGCGGTTCGCGCTCGGCGTGACGCCGGTCTCGGGCGACGTGTTCGCCTCGATCCGGCTGATCGTCGTCGGCATGATCCTCGTCGCGGTGATCCGCTACCGGCCCGCCGGGATCTGGGGTAACGCCCGCGAACTGGGGGTGGACCGATGAGCCTCCTCTCGACCGACGGGCTCGTCAAGGAGTTCGGCGGCCTGCGCGCCGTCGACGACCTCTCCGTCTCCGTCGAGGAGGGCGAGATCGTCGGCGTGATGGGCCCGAACGGCGCGGGCAAGTCGACGTTCTTCAACTGCGTCAGCGGCGTGATCAAACCGGACGCGGGCACGGTCACGCTCGACGGCGCGGACGTGACCGGCGACGCGCCGGAGTCGCTCGCCCACCGGGGGCTGGTGCGGACGTTCCAGGACACCCGGGAGCTGGAGACGATGACCGTCCGCGACAACGTCCGGCTCGCGGCGCCCGATCAGCCGGGAGAGCGGACGCTCCCGGCGCTGCTCCGCAGCGGCGCGATGCGGGACCACGAGGCGACGGTCCGGGAGCGCGCCGACGAGCTGATCGAGACGTTCGAGCTCGACCACCTCGCGGACGAGTACAGCAGCAATCTCTCGGGCGGTCAGCGGAAGCTCCTCGAGCTCGCGCGGGCGCTCATGCTGGACCCCGAGGTCCTCATGCTCGACGAACCGTTCGCGGGGGTCAACCCGACGCTGACCCGCGAGATCGCCGACCGCATCCGCGACCTCAACGAGAAGGGCATGACCGTCGTCGTCATCGAACACGAGATCGAGACGCTGAGCGAACTCGTCGACCGACTGGTCGTCCTCCAGCAGGGGAGCCTGCTCGTGGAGGGGGACCCGGAGGACGTGCTCTCCGACGAGCGCGTCATCGAGGCGTACCTCGGAGGTGACGCCGAATGAGTCTGCTCGAAGTCGAGGACCTCGACGCCGGCTACGGCGACCTGCAGGTGCTCTCGAACGTCGACCTTCACGTCGACGACGGCGAGTACGTCACCATCGTCGGCCCGAACGGCGCGGGCAAGTCCACGGTGATGAAGACGATCGTCGGGCTCGCGACCCACTTCGACGGCGCGATCCGCTATCGCGGGACCGACTTCGCGGGCGCGTCGCCGGAGGACGTCGTCCGGAAGGGGATCGGCTACGTCCCGCAGTCGGACAACGTCTTCCCGACGCTGACGATCGAGGAGAACCTCCGGCTCGGCGCGTACGTGCTCGACGGCGTCCCCGAGGACAGAAAGCGCGACGTCTACGACCGGTTCCCGGCGCTGGCGGACCGGACCGACGAGGACGCCGGCTCCCTCTCGGGCGGGCAGCGACAGATGCTCGCGATGGGCTGTGCGCTGATGCTCGACCCGGACGTCCTCCTGCTGGACGAACCGTCCGCGGGGCTCGCGCCCGACCTCGTCGACGAGATGTTCGACCGTGTCGACGAGATCAACGACGCCGGCACGACCGTCCTGATGGTCGAGCAGAACGCGAAGGAGGCGCTCCGACGGTGCGACCGCGGCTACGTGCTCGCGGGCGGCGAGAACCGCTACGAGGACGACAGCGACGCCCTGCTTCACGACGAGGAGGTCCGCCAGCAGTTCCTCGGCGGATAGCTCGCGGTCGCGCCACGGCTTTTCCCCGCGGGTTTTCTGTCGGCGGGTTTTCTGTCCTCGGCTTCGCGGTACAGCCGAACCTACTCGTCTCTCGCGACGAGTCCCAGATACGGCCGGCCGACGGGGTGGGTGACCGGGAGCCACTCGACCGCGCGCTCCCCCACCGATCCCGCGGTGCAGTCGTCGAAGCCGTGGTCGGCGTCCTCGTCGTACCCCAGCAAATATGCTGCGGGCGACGCACCGAACCGCTCGATCCGGTCGGCGAGCCAGCCGTCCCCCCGCGGCCGCGCCAGCGTCACCGGCAGGCCCGGGAACGACGCGACCGTGGCGTCGAGGTCCTCGCACGCGTGTCGCGTCGGCTCGGCGGCGTCGAACGCCGTCTCGAACGCTTCGACCGCGTCGTCGAGATCAGGCACGCCGATCACCACCGTGTCGACCCCGTGGACCGGCGACGACGCCAGGTCCCCAGTCGGCTGGACGCGCCGCTCGCGGGGCGTCCGGTCCTCGATCAGGAAGGGGAGCCGTGCGCCCGGATCGCCCTCCTCCAGGTACGTGAGGTCCCACTCGACGAGCGTTCCGTCCTCGCGTTCCCGCTGGAACGCCGCGGGTCCCTCGACGGTCACGCCGCGGTCGCGGAGCGTCGCGGTCGTCGCCGCGATGCCGTCGATTCCGACGGCCCACGCGCACGGCCCGCCGTCCTCCCCGATCGCCGAGTCCCACCACGGAGACGCCGCGCCGTCCTCGACTGTCGAGATGAGTTCGATGTAGCTCCCGTCCCGGAAGCCGACGATCGCCATGTGCGTGACGCCGTTCGAGTGCTGGCCGCCGTACGCGACGGGAAGTCCGGCCGCCTCGAACGCCTCGGTGAGCCGATCCAGATCCCGCCCCGCGACGGTCACGTGGTCGATGCGGAGGTCCATGGTTGGTGGCGGGAGGCGACGATCAAAGGTGTTCCGGGGTCGCTTCGGGGCGCCCCGGCATCGCTCAGAGAAGGACGTCCGTCAGCGCCGCGAACTCGGTGACCCGATGGTCGGGCCGCTCGTGGCCGGAGAGCGCGCTCGGGCCCGCGTCATCGTCCTCGCGCTCGTGGTCGAGCAGCACCGTGTCCATCCCGACGGCGTTGCCGCCCTCCACGTCTGCGCGCACCGAGTCGCCGACCATGACCGCCTCGCTCGGGCGCAGGTCCAGCTCCGCCAGCGGGAGCGTGAACATGATCGCCGACGGCTTCTCGCGGCCGGTCTCCTCGGAGGTGAGCACCTCGTCCACGAGGGGGTCGAGTCCGAGCCGTCGGATCTTCTTCAGCTGGATCCGGGTGGTGAGGTTGCTGACGATGGCGACGGAGAGTCCGGCGTCGCGGAGCGCTTCGAGGGTCTCGACGGCGCCGTCGAACAGCGCCATCTCCTCCAGGTACGCGCCCCAGTACGCCTCGCCGAGCGCGAGCGCGTCCGCGGCGTCGCTTGTCCCCGTGTGGTGCCGGATCGCGCGCTTGAAGTACAGAAACCGCTCGTGAGCGGAGGCCGTGCCGGCGAGTTCGCGCTTCGTCTCGCGGCGTCCGTGCTGGTAGAGCTCGTCGAACGCCGCCCGCGAGAGGTCGTAGCCGAGCCGCTGTGCCTCCGCGAACGCCGCTCGCTTGCCCGCCTCGTTGCAGGGCGGGTACGGGTACAGCGTGTCGTCGAGGTCCAGGAAGACCGCCTCGTAGCTCATGGCGGCCACTACGCGCCCCGCGAGTTACGTCTTTGGCAATCGGCCGTCCCGCAGTCGAGTCCGGGGACGGGCGACGAACCGGATCAGTCGCCCCCGGAGTTCCCGCCGCCGTCCTCGGGCGAACCGCCGTCGGTTTCCGCCGTCGCCGTGGGCTCTTCGTCGGTCTCGCCCGTCTCGGTCTCCTCCTCCGTTCCGTCTCCGTCCTCGTCGTCCTCGCCCTCATCACCGACCTCTTCCACGTCGACGTCCTCCCCGGCGACGCCGCTCTCGGAGATGACCGGCAGCAGGTTGTACTCGCCGGTGTTGCCCTTCTTGACCACGTTGATGTCGAAGACGAAGCTCAGGGACTCGCCGGCGACGACCTCGAACGGCTTGACGATCTGGAGCTTCTCGCTCGGCACCTTCACGCCGACGGTCTCGCCGTCGACGATCCCCTCCGCGTCGCGCACGTGCAGCTCGACCTTGGTGTAGCGCCCCGCCGGGAGCTCGCCGTCGAACACGCTGACGGCCTTGTCGCCGACGACCTCGGTCAGGTCGACCGTCCTCCCGTCGAGGTCGATCTCGGAGAAGCCGTTCTCCCCGTCGTCGTTTTCGTCCTCCTCGGACTCGTCTTCCTCCTCGTCCGCGTCTTCGTCGTCGTCCTCAGTCTCGTCGGCCGCGTCCTCGTCCGTGGACTCCGCCTCGGTCGTCGCCTCGGTGGTCGTCGCCTCCGCCGTCGCCGTCTCGGTCGTCGTCTCCGTCGACTCCGCGGTTTCGGTCCCGCTTTCGGCCCCGTCTTCGGTCTCCGACTCGTCCTCGGTCTCCTCATCGTCCCCTTCGTCGTCCCCCTCGCCGCGGAACACGCGGGCGTGATCGAGGGTCACGTTCAGTTCCTCGAAATCGCCGATGTCGGCGGGCTGGTCGCTGACGAGCAGCCGGAAGCTCCCCACGGTCGTCGACCCGTCCGACCCCGACTCGGTGGTCGAGCCGTCGCCGGTCCCGTCTCCGTCCGCGGTCGTTCCGTCCGAGTCGGTCGCGCCCGAGCAGCCGGCCAGAAGCGTCGCGCTCGCGCCCGCCCCGAGCGCGACGAACCGGCGGCGCCCCACCGCGTCCGTCGCTCCCGCACTGTTCCGCTCCTCGCCGTCCGTCGTTCCTGAGTCGTGCATCGTGTTCGAACCACGGGCCCTCGGAGGGTTATAAAGTCGACATCGTCCACCCGAGTTTGGTCGGTTTAACTCCGTTTGCCCCCCGGTTTCCGGACCGCTGACGGCCGATCCGCGCGGTCCGGGCGGTCCGCGCGGCGCTTCCCCCGTCCGGCCGCGGTGTCGACCGTCGGATCGGTTCACTCCGCGCCCGCCGCGCACCCGGCTCGCGCGCGATTCGATCAACTCGGGCACTCGAACTCGGGCCTCTCGCCGGCCCGGTCGCGGACGACGATCCCTGTCCGTTGAACAAACCTACCAGAAATAATAACAGTATGTGGATCAGAAAAGAGTCGAGGATACGGTTCCCGGAGAGGTCGGTTTCGGTCGGGGTTCGGGGAGTTCGGGTTCGGGGAGTCCGGTGACGGCCGCACGTCCGGCCTCCGGCGCACGCGTGTGGATCCGGCCGGTCTCGTCTCGCGGCGTTCGAGTCGTCGGTCGACTCCGCGGGACCGAAAGCTATAGCCGGCCGATCGGGGTAATCCGACACGATGTCGTGGCTCGTCCTCTTCGTCGCCGGTCTGTTCGAGATCGCCTGGGCGATCGGGCTGGAGTACTCCGACGGCCTCACGGAGCCGGTACCGACCGTCGCAACGGCCGCCTCGCTCCTCATCAGCATGGTGCTGCTGGCCAGGGCGGTCCAAGACCTGCCGATCGGGACCGCGTACGCCGTGTGGACCGGAATCGGTGCCGTCGGGACCGCGACGCTCGGTATCGTCCTCTTCGACGAGCCGGCGACGGGCGCCCGACTGCTGTTCATCTCCGTGATCGTCTTCGGGATCGTCGGTCTCCACGCCGTCTCCGGCGGCCACTGATCTCATTTGTGAATTCTGCCATTATTCGATATAACTACGTAATCTGGTAATTTTGTAGATCCCAGTCCGGCTTCCACCGCTCCCCTCCGCCGCCCCCCTCCGCGTCCCCTCCTCCGTCGTCCCCGCGGTTCTCGACCGCGGTCGGTCGTCTCCCGCGGGAGGGGTTCGTCTCGGTGGATGCGCCGCGCACGGGGACGCGGTGGACGCGGCGCGCGCTCGGTTCGAGAGGCGACCGTCGGGGGATTCCGGTCGCTCGACCGGTCGGAAACGCGACGTCAGCCCCGTCGTTCAACTATCTCGAACGCAGTTCGCACGGTGTTACAAATATATATGTGTAATGGGAGGGAGCGGAAGGGGGCGTCCGCGTCAGTAGTGTCGGGACTGGAGCTCGATCACGTTCGCGGCGTTCCGGAGTTCGGGAAGGAGCTCGTCCTCGATGCGCTCGTCGCTGAACCGGTGTTTCGGGCCGGCGATCGAGACCGCGATGTTCTCCGAGTCCGGGTCGTCGCCGCCGATCGGGACGGCGACCGACTTGATCCCGCTGACTCGCTCCTCGTCCTCCGTCGAGTACCCCTGTTCGCGGACCCGGTCCATCTCCGCCAGGAGCTCGTCGAGGTCGGTGATCGTCTGCTCCGTGGCCGCGGGGATCCCGTAGCGGTCGACGATGTCCCGGACCTCCTCGTCCGTGTGCTGTGCGAGGAGCGCCTTGCCGACCGCGGTCCAGTGCATCCTGGTGTACTCGCCGGTCGGGGCGTTGTCCGAGACTCCCTCGACCGGTTCGGACCGATAGACGAGCACCCGCATCCCGTTCTCCTCGTACCCGAGGGTTCCCACCTCGCCGGTCGTTCGGGAGAGGGTGTCGACCTCCGACCGCGCCGCCTGGTAGCCGTTCCGGTTGTGGCGGACGAGCCCGCCGACCTGCAGGAACCGTAGGCTCAGCCGGTAGCGACCGCCGTCGTTGATGACGTATCCGAGGTCCTCGAGGGTCTTGAGGTAGATGTGCACCGTGCTCTTGGGAACGTCGAGGTGGTCCGCGAGTTCGGAGACGCCGCACTGCTCCAGCTCCTGCATCTTTTCGACGATGTTGAACACGTTGTCGACGGAGCTGATCCGTTGTTCTCCGCCGGAGTCGGTTCGGTCCTCGCTCATGACGTAAGATAGACGCTCCCGGCAGTTAACCGTTCTTTATTGTTGTCTACATGTTCTGTCTAATATCATTGGACGAATTCGGTCCGTCTCGCGGCTGCCGTCTCCCGGCTCCCGCGGGCCCCGCGGCCGAATAATGCTCGACAGCACCGGTGAAACTTACGCCCACGGGGCCGAAGTCATTCCGTGTATTTATTATGATGAGTGATGAACGAGAGAGCGTGACATGAACGACACGAGCCGTCATCGGGACCATAGGCATCTCTCCTCGACCGACCGACCGGCGTTCGACGCCTCGCCGCCGAACCGGGTTCGCGGACCGGTCTCCGCCGGCGGCACGCCGACCGGACCCAACGCCGTGACCCCGGCGTCCGACGGCGTCAGCTCCGTCGATCGGACGTGCACGAACACCCCTCTCAACTAGCACACGATGTCTACCGATACCCAATCCTCGTTCAACTATCCGCAGCTCGTTACGCTGCTGCTCATTCCGGTGATGGCTGCGTTCTCCGGGGCGCTGATCAACCCGACCATCCCGGCGATACAGACCACGTTCTCGCACCTGCCGAACTCGGAGACGCTCGCGCAGATGGTCAGTACGATGTCGGCCCCGATCGTGGTGATCGTGGCGCCGATCGTCGGCTACCTCCTCGACCGGTACAGGCGGAAGCCGGTGCTGATCGCGTCGATCGTGATCTACGGGTTCGGAACGAGTATCGCGTTCTTCCTCGACTCGATCTACCTGATCCTCCTGACGCGGGTGTTCGACGGGATCGCGGTCGCCACGCTGATGGTGACCGTGCCGACGCTCATCTCGGACTACTACTCGGGGAGCCGCCGCGAGTCCGTGATGGGGTGGTACGGGGCGATCCAGATGGCCGGCGGCGCGGTCGCCGCGCTCCTCGGGGGCGCCATCGCCTCGGTCAACTGGCGGTTCATCTTCCCCATCTACGCGCTCGCGCTGCTTCTGGTCCCGCCGGTGATCCGGCACCTTCCCGAACCGGACGTGCACCGGGCCGCCACCGACGACGAGGTCGGCCGGATCGAGGCCGCGGTCAACATTGCGCGCGAGTCGCCGGTGCTGATCCTCCTCGTCGCCTACTTCCTCGTCACCTTCGGGATGTTGACGAACAACCTGATCCAGATCGAGGTGCCGTACTACCTCCGTGAGTCGATCGGGGTCAGCAGCGGGATGACCGGCGTCGCCCTGTCGGCCGCGATGGTCGCCGGGGTCGCCTCCGCGGCGCTGTACGGCCGGTTCCGGAGGCGGTTCCAGCACGCGACGATCCTGATGATCGCGTTCGGGATCGCGTCGGTCGGCTACGCCATCATCAGCGCGACGGACGTCTTCGCGGTCGTCCTCGGCGGCATCCTCGTCGCGGCCGGCGGGATGGGGTTCCTGCTCCCGACGATCAACGACTGGGTGGCGGCGATCGTGAACGAGGAGTACCGCGGCCGCGCTCTCAGCGGTGTGACGACGACCATGTATCTCGGCTTCGCGATCTCGCCGTTCGTCCCCACGCCCCTGATCGACGCGTTCGGTCGGAGCACGACGCTCCTCATCTGGGCCGGCTTCCTCGCGGTCGTCACGGTCGGGCTCGGCGTGCTCTGGCTCACCGACTGGGACTCCAGCCCGGCGCCCGACGCGGTCCGGGCCGACTGATCGCGACGGGGTTCTCGCCACTTATCGCGGCCGTCGCCTTCTCTCGCGGTCGGTGTGTCTCAGAAAGGTGGTCAGCGTTGGTCAGAAAAGTGGGCAGCGTTGTTCAGAAAGATGGTCGGCGTTGGTCAGAAAAGTACCCGCCCCGTCGCGTCGCTTTTCGTCTCGGGTCCCCGGATCAGTCGTTCCGGACGAACGTGACCGGACACGGCGACTCGAGGAGGACGGTCTGCGCGACGCTGCCGAAGATCACCTTGTCCGTGGGCGAGCGGCTCCGCCCGCTGACGACGATTCGGTCCGCGTCGAACTCGTCGGCGAGCGCGACGAGCCCTTCGCTCGGGTCGCCGACCGCGCCGCGGACCTCGTGATCGACGCCCGCGTCGGCCACCGCGTCGGCGACCGCCCGGACCGTCCCCTGTTCGGCGACGATCTCGTCGACCGTGTACTCCTCGGGAGGGAACTCCTCGAGCAGGTCGTCGTACTCGTCGTCGGAGAGCACGTAGGGGCCGGGAGAGCCCGAGATGGGCGCCGTGCTCGTCGAAACAACCTCCGGCTCCTCGGGGAGGACGTGCGCGATGACGACCGTCGCGTCGAGCGGTTCCGCGACCTCGAGGGCGACGTCGGCCAGTCGCTCGACGCGACGGTCGTCCTCTTCGTTGACGGCTAGCAGGACTGTCTCGATGGTCACGGCGAGTGCTACCCCACGCACCGCCAAAAGGCTGTACGTGTCCGCAAAGGATACCGGGAATGGCCCGGCCCGCGCCCGGTCGGTCGCAATACTCCCCTCATCAAAACCTTTGTATCGCTCGCCGCGGAACGTCGAGTGGATGCCGACAGTGTACGAGAACTACGTGAACGGTGAGTGGATCGCCTCCGAGTCGGGCGAGACGTTCGACGTCGAGAACCCGGCGGACCCGTCCGAGACCGTCGGCCGGTTCCAGGCCTCGACGGTCGACGACCTCGACGCGGCGGTCGACGCCGCGGTCGACGCGCAGTCGGAATGGGCCGACACGCCCGGTCCGAACCGCGGCGACGTCCTCAAGCGTGCGGGCGAACTGCTCGCGGAGCGCAAGGAGTCCGCGACGGAGACGCTCGTGCGCGAGGAGGGGAAGACGCGCGCCGAGGCGGCCGGGGAGGTCCAGCGGGCGATCGACATCTTCGCCTACTACGCCCAGAAGGCGCGCGACCTCGGCGGGATCAGTAAGTCGCCGAGCGGGCGGAACAAGGACCTGTACACGAAGCGGGAACCGCTCGGGACCGTCGGCCTGATCACGCCGTGGAACTACCCGGTCGCCATCCCCGCCTGGAAGCTCGCACCGGCGCTGGCCGCGGGGAACACGGCGGTCGTGAAGCCCGCCTCCGCGGCGCCGACCATGACGGCGGTCCTCTTCGAGTGCCTCGACGAGGCGGGCCTCCCGGCCGGCGTCGCGAACATGGTGACCGGCTCCGGCAGCGAGGTGGGGACGCCCCTCGCGGAGCACGACGACGTGGACGGCGTCTCGTTCACCGGGAGCACCGCGGTCGGGACGAGCGTCGCCCGGAGCGCCGCGGACGACCTCAAGCGCGTCCAGTGCGAGATGGGCGGCAAGAACCCGACCGTCGTGATGCCGAGCGCGGACGTCGACGAGGCGGTCGAGATCCTCGGCGCCGGCGCGTTCGGCACGACGGGCCAGTCGTGCACGGCGGCGTCGCGCGCGATCGTCCACGAGGAGGTCTACGACGAGTTCGTCGAGGCCATGGTCGAGTACGCGACCGACGTCGAGATCGGGCCGGGGCTCGAGAACCCTGACATGGGTCCGCACGTCTCGGCGGCCGAGCTCGAGTCCACCCTCGAGTACGTCGAGATCGGACAGGAGGAGGGGGCGACGCTCGAGACCGGCGGCGAGCGTCCGGCCGAGTCGGCGACCGGCGACGGCTACTACGTCGAGCCGGCGGTGTTCTCGGACGTCGACAACGACATGCGCATCGCCCAGGAGGAGATCTTCGGGCCGGTGCTGTCGGTCATCGAGGCGAGCGACTTCGAGGAGGCCCTCGAGCTGGCCAACGACGTCGACTACGGCCTCTCCGCGAGCGTCGTCACGCAGGACCTCACCGAGGCCGACGCGTTCGTCGACCGGATCGAGGCCGGCGTCGCGAAGGTGAACGAGAAGACGACCGGGCTCGAACTCCACGTCCCCTTCGGCGGGTACAAGAACTCCTCGACGAACACCTACCGCGAGCAGGGCGACGCGGGGCTCGACTTCTTCACGTCGACGAAGACGGTCTACCGCAACTACTGACCACGCCACGGGGAAGCCGTCGCGGACCGCGGCCGGTCCGCGGAATCGTCCCCGACCTGCACTAGCCACCGGCGCGCCCGCCGCGAACCCGCCGTTTATGCGCCGTCAACGATGGCTTTATTCCTGCCGGCCGTATCATGTCACATGATGTCATCGACAGCAGTGCAGGTCCGACAGCGATTGCGAGACGTCGCTGTCGGGTTGCTCACGCCCTTCGACGAGAACCTCGAGATCGACCACGGGAAGGTCGCGGCGAACGCGGAGTCGCTCTACGACGCGGACATGCGCACCTTCCTGGCGGCCGCGAACATCAGCGAGTACCACTCCCTCTCCCAGGCGGAGCGCATCGCGAGCGTCGAGACGGTGGTCGACGCGCTCCCGTCGGACGCGTGCGTCCTCGCGGGCGTCGGCGGGAGCACGCCCGACGCGCTGGAGCTGATCGAGGCGTACGACCGCGTCGGCGCCGACGCGATGATGGTCATGCCGCCGGACCACACCTACCTCCACGAGCGGGGGCTGCTGGAGTACTACCGCAAGCTCTCCGCGGGAACGGACGCCCCGCTCGTCCCGTACGTCCGCGGGTTCGACCCCTCCGTGGAGTTCCTCGCGGACCTCACCCGCGTCGACGGCGTCGTCGGGGTAAAGTACGCCCTGGAGGACCCGGTGAAACTGGGCGAGGCCGTCCGCGCCGGCGACGACGACGCCGTCTGGGTCGACGGGCTCGCGGAGCCGTACGCGGTCGCCTACTGGGCGGAGGGGATCGAGGGGTTCACCGCGGGCGTCAGCAACTTCCGGCCCGAGGTCGGCCGCGCGCTCTTCCGGGCCCTCTCCGAGGAGGACTGGGAGCGGGCGCGCGCGCTCAGGGACGTCTGCCTCCCCTACCAGCGGTTCCGGAGCGAGACGGGACGGAACAACGCGCTCCCCGGCGCGGTCAGCGTCCCGGCCGTCAAGAAGGGGCTCGACCTCGCCGGCCTCCACGGGGGCGACGTGCGTGAGCCCATCCGCCCGCTCACCTCCGCGGAGGAGGAGCGTGCCGAAGCCATCTACGAGGAACTGGACGACGCCATCGACCGGCTCATCGACTGACAGCGAACCGCCGACACGCACCGCCGAGCGAGACAGCACGACAGACCGACTCACGACCGATTCACACGACGATGACCGACGCAACCCACGACGAGAGACCGCGCACCGACACCGAACAGCTCCCGCTCCGAACCGGCCTCCGGACCCGTACCCTGTCGGACGAACGGCTCGCGTTCTGCCGCCAGATCGGCGTCCGGGACGTGTTTCTCGACCACCGCTCCCCCCGCGGCGACGTGTTCGAAGACGAGGGCAGCGGCGACGACGAGACGATCACCATCGACGACGGCGTCGTTCCGAGCGTCTCCGAACTCGTGCAGGCGCGCCGGCGCGCGGAAGACGCCGGGCTCCGACTGATGGGGATCCAGTCGCTGAGCTACAACGTCTACGGGAAGATCATGCTCGACAAGGAGGGCAAGGAGAGCCAGCTGGAGACGATCAAACAGCTGATCCGGAACCTCGGGCGGGCGGGCATCCCGATCCTCGGCTACCAGTGGAACCCCCGCGGCGTGGTCCCGATGCGGACCTCCCAGACCGCGCGGCTCCGCGGCGGCGCCCGCGGTCGCGAGTTCGACATCGAGGACCTCGACGAGCCGTACGAGCCCGTCGACGAACTGGAGCGGGAGTACACCGAGGCGGAGCTGTGGGACAACTACGAGGCGTTCCTGGAGGAGGTGCTCCCCGTGGCCGAGGAGGCCGGCGTGCGGCTGGCGCTTCACCCGGCGGACCCGCCGACCGTGGAGCAGCTCGGCGGGATCCCGCGGCTGTTCCGGAACTTCGAGGCGTTCCGGCGGGCGATGGAGGCGGTTCCGAGCGACGCCCACGGGCTCAAGCTCTGTCTGGGCTGCTTCTCCGAGATGCCGGACGCCGACGTCGAGGAGGTGATCGCGCACTTCGGGGAGCGCGACGACATCGTGTTCGTCCACTTCCGCGACGTCGTGGGCACCTGGCCGCGGTTCACCGAGACCTTCCTGGACGACGATCGGAGCAACTACGACCCGGTCGCGGCGATCGAGACCCTCCGCGACGCGGGCTTCGACGGCGTCGTGGTCCCCGACCACGTCCCGGAGGTCGTCGGCGACACGGAGTGGGGCCACCGGTCGCGCGCCCACGCGGTCGCCTACCTGAACGGCATCCTGTCGTGTTCGGACGATGGGGGTCAGTGAACCATGCGCCGCGACGGCGCCGCGCCCTGACCACGCCCGCATGAACGTTCTCGTGACCGGTTCGTACGGCAGGTGCGGGACCGCGATCATCGACCACCTCGACGACGACCCGGGGTACGAGTTCACGTACCTGAACCGGTCGGACCGTCCGGCCGACCACCGCTACGGCGGCTTCGACACGCACGTCGCGGATATCGCGGACTACGACGCCATCCGGCCGGCGTTCGACGGGCAGGACGCCGTCGTGCACCTCGCGGCGTACCCCTACACGGACGGCGAGTGGGAGGACGTGTTCGAGCCCAACGTCGTGGGGATGTACAACGCGCTCGAGGCCGCCCGGGCCGCGGAGGTGGAGACGTTCGTGTTCGCGTCGACGAACCACGTGATGGGCATGTACGAGGAGGAGCACGCTCCGGAGCTGTACGAACCGGACTACGACCTGCGTCTCGACACGACCGACCCGGTCCGCCCGGACTCGTGTTACGGGGCGACCAAGTCGTTCGGGGAGGACCTGGGCCGCTACTACGCGGAGCGGTACGCCTATCCGCGCCGGTTCTACGCGCTCCGGATCTGCTCGGTGCTCCCGCCGGAAATCGACCATCCGTACGGTCGGGCAGAGCGCCGCGTCGCCGAGGGAGAAATCGACCGCGGGAGCGACGCCTACGAGCGGTCGGTGGCGCGGACGAAGGCGACGTGGCACTCCCGGCGGGACTTCGCCCACCTGGTCGACCGCTGCCTCGCCGACGACTCGGTCGAGTTCGACGTCTTCAACGGCGTCAGCGACAACGACCGGCGCTGGTTCTCGATACGGAACGCGCGCGACCGGCTCGGCTACGACCCGGTCGACAACGGAGAGCAATGGGACGAACCACCCGCCGATCCGACCCCATGAGCGGTCGGAATCGAGCGGCGGACACCGCGGACGGTCGGAGCAGACACCAATGACACGCGACACCCAGATAGCGGCGGTAGGAACGTACAGCGCGGCGACCGACGAGAGCGTCCACACCGTGGCGGTCGACTCCGAGACGGGGTCGATGCGGCACCTCGACGCCGTGGCGGCCGGCCCCGACCCGACGTTCGTGACGTTTCACCCGTCGGGTGAGTACCTCTACGCGGCCGTCCGCGAGGACGAGGAGGGCGTCGTTCGGTCGTACGAGGTCGACCGCGAGACGGGGGCGCTGACCGAGCGGGACGGCGCCCGGAGCGGGGCGGTGGCCCCCTGCTACTGCTCCGTCGACGAGACGGGTCGGTACCTGTTCGTCGCGCACTACGCCGGCGGGGCGGTCTCGATGCTCTCCCTCGGTCCCGACGGCGGGATCGATCCGCCCTCCGAGGTGGTCGAACACGAGGGGTCGAGCGTCGACCCCGACCGCCAGACCGCCCCGCATCCGCACTCGATCACGCTCGGCCCCGAGGACCGGTTCGCGTACGTACCGGACCTGGGCACCGACGAGGTCCACGTCTACGCGGTCGAGCGCGACGAGCCCTCGCTCTCCCGCGTGGGCGCGGTCGACCTCGCTCCCGGGTCGGGGCCGCGACACCTCTCGTTCTCACCCGACGGCGACCGGGCGTACCTGATAAACGAACTCGACTCGACCGCGACCGTGCTGGACCGCGGGTCGGACGGTCTGCTGACCGAGCGGTCGACCGTCTCCACCCTCCCCCCGGAGTTCGCGGGCGAGAACAAGACCGCCGAAATCGCCGTCCATCCGTCGGGCGAGTACGTGTACGGTTCGAACCGCGGCCTCGACACGATCGTCACCTTCTCCGTCGAGGAGGGGACGCTCGCGCGAGTCGGCCAGACGCCGACGGGCGGCGAGTGGCCGCGCCACTTCGCGGTCGCGCCCGACGGCAGCCGCCTGTTCGCGGAGAACCGCCACACGGACGAGATCGTCGCCTTCGACGTCGACGCAGACACTGGGGTGCTCTCCCGGACGGGAGAGTCGCTGTCGGTCCCGGAGCCGGTCTGTATGCAGTGGCTGCCCGGTAGCGACTGACGGTCGGCGGGGGCGCCGGCGACCGTCGCCCCGACCGCCCTTTCTCACCAGTGCAGTTCGCGACGCGGCTCTCGTCGTCAGCGGTGCGTCTGGTAGAAGTCTCGCAGCACGTGGAACGCCTGCTTCTTGCGTCCGTGCTGGTCGACGACGCCCTTCCGGTTGTAGCCGCGCTGGAACTCGTTCTGGCGCATCGGTGCGCGGAAGTCGAACAGGATCCACGGCGAGAACCCGACGATCTGGTCGTTCTCCGCGGCCGCCTCCGTCTGCCCGCGGTAGATCTCGGCCTGGAACTCCTCGGTCCAGCGCTCGTCCGCGTCGCCGTGGTGGCCCCACTTGGCGCCGCCGCCGGTCTCCGAGATGACGACCGGCGTGCCCTCGGGGTCCTCCTGGAACTCCTGCATGTTGTCGGCGTCCCCGTAGTACCAGCCGTGGTACTCGTTGATGCCGATGACGTCCAGGTGCTCCTCCAGGGGGTCGCGGATCTCGAGGCCGTCGTCGGTCTCGTCCACGAAGCAGGCGGCGGTCACCAGCCGCGTGTCGTCGAGGTCGCGGACGTAGTCCGCCATCTGCGGGAGGACCTCGTTGCGGGTGTCGTCGGTGTGGTCGGTCTCGTTCGCGATGGACCACATCGCGACGGAGGGGCGGTTCCAGTCGCGCTGGACCAGCTCGCGGAGCTGCTGCCGGTACAGCTCCTGGACCTCCTCGTCGCCGAAGTTGATGTCCCAGTACGCGGGCACCTCCTCCCACAGGAGGACCCCCTCCTCGTCGGCCTTCCGGGCCATCTGCTCGGTGTGCGGGTAGTGGGCCAGCCGGGCGTAGTTACAGCCCAGTTCGGCGATCCACTGGAACCGCTCCTCGACGTCCTCGGCGTCGAGCGCTCGGCCCTTGCCCGCGGCCTCCTCGTGGAGCGCGATGCCGCGCAGCCAGAGGGGCTCGCCGTTCAACAGCACGTCGCCGTCGCGGACGCGGAGGTCGCGGAGCCCGACGCGGTCCTCGACGGCGTCCCCGTCGGCCTCGACGCGGACCGTGTACAGGTGCGGGTCCTCGGTGCTCCACAGCGACACCTCCTCCTCCGGGAGCCGGAGCTCCCCGGTGAACTCGCCGTCGCCGGCCGCCTCGAGCGACACGTCGCGGTCCAGCTCCGGGAAGGCGGCGGAGACGCTCGTCCCGTCGCCCTCGGCGCCCTCGACCCACGCCGAGACGCTGACGTCGACGGCCCCGTCGGACAGCTCCGACTCGACCTTGAAGTTGCGCACGTAGGCGTCCGGTACCTCGACCAGTTCGACGGAGCGGTTGATCCCGCCGAAGTTGAACCAGTCGGTCGCCTCGTTGGGGATGCCGTCCTCGTACCGCTGGTTGTCGGTCTTGACGACGAGCACGTTTTCGCCCTCCTGCAGCGCGTCGGTCGCCTCGAAGCTGAAGGGCGTGAAGCCCCCCTCGTGCGTGCCCAGCAGTTCCCCGTTCAGCCACACCTTCGCCTTGTAGTTGACGGCGCCGAACCGGAGGAACGCGCGGTCGTCGCCCTCGTCGGCGTCCCAGTCGAACGTGCGCGCGTACCAGACCCAGCCCTCGTAGTGGCGGAACTCGGGGATCTCCTCGCCCCAGCTGGAGGGGATCGAGACCGAGCGGCCGTCGTGGATGTTGAAGTCGCACGGGTCGTTCTCCTCCGACGCGCCGGGTTCGTAGATGGACTTCACCTCGAAGCCGGCGGGATTGTCGTCCTCGTCGTCGAAGAAGTCCTCGAAGTACCCTTCGAAGTTCTCGTACTGATCGGGGATCGCCTGCCACGTCCCGTCGAGCGACCGCGTCTCTCGGGGGTATGCTAACAGGTGCATCACCGGGTACTCGGGTCACGAGTGTATTAAAAATACTGGAACGACCGATCGCGCTCCCGGCCGCCCGCTCCGAGCCCGTCGCGCCCCCCGGAATCCAACATCGTTGAACCGACTGGGCGTGCGGGACGGGGGGCGCGGAGTTCGCGCCGGAAACGACCCTCACGATCGTTACTGATCTTCCCGAACCCGCCGCTCTCCCGGCGCTGGCCGGCACGTCGTTCAACACTGTCGGACACACGCCGCTGGCCGGCGGCCGCCAACGCCACATGATTCCCGCATCCGACGGTAGATGGCCCAGAACGCGCATAAAATCGTTCTCTCGTTTCACCGGATCGAAAAAGATCCCTCTCGTGTCCGCGGGGCGTCGTCGACTGCAGGGCGGAGACGACGGTGAAAGACGGATAACGTTACAAATGTATTTCTGTAATCCCGATCCGGATCTGAATTCCTCTCCGTTCAACTATATCGGACGCTGATCGCGGTCGTGCTCTGCCGATCCGGTGTTCCTCGCCGCAGCACCGGCCACTCGGCGTAGCTCGCGTTGCCGATTCGTTCGATCACCTTGAACGATCGTCGTCGTTCACGGGGCCGCGGCCGCCGAGAGCCTCTTCCCCTCGAAGTCGATGACTGCGGTCGGGTTCGGGCGGACCGCACGCCGCTCGGGGCCGAAAACCCCCTCTAGAACAACTTTTATTTATTGGAGCGGAATTACTACTGACACATGGTACAACTGTCGCTGATCCTGCCGCCGGAGCCGGACGACCGGTGGCAGCTCGCCCGCCAGATGGGCGTCACGAACGCGGTCGTCCACCCCCTCGAGATCGGGGACGACAAGACGAACTGGACGTACGACGAGCTCAAGGGGATGGCCAACTGGTTCGAGGAGGTCGGCATCGACCTCTCGGTCATCGAGGGCTCCGTGCCGCTCACCGACCGCGTCCGGTTGGGGCTCGAGGGTCGCGACGAGGACATCGCCGAGTTCAAGCAGTTCCTCAGGGACTGCGGAGCGGTCGGCATCCCCGTGGTGTGTTACGACTGGATGGCGGGCGTCCGGTGGGCCCGAACCGAGGTCCACGTCGAGACGCGGGGCGGGGCGTACACGACCGGCTACACGGACGAGCGGATGTCCGGCGGTCCGGAGATCGACTACGCCGACGTGAGCCGGGACCAGCTCTGGGACGCCCTCGAGTACTTCCTGCAGGAGGTCGTCCCGGTCGCCGAGGAGGCCGGCGTGAAGCTCGGACTTCACCCCGCCGACCCGCCGATCGACTCGGTGCGGGGCGTGCCGCGGCTCGCCAACAGCGTCGAGTCGTACGACCGGATCCTCGACATCGTCGACAGCGAGCACAACGGCGTGACGTTCTGTCAGGGCAATTTCGCCGCGATGGGCGTGGACGTTCCGGAGACGATCCGCCACTTCGGCGACCGGATCAACTTCGCGCACTTCCGCGACGTGGAGGGGGAGGCGGACGACTTCGTCGAGACGTGGCACGACGACGGGCCGACCGACATGCTCGCGGCGATGCAGGCGTTCCGAGACGCGGGCTTCGACGGGCCGATGCGGCCGGATCACGTCCCCACGATGGCGGGCGAGGACAACTCAAACCCCGGCTACCACACGAAGGGGCGGCTGTTCGCGATCGGCTACATGCGGGGACTGCTGGAGCAGACGACCGCGGGCGGGAGCGAGACCGACGGCCGCGAGGCGGCCGTCAACCCCGAGACCACGGCGGACTGAGACCCTCTCGACGGATCCGGACGTAACTCTCGACCGACCCGGACGAAAAGATACATGCCGTCTGCACGCGAGGAACGAAGCAGACAGCCAATGAGCGTATCCAACGACTTCGACGTCGACGACAAGGTGTGCGTCGTCACCGGCGGTTCCGGCGTGCTCGGCTCCGAGATGGCGCGGGCCCTCGGCGAGAACGGCGCGACCGTCGCGATCCTCGCGCGGGGCGAGGAGAAACTGCGCGAGACCGGCGAGGAGCTCGCCGAGGCGGGGATCGAACACCTCACGCTCTCGGCGTCCGTCCTCGACCGCGTCGAACTGGAGGCGGCCGCCGAGACGGTGGTCGACGAGTACGGCCGGATCGACGTGCTGATCAACGCCGCGGGCGGGAACAGCCCCGACGCGACCACTGGGCCGGACACCTCGTTCTTCGACCTGTCGACGGAGGGGATCCGGCAGGTGCTCGACGTCAACTTCACGGGCACCGTGCTCGCCTCGCAGGTCTTCGGCGAGTACATGGTCGAGGAGGGGACGGGCTGTATCCTGAACGTCTCCTCGATGAACGCCTACACGCCGCTGACGAAGATCCCCGCGTACTCGGGCGCGAAGGCGGCCGTCTCGAACTTCACCGAGTGGCTCGCGGTCCACATGTCGCACAACTACTCGGCGGATATCCGCGTCAACGCCATCGCGCCCGGCTTCTTCCTCACCGAACAGAACCGCTACCTGCTGATCGATGAGGAGACCGGCGAGTACACGGACCGCGGCCAGACGATCATCGACCACACGCCGCAGAACCGGTTCGGGCGGCCGGAGGACCTCGCGACGACCGTCCTGTGGCTCGTCTCGCCGGGCGCGGAGTTCGTCCACGGCGCATCGATCCCCATCGACGGCGGGTTCTCCGCGTTCAGCGGCGTCTGAACGCTTCTTCCGGGCAGATTTCTTCTATCCGTTAACAGGCGGCCGTCAGAAGTCCCACAGCTCCGCCGGGCGCTCGTAGGCGACCCGCCGGACGAGGTCCTCGGCGACGTGGCCGGGCACCTGTCCGCGCTCGACCATCCCCCCGACCGTGTTCGCCAGCGTCCGGCGGAACATCTCGAAGCGTGAGCCGAACGACAGGAGCTTCCGAGAGTCGCTCACCATGCCGCCGTAGTTCGCGAGCAGGTCGACGGTCCCCACGTACTCCAGTTGCGACCCGATCCCGTGCGGGCTGTCGTTGAACCACCACGCCGCGCCGACGCTGACGTTCGGGAACGCGCGGGCGACGGTCGCCACGGTCGGGTAGTGGGTCGGGTCGACGACGTAGAGGACGACCTCCAGCTCCTCGTCGAACCGGTTGAGGAAGTACCGCAGGTTGTCGGCGAGGTCGAGGTCGCCCGTCGAGACGTCCCCGCCCGCGTCGGTGCCGAGCTCCTCGTACAGGGAGTCGCGGTAGTCCCGGACCGGCCCGATGTGCAGTTGCGTCACCCAGTCGGTCTCCCGGTTGAGCTCGCCGATCCGCTCGAGGACGAACGCCTTGAAGTCGGTGACGTCGGCGTCCGTCAGCGGTTCGCCGGCGTACGCGCGCTCGTACACGTCCGCGGCGCGGTCGCGGTCGACCGGCTTCGTGACGGCCTCGCTCAGGCCGTGGTCGCTGGCGCCGCAGCCGTTGGCGTCGAAGTACTCGTGGCTCGTCCGGAGCGCGGCGAGGAAGCCGTCGAGGTCCGCGACGTCCGTGTCGGTGGCGTCGCCGAGCCGATCGACGTATGCCGGCCAGTCCGGGGCGCCGGCCCCCATCGCGGCGTCTGGGCGCCACGTCGGGCGCACGGTCACGCCGTCGAACTCGTCGGCGAGCGTGCGGTGGTGCTCCAGGTCGGAGGTCGGGTCGTCCGTGCTAGAGACGACCTCGACGTCCATCTCATGGAGGAGTCGGCGCTGGCGCATCTCGGGGCTCTCGAGTGCCGCCTTCGTCTCGGTCCAGATCTCGTCGGCGGTCTCCGCGGAGATCGGCTTCTCGATCCCGAACCGGCGCTTCAGGTCGAGGTGGACCCATTCGTAGGTGGGGTTGCCCGCGAACTCCGGGAAGACGGCCGCGAACGCGTCCCACTTCTCGCGGTTGGGCGCGTCACCGGTGATCTTCCGCTCCGGGACGCCGCGTTTCCGCATCAGCTCCCAGACGTAGTGGTCGGTCGCGCCCTCGACCTCCCAGATGTCGGTCCACCCCTCGTTCCGCGCGAGCGCCGCCACGTCCACGTGGCTGTGCGGGTCCAGGATCGGTAGGTCGCGGATCTCGTCGTACAGCCGGCGCGCGGACGCCGATTCGAGCAGGTAATCTTCGTCGAGGAAGCCCATACGCGCCGGTCCGTCCGTCATCCTAATAAAACCGTTGCGGTCGTCGCACCGCCGCTGACGGTCGTCGCGCTCCGCTGTCCGGTGACTCACTCGTCCGGTCGTCGCTGGGCGCCCCCGTTCTCACCCGCCCGCCACACCGGTGACGATACCCGCCACTTACAAAAATTATTAATAATATAAACCGTGTATGTGTGGTCGTAGCATGAGAGACCACTACGGGGTCAATAGGCGACGGTTTCTCCGGACGGCCGGAGCGACCGGAGTAGGCGCATCGATCGCGGGCTGTCTGGGTGGTGACGGAGGCGACTCGGACGAATCGGGCGGGTCGACGTCCTCCGACGGGGCCGACGGCGAGACGACCCTCCAGATAACCCTGCTCTCGCAGATGACCGAGCAGGCGATAAACGGGTTTGAGCCCGCGCTCAAGGAGGCCGGCCTCTCGGAGGACATCACCCTCGAAATCAACACCGCGACCCCGGGCCAACTGGAACAGCAGTACCGGCAGTGGCTCAACGCCGGGCGCGGCGATCCCGACGTTCTCCTGATGGACGTCGGGTGGTCGATCCCCTTCATTCGCCGCGGCCAACTGCTCAACCTCAACGACCACCTCTCGGACGAGGAGATCGACACGCTCGAGTCCGAGTTCAAGGGGCCGAGCGTGGACTCTAGTCGAGGGCAGAACGGGAACCTCTACGGCGTCCCGTTCATCATGGACGTCCGCGGCGTGATGTACCGGAAGGACCACGCGGAGGCGGCCGGCTACGACCCCGAGGCGGAGAACTGGGGGAGCGAGCCGATGTCGTGGGCCGAGTTCTCGCAGATCGCCGCCGACGTGAAACAGCAGCAGGAGCTCGAGTACGGGATGACGATGCCGTTCGAGCTCTCACAGACGATCACCTGCTGTGCGTTCAACGGGATGATGTCCCAGTGGGGCGGCGCGTACTTCGGCGGCCGCGACAACCTGTTCGGCCCCGTGGGGGAGCGGCCGGTCACGGTCGACGAGGAACCGGTCCTGAACGCGCTCCGGATGCTCCGGACGTTCATGCACGGGCACGACGACGAACACTCCCTCGACGAGTCGGAGTTCGCGGGCGACATCGTCCCCAGCGACGCGCTCGGGTGGCGGTACACCACCGACATGGAGTCGTTCATCGCGGGCGACGCCTTCGCCTATACCGTCGGCCAGATGGGGCTCCTCCAGCAGATCGGCGCGTCGGTCGACGGCGACGTGAACGACATGATCGGCATGATGCCGTACCCCTACGGCGTCGAGCGGTCCGAGGCCGAGTACGAGGGGCTCGGCGGCAGCGTCTCGCCGCTGGCGGGGTACAACCTCTCGGTCAACCCGAACTCCGACAAGATCGACGCCGCACTCGAGGTGCTGCGGGCCGTCCTCACCGACGACTTCCACCGCAACTACTTCGAGGTGTCCGGCTCGCTCCCGCCGAAACCGAGCGTCTTCGAGTCCGAATCGCTCACCGAACACGAGACCTTCGGTCAGTACCTCGACACGTTCCGTATCGCGGCCGAGAACCCGGTTCCGCGTCCGGTGACGCCGATCTACTTCCAGGAGGCCGACATCATCGCGCAGGAGGTCCACAACGTCGTCTCGCAGGGCAAGCCGCCGGAGCAGGGGATGACCGACCTCAAGGAGCAGTTGCAACAGATCGAGGAGAACAATGCCTGACAGGGGGGCGAACGTCTCCACGCGGTCGACGCTGCTTCCCGACCCGGTCGCGGACGGCACCGCTCGCGTCACCGACTGGGTCGAGGACCTGTCGGAGACGCAGTTCGCGTACCTCGTGTTGGCTCCGGTACTCGTGGTGTTCTCGGTCGTCGCGCTGTGGCCGGTGCTCTACTCGATCGAGACGTCCTTCTACGCGGACAGCTTCAGCCAGTTCCGCGGCGAGTTCGTCGGGCTGACCAACTACGTCGAACTGGTCACGGGGCAGCGGGACGCCCTGCTGTTGCGACCGTTCCTCGACCTGAGCAACCCGTTCCAGAGCATCATTCCCACGACGCTCATCTACACGGCCGTCAGCGTCGTGCTGGTCACGACGCTCGGGTTCGTGCAGGCGCTCATCCTCGACAAGACGTTCCGGGGCCGCTCCGTCGTCCGGACCGCGGTGCTGCTCCCGTGGGCCGTCCCGGTCGTCATCCAGGGCATGATCTTCTACCTGCTGTTCATCCCCGACGCCGGTCTCGGGACGCAACTGTTCAACGAGCTCGGACTCATCGGGGCCCGCCCGCTCAACGACAGCGGGGCGACGCTCGGCGTCGTGACGCTGTCCGCGGTCTGGAAGCGCTCCGCGTTCGTCGCGCTGATCGTCCTCGCGGGGCTCCAGAGCATCGACGAGCGGCTCTACGACGTGGCGAAGGTGGCGGGAGCCTCCCGGTGGGAGCGGTTCCGGCTCATCACGCTCCCGCAGGTGATGCCCGTGCTCCTCATCGCCATGCTACTCACGTCGATCGGCTCGATGCGCGTGTACGGGCAGATCGACGCCATCTCGAACTGCAGCACGATGCCCTCGATCACCTGCGCGGTCGTCGGGACGTTCAACGGGAGCCTCTACGGCACCGCCTCGGCGCTCGCGATCATCACCGCGGTCCTGATCGGGCTGGTGTCGATGGTGTACCTGATCAAGTACAACGACTCCACCGCGGGGGGGATCTGAGATGGCGGCAGACGGCGCGGCGGGAGACGCAGCGGCGGACGGGACCGCGAACTCCGGGTCGGAGGGGCTGCTCTCGTCGGTCACGGACCCGGACGCGCTCCACCGGACGACGTTCTTCCTCTCGACCGCGGCGGTGTTGCTCATCGCGCTGTTCCCGTTCTACTACCTCTTCGTCATCGCGTTCACGCCCGCCGGGCGCACCACGGACGCCGGCCTGCTGCCGGCGGGGTTCGACCCGTCCTCGTTCGTCGAGATGTTCCAGGTGTTGCCGTTCCATCGGTTCGTGTTCAACAGCCTCGTCATCGCGGTCGGCGTGACGGCGTTCGTCCTGGTGTTCGCGAGCCTCGCGGGGTACGTGTTCGGTCGGATGGAGTTCAGGGGGAAGCGACCGCTCTTCCTGCTGCTCATCGCGGTCTCGTACTTCCCCGGTGCGACGTTCCTCGTGGGGCTGTTCAAGCTGCTCACCGGGAACGTCACCGTGTTCGGCGTCACCAGCCCGAACCTGTTCAACACGCCGGCCGCGGTCGGGCTGCCCCTGACCGCGCTGGCGCTCCCGTTCGCCATCCTCATTCTCACCACGTTCTACGGGCAGATCCCGGACGGGCTGGAGGACGCGGCGCGGGTGACGGGGTCGACCCGTCTGGGAGCGCTCTACCACGTCATCATGCCGCTTTCGGCGCCCGGACTCGTCACCGCCGGCATCCTCACGTTCATCACGGCGTACAACGAGTTCTTCTTCTCCCAGCTGATGACGACCGGCGCCGCACAGGACTGGTCGCCGATCGTCTGGGGGCTGACGAACTACCAGGCCGAGTTCTCCATCCGGTACGACCTGATGGCCGCGGCCAGCATCGTCGGCGTCCTTCCGGTCGCCATCCTCGTCCTGCTCGCGCAGCGAAAGATCGTCAGCGGCCTCTCGTCGGGGTCGCTGAAGGGATAACGCCGACGGACAACTCACACACAATACGAACATGACACACCTCAAACTCGACAACGTAACGAAGCAGTACAGCGACGTCGTGGCGGTCGACGGGATGACCCTCGACATCGAGGACGGCGAGTTCATCTCGCTCATCGGCCCCTCGGGCTGCGGCAAGTCGACGACCCTCGAGACGATCTCCGGGCTGACGAAGCCCACTGGCGGCCACATCGAGATCGCCGGGACGGACGTCACCGACGCGGCCCCGAAGGACCGAGACATCGCGATGGTGTTCCAGAACATCGCGCTGTTCCCGCACATGACCGTCGAGGAGAACCTCACCTTCGGACTGCGGCTGAAGAACTACGACCAGGAGGCGATCGACGACCGCGTTTCGCGCGCGGCGGACATCCTCCAGATCGAGGGAATGCTCGACCGCATGCCGGACGAGCTCTCGGGCGGCCAGCGGCAGCGGGTCGCGATCGGTCGCGCGATCGTGATGGACCCCGAGGTGTTCCTGATGGACGAGCCGCTGGCGAACCTCGACGCGAAGCTCCGCGTCCACATGCGCACCGAGCTCCAGCGGCTCCAGCAGGAACTGGACGTGACGACGGTGTACGTCACCCACGACCAGGCGGAGGCGATGACGATGTCCGACCGCATCGCGATCATCAACGAGGGGGAGCTCCAGCAGTTCGCACCCCCGCTGGAGTGTTACAACGAGCCCGCGAACCTGTTCGTCGCGGGCTTCGTCGGCTCCCCGAGCATGCGCTTCGTGAACGGAGCGGTCGAGGACGGCCGCTTCGTCGACTCGACGTTCGGGTTCGACATCGACGTGTCGGGCGCGCCGGTGGCGGCGGGCGACGACGTGGTGCTCGGCATCCGGCCCGAGGACGTGTACCTCGAGGGGTCCCACCGCGACCTCGACGACACGACCACCGCCCGCCTCATGGTCGACGTCGTCCAGCCGATGGGCGACGAGCTGGTCGTGTACCTCCGCGCGGACGACGGCGACGTCACGCTCGGCGCCGACCTCGACGAGGAGGGCGGTCGGCCGGCCGGCGGCACCGACCAGCTCCTCATGACCGTCGAGCCGACGGCGGACCTCTCCTCGGGCGACGCGGTCGACGTGGTCCTCGACCGCGCGCAGATCCACCTGTTCGAGGGAACGACCGGCGAGGCGATCAGTCACGGGCTCGGCGTCGACGACGAACCGCTCGCGAACGGCGCCGAGGTCTGATCTCTCGACCGCATCGCCCGTTCACGACCGCACCGCCCGCTCGCGACCGCACCGACCCCCCGTCCCGTACGTGGCGCTCCCCGACGAGACCCTCCGACCGCTCCGTTCTCGCTCCGCGATTCCGAGCCCGGTCGCTCGGGTCTAAGCGCTAGGATTACTATACTGATTTTGACCTTTTAACCGATAACTCGAATTTCTTATGATTATCTGCGACTCGGGATTTCGTCACACGCAACCCGATCTCGGTCCGTGACATCGCGACGATTCGGACGTACCGACCGGATCGACCGAGACAAACCCGCCGATGTCCGTGTCTTTTTGATTTCCATTGGACCCCCGATCGCGGTCGGCAGTCACTCGCGGGAACTGAATAGAAATCGCTGGGAGATCTGGAATATTGTAGAAAAGACCGACGAATATGGTCGTATAGTTCCTTCATAACCACAAAAAGAGGGATATTCGGAGTCCAATGTCGGATCATCCAGTTTTCTCACAACTGGGTTCTTCGATGTCGCCCAGTCCGGTTCATCCACAAACTTATCAATATCTAGTTTATTCGGTAATCGTTATCGTTATGCGAACCACCGCCGATCCGGATCGCCGGCTCCGCGCCGAGGACGGTCGCGGTCGCGCGTGGGGCTATCGACGCGTGCCGCTCGACTCCCTGTCGCTCCCGCCCCCCGGTTCGCTCCGCGAGGGTCTCGGCGAACGCGGGAGTCGGTCGCGGTCGAAAACGCGAACGCCGGCCCGGCCTCTCGGGACCGGTCAGCGGTCGGTCGTCACGTCGAAGCGGGCGCCGCCGTCGGCCCCGTTCGTCGCCGAGACCGCCCAGCCGTGGCGGTCGGCGACCTCGTCGACGATGCTGAGCCCGAAGCCCGTCCCGTCGTCGGCGGTCGTGTACCCCGACTCGAACACGTCCTCGAGCTCGGACTCCGAGAGCCCGACCCCGTCGTCGGCCACGTAGAACCCGTCCGGCGTGTCACCCACCGTTATGGTGACGTCCGCCCCGCCGTGTTTGACCGCGTTCCGGAGCAGGTTCGACGCGAGCTGGCGGAGCTGGTCGCGGTCGGCCTCGACGGTCCGGTCGGTCTCGACCGTCAGCGTCGCGGTCGTCGCCGGAAGCGTCTCCCAACACGACCGCACGACGTCGGCCAGCCGGACCGGCTCGACGTCCATCGCCGCTTCGCCGGTCTGTGCGAGCGCCAGCAGGTCCTCGATCAGCGCGTCCATGCGGTCCAGCGCGTCGCCGATCCCGTCGATGTGCTCGCTTTCGCAGTCCTCCCGCAGCAGTTCGAGGCGCCCCTCCGCGACCTGCAGCGGGTTCCGAAGGTCGTGGCTCACGACGCTGGTGAACCGGTCGAGCCGTTCGTTCTGTTGCATGAGTTCGCGCTCGCGACGCTTCTGCCGGCTGATGTCCCGGTCCATCGCCACGAACCGGTCCTCGCCGTCCAGATTCAGGCGGATGAGGTGGACCTCGATGGGGAACGTCGACCCGTCCTCGCGTTCGAGCTTTCCCTCGAACCGATGCGAGGTGTTCGGCGGGAGGGTCTCCCAGAACGAGGTCGCGCGGTCGCGGTCGGCCGTCGGGTCGATGTCCCAGACGGTTCGCCCGACGAGTTCGCTCTCGGCGTACCCGAGCTCGGCGCACAGTCGCTGGTTGACGTCCCGGATGACGCCGTCGATGTCGTGGACCGCGATCATGTCCGGCGAGTGCTCGAAGAGGGCTTCGAGCCGCGCGGTGTGGGACTGCAGCCGCTCCTCGTCACGTTTGCGCTCCGTCACGTCCTCGTGGAACTCGACGAAGAAGTCCAGGTCGCCCTCGTCGTCGAACAGCGGGGCGACGCGGACGCGGTTCCAGAACTCCTCGCCGTCTTTCCGGTAGCTTCGCAGTTCGACGGTCGCCGGTTCGCGGTCGTCGATCGCGGTGCGAAGCTCCGCGAGCGCCCCGGCGGCGGTGTTCTCTCCCCAGAGGATCCCGCGGTCCCGCCCGACGACCGCGTGCGTCTCGTAGCCGGTGAGCGTCGTGAACGCGTCGTTCGCGTAGACGATCGGCTCGTCCGTCTCGAGGGGATCCGTCAGGACGATCCCGATCGGCGCCTCGTTCATCGCCCGCTCCTTCGCCGACGGCGTCGACGCGCCCGCGTCGGCCGACGGCGTTTGTGCGTCCGCGTCGTCCATCGCCGGCGGTGTGCCCGTGTCGGCCATCGCCCGCGGACTGAGCGTACAGATGAGCGAGCCGTCGTCGCTGTACGAGAGCGCGTGATCGACGTCGATCTCCGTCCCGTCCTTCCGCACGAACGAGGTGGTCCCGCGCCACCGTCCGTCGCGCGCTTTCGGGAGGAGCACGTCGTAGACGAACGGCACGTCCTCGTCGCGGTAGAACGTCTCCCAGTGGAGCCCGACGAGCTCCTCGCGGTCGTAGCCGAGGATCTCGCCACAGGCGTCGTTCGCGTACTCGATGTGTCCTGTCCCGTCGAGAATAGCGATACCGTCCCGCGCCGTCTCGATGGCCTCGAGGCCGCGGTTCGCGTCCCGCTCGGCCCGGTACCCCGCGACCGCGTTCCGCACCCGATTGGCGAGGACCCGGTACTGCTCCGTGCCGCCGGCCTTCTGGAGGTAGTCGGTAACGCCGGCCGAGATGGCCTCGCTGGCGATCTCCTCGCTCCCCTTCCCGGTGAAGAGAACGAACGGGAGCCCGGGACGGCGGTCGCGGACGCGCTCGAGGAGGTCCAGGCCGTCCAGCGCCGGCATGTCGTAATCGCTCACGACGCAGTCGACGGCGCAGTCCTCGTCGTCGAGCCGGTCGAGGGCGTCCCGCGGGTCCGTCTCGGTGTGGACGGTGAACGCGCCGTGTTCGCGCTCCAGGAACGTGGCGACGAGGTCGGCGAAGTCCGGCTCGTCGTCGACGTGGAGGATGTCGACGTCCTCCAGCTCCGCGGGCAATGACGAGTCCGGGTTGGCTTCGGCGTCACCGGTCATGGGTCCGTCTCGGGGCCGCCGTGGTAATTGTCTTACTGGTCGCCCCGAACGCGGCTCGCCGCGGCGGTCGCGTCGCGGTCCCGTCGCCCGGCCGTCGCGGCCACGGTGGTTGTTGTCCCTGAAACCGGGAATACACTCCCAGTTGATAAGTAAACAGCAGCGTTTTGGTCGTCGCACGAGTAGCTGTCGGCATCAGACCCCCGCACCGACCCGCGGGTTTCGTGCTCGACCGTTCCCACTCCCGTTCCACACATGAGTCCCACCGCCAGTAGCCTCCTCGACACGTCCGCGGTCGTCGTCGTCGGCGACGAACCGTGGCTCGCCGCCTACGCCGACGCGCTCCACCAGGAATCCGGCGCGACCGTCCGCCGCGTCTCGACCGCGGCGGCGGCCCGCGAGACGCTCTCCCGCGAGCGCGCCGACTGCGTCGTCGCCGACTACACCCTCCCGAACGGAACCGGCATCGACCTCGTTCGTCGCGTCCGCGAGGAGATGCCGACGCTCCCGGTCGTCCTGGGAACGGCCGACGGCAGCGAGTCGATCGCCGCCGAGGCCATCGAGGCGGGGGTCACCGACTACCTCCGGGTCTCCGAGCCGGTGTCGGACGCCGTCGACGACGCCCTCCGGCGCACCGAGGCCGCGATCCGGGAGGCTCGCCGGTCGGAGACGCGGCGCGAGCGTGCGCGACAGTTCGACGCCGTCTTCCACGACGCCGAGTCGGCGACGTGGGTGCTCGACCCCGAGGGCACGCTCACGCGCGTCAACCGGGCCGCCCGCGAGGCGGTGGCCGCGGACGCCGACGCGGTCGTCGGGGAGCCGTTCTGGACGCTCCCGTGGTGGGGCGACGACCGGACGCGGGCGGACGTCCGCCGCCTCGTGGACGCGGCGCGGGACGGGGAGTCCGGTCACGCCGTGCTTCCCCGGGACGCGGTCGCCGGTAGCCGCGTGCTGGAACTCTCCGTGCGGCCGGTCACCGACGGACAGGGCGAGCTCGTCTCGATCATCGTCGACAGCGACGAGATCACCGACCGCGTCGACCTCGAGCGTGAGCTCCGGCAGTCCGAGGAGCTCCACCGGGTCACGCTCAACAACATGACCGACACCGTGCTCATGACCGACGCGGACGGCGAGTACACCTACGTCTGTCCGAACGTCCACTTCATCTTCGGCTACACCGCCGACGAGATCCGCGACCTGGGCACGATCGACGACCTGCTCGGCGACGACCTCTTCGACCGCGAGGCGCTCGCCGAGGAGGGCGTCCTGAAGAACATCGAGACCACCGCCACGGACAAGGCGGGCCGCGAGCACACCCTGCTGGTGAACGTCCGCGAGGTGTCGATCCAGGACGGGACGCTGCTGTACAGCTGTCGGGACATCACGAAGCGCAAGCAGCGCGAACAGGCGCTCGCCACCCTCCAGGAGACCGCCCGAGAGTTCCTGTACGCCGAGACCCATCAGGAGATCGCCCACCACGTCGTCGACGACACCGCGGCCGTCCTCGACCTCGACGCCAGCGCCGTCTACCGCTTCGACGCCGACGACAACCACCTCGAGCCGGTCGCTCACTCGCGGGCGATGCGGGAGGTCCACGGACCGCTGCCCGCCGTTCACGCCGACGGCAGCGACCTCACCAGCCACAGCTTCGTCGAGGACGAGCCCCTGTTCTTCGCGGACGTCCACGATTCGGACCGCCTCACGAACCCCGCGACCGACCTCCGGAGCGCGGCGTACATCCCGCTCGGGGACCACGGCGTGTTCGTCGCCGGCTCGACCGACGTCGGCGCCTTCGACGACGTCACTCGGGAGCTCGCGGACCTGCTGGCGGCGACCGCCGAGGCGGCGCTCGACCGCGTCGACCGGGAGTCGAAGCTTCGCGAACAGGACCGGGAGCTCCAGCGTCGGAACGACCAGCTCACCGCGCTCAACCGCATCAACGAGACCATCCGCGAGATCGATCAGGCGATCGTCCGCTCGGAGACCCGCGAGGAGATCGACCACACCGTCTGCGACCGACTCACCGCCGACGGGCGCTTCCGGTTCGCGTGGATCGGCACCCTCGACGACGCGGGGGAGACGGTGACGCCGCAGACGCGGGCGGGGACCGACCAGGGGTACCTCGACGCGCGGTCGATCCCCGTCTCCGCAGACGGCGTGGACCCCGCGGGCCGGACCGCGGCGACGGGCGAGGTGACCCACGTCGCGAACGTCGCGGCCAACCTCCGTGCGGCCTCGTGGCGCAAGGACGCGATCTCGCGTGACCTGCTCTCCGTGGTGAGCGTCCCGCTCGTGTACAACGACCTCTCGTACGGCGTGTTGACGGTGTACGCGGAGACGCCCGACGCCTTCGACGGGACCGTTCGGGCCGTGCTCGCGGAGCTGGGCGAGACTATCGCCGCCGCGATCAGCGCCAGCGAGCGCAAGCGCGCGCTCCTCACCACGTCGCTGACGCGGGTCGAGTACGCGGTCGCGGACCCGTCGTTCGTGCTCGCTCGGCTGGCCGACGCCGCCGACTGCGCGCTCACCTACGAGGGGGGCGTTCGACAGACGGCCGGCGGCAACGACGTGTTCGTCACCGTCGAGGACGCGCCGCTCGACGCCGTCGTCGACGCGACGCGCCGGCTCACCGTCGTCGAGGACGCGCGGCCGATCCGGGGCGGCGACGCCGGCGGCGTGGTGCGCCTTCGGCTCTCCGAGCCGTTCCTCGCGGCGGAACTGGCGGACCACGGCGCCGTTCTACAGAGCGCGACGGCCACGCCGGACGGGGCGGCGACGCTGGCCGTCGACGTGCCGGACGGCGTCGAGGTGCGGAACGTCACGCGGTTCGTCAGCGACCGGTTCGCGGACGCCGACCTCACGTCCAAGCAGACGCGCGAGCAGGCCTCCGAGCACGGGTTCTACGCGTCGGTGCTCGACCGCATGACCGACAGACAGCTCGAGGTCCTCGAGACGGCGTACTACAGCGGCTTCTTCGAGTCGCCGCGACAGGCGACCGGGGAGACCGTCGCGGACTCGCTGGGGATCTCCCCGCAGGCGTTCTACCAGCACATCCGGACCGCCCAGCGGAAGCTGTTCGCGGCGCTGATCGAGGACCACACCCCGGTCGCGACTCCCCCGTCAGGTTGAACTGTAAACCCCCACTCTCCACAGTGGTTCGATAATCAACTACTGGATATTCCCTTATATCCTCATTATGGCCTTGTAGAGTCCCCCGCGCCGGACGGCCGGGGCGCTCGACCACCCATGAGAGACGTCGACCAGAACTCGGCCGAGGTATCGCCCTACGAGTGCTTCGCGTGCGGGAACGTGGTGCTCGCCGAGAACGCCCCCGACCGGTGCCCGGACTGCGCCGGCGAGATGCGGAACCGACGGACGCCGATCGAATGACGATGCCTCCGACATCGACGTCCGCGACGACGCGCGCGGAGCGGGACGACGAGGCGCCGGAGGAGCCGACCGAACCGGAGTCGGCGCTGGAGACGGCGCGGCGACAGCTCCAGCACGCGGCCGACCACCTCGACATCGACCCGAACGTCGTCGAGCGGCTCAAGCATCCCAAAAAGGTCCACGAGGTCACCGTTCCGATCGAGCGCGAGAACGGCGACGTGGAGGTGTACACCGGCTATCGCGCCCAGCACGACAGCGTCCGCGGCCCGTTCAAGGGCGGCCTCCGATATCACCCGGACGTGACGCGCGAGGAGTGTGTCGGCCTCTCGATGTGGATGACCTGGAAGTGCGCCGTGATGGACATCCCGTTCGGCGGCGCGAAGGGCGGCATCGCGGTGAACCCGAAGGACCTGTCCACGGAGGAGACCGAGCGGCTGACGCGTCGGTTCACGGACGAGATCCGGTCGGTCATCGGGCCGACGACGGACATCCCCGCGCCCGACATGGGGACGGACCCGCAGACGATGGCCTGGCTGATGGACGCCTACTCGATGCAGGAGGGCGAGACGGTCCCGGGCGTGGTCACCGGGAAGCCGCCGGTCGTCGGCGGCAGTGAGGGCCGCGACGCGGCGCCGGGCCGGAGCGTCGCCATCATCGCCCGCGAGGCGATCGAGTACTACGACAAGGAGATCAGGGAGACCTCGGTCGCCGTACAGGGGTTCGGGAGCGTCGGCTCGAACGCCGCGAAGCTGCTCGACGACTGGGGCGCGAACGTGGTCGCCGTCAGCGACGTCAACGGCGGGGTCTACGACCCGAACGGGCTGGACACGCACGCGATCCCCTCCCACCACGAGGAGCCGGAGGCGGTGCTGACC
This sequence comes from Haloparvum alkalitolerans, assembly GCF_055381565.1. Taxonomy (NCBI): domain Archaea; kingdom Methanobacteriati; phylum Methanobacteriota; class Halobacteria; order Halobacteriales; family Haloferacaceae; genus Haloparvum; species Haloparvum alkalitolerans. The sequence goes on from NZ_AP043937.1 coordinate 157,990, forward strand.
CACGAGGCCCCGGAGACGGTGACGAACGACGAACTGCTGGAACTCGACGTCGACGTGGTGATCCCGGCGGCGATCGGGAACGTCCTGACCGCGGCCAACGCGGACGAGGTGGCCGCGGACATCGTCATCGAGGGGGCGAACGGCCCCACGACGAGCGCCGCCAGCGCGATCCTCGCCGAGCGGGACGTTCCGGTGATCCCGGACATCCTCGCGAACGCCGGCGGCGTTACGGTGAGCTACTTCGAGTGGCTCCAGGACATCAACCGTCGCGCGTGGTCGCTCGAGCGCGTCAACGAGGAACTGGAGACGGAGATGCTCGCCGCCTGGCGAGCCGTCCGCGAGGAGTTCGAGGCGCGGGACGTGACGTGGCGGGACGCGGCCTACATCGTCGCGCTGTCGCGGATCGCGGAGGCCCACGAGGCGCGTGGGCTCTGGCCCTGATCCACCGGTCTCGGCGGACCGGCCGAGATTTGGGTCTCTTTTGGGTCGCATCCGAGCCACATTCACGCGATCGTTGATTAGTACCGCGGTGGACCGTCCATCCGGGTGTATCCCATGAAGGCACACAGACGATCGGTACTGAAGAGCGTCGGCGCGGGAACAGCGGCTCTGGTCGGCGGGGTCGGCGCTGCCGCGGCCCGGCCCCCCAGCGAGGACGACACGATAGTCGACGTGGCCGTGGCGGCCGACGGCTTCGACGTGCTCGTCGCCGCGGTCCAGGAGGCGGGCCTCGTCGACGCCCTGAGCGGCAACCGCCAGCTCACCGTGTTCGCGCCGACCGACGAGGCGTTCAACGACGCCGGGATCACCGTCGACAACGTCGGCGCGGTCGACGAGGAGTTCCTCCGGAGCGTCCTCACCTACCACGTCACGCCGGGCCGCCGCAACGCGGCCTCGGTCACCGGATCGTCGGGGGTTCCCACGTTGAACGGCGCCCGAATCACGGTCGACGGGACGACGCTCGACGGCGGTCGGGCCGAGATAGTGGCCACCGACATCGAGGCGTCGAACGGGATCGTACACGTCATCGACGGCGTGCTGCTGCCGTAGCGACCCCGCTGTGGCCGCCGGCCCTCCATGGCGTCGCGCCTGCCCTCCACGACGGGAACCGCGGCGTTGGTCTTATGTTGCGGCACCCCGACGGATACTTCCGATGGAGGCGGTCCTCTGGCAGGTGTTGGCGGGGACCAGGGGCGGTCCCAACCGTGCCCGCCTGCTCCGGGCGCTCGACGAGCGGCCGCGAAACGCCAACCGGCTCGCCGAGGACCTCGACCTCGCGTACCAGACCGTCAGACATCACCTCGACGTGCTCGAGGACAACGGCGTGATCGAGAGCACGGAGCGTGACTACGGCGCGATCTACCTGCCCACCGACCGCACCCGGACGCACTGGGCGACCGTCGAGGAGATAATCGACCAACTGGAGTGACCATGAGCCGAATCAGGAACGCGGCGACGGACGGACGAACCGGCGGTGGCGTGAGATGAGTCTGACGCTCGAGGTGGCTCGGGTCGCCGCCGCGACGAACGTACTGCTCCTGCTCGTCCTCGTCGGCATCTGGGGGCGGAACTACGCCACGATCCGGTCGAAGCACACGCTCGGATCGGCCCTGTTCGCGCTCTTCCTCCTCGCCGAGAACGCGCTGGCGCTGTTCTACTACCTCGATCCGCCGTCGATGTCCGGGCCGGCGGTCCGGGCGATGATGTACCTGCAGGTCCTCGAGTTCGCTGGCATCGCCCTCCTCGTTTACGTGACCGTGGACTGAGGCGGGGACGCGGTCCGATCGCGCGATGCGCCGCGGTCAGGGCGTCCCTTCCTCCCCGCTCACCGACGACTCGACGAGCGAGACGATCAGTTCGGCGAAGCCGGACCCCTGACTCCAGAAGGCGGTCTCCTCGGCGTTCGGGAGGTCGTCGCTCCCGCGGACGCCGTGGAGCATCCCGTCGTCGTCGACGAGCAGCATGCGGCTGGTGTTCTCGTCGTCGGTGACCTCCTCGGGGGGGTCGAGCGTCGCGACCGGCGTGTCGGCGAACCGCTCCCGGATCGCCGGGTCCTCGGCGATCACGAGGACCTCGACGCCCTCGCCGGCGCGGTCGACGAGCGCGTCCGCGACGGCGTCGGGGAGGAACTCCGCTTCGGCGATGCCGGCGACTAGCCGCCGGTCCGCGTTCCGAATCAGTTCGATCACGCGGGCGTCGACCGACTCGCGCCCCCGGACGACCCATATCTCCTCGGCCGTCTCGTCGGCGCCGGTCTGGTCGCGCTCGCGTCGCTGTAACCCCTCGCGGGCGGCCTCGAGGTCGCGTTCGAGGCGGGACCGGAGCACTCCCACCGTCTCGTCCGGCGAGAGCGCCTGGTACTCCTTCGGGTTGGTGTGCTGAACGTGGAGCAGGCCGCGCGACTGGAGGCCGTCCGCGGCGGGGTACACCTGCGACCGGGGCACGTCCGCCGCCTCGGCGATCCGGCGCGCAGGCCCGGTGCCGATGGACTGCAGCCCCAGTAACACCTTCGCCTCGTTGGTCGCGAGACCCAACCGCTCGAGCGCGGCGAGCGCGTCGTCGTCGGTCATCGACGGAGCATTCCTTTCGGTACGTATATATGTGGTGGCTTTGTTGGGAGGAACATCACAACAGTCTCGCCGGCGAGTGCCGGCGACGGTCCTCCAACCCCATGGCCCACACGCACACGACCCCGGTGACGACGCGGCGAGGCGCGTACAGCGACATCGAGCCCTCCGGCGATACCGGGGGTGAGCCATGACGAGGCGGGCCCGCCTCGCGACCGCCGCGCTCGCGGTGCTGCTCGTGACCTCGATGGTCGCGGGGCCGGTCGCCGGCCAGAGCTTCGCCCGCGGGGAGCCGGACATCTCGGCGCACCTCCCGGACAACGACGTGACCCCGGGGAGCGAGTCGACCTTGGAGGTCCAGCTGCTGAACGACGGTGAGCTTGAGGCCGGACTGGACGGGTCGCAGGTGAAGACCGCCCGCGGCGTCACGGTCGCGGTCGACGACGCCGGTCCGTTCGAGGTGACCACCGAGCGCACGGCGCTCGGCACGATTCGTGACGGACAGGTCGTCACCGCCCCGTTCCGCGTGACGACGCCCGAGGATCTGGAGCCGGGCACCTACGAGGTCGAACTGGAGGTCGAGTACTCGTACACCTCCGGCTCCTACCCGAACTCCGGCTTCACGAACGAGCGCACGGAGACCGAGGAGGTGGCGGTGACCGTCGAGGTCGTCGACGAGCCGCGCTTCGCCATCGGCAACGTCAGTACCGACGTCCAACCCGGCACGAGCGGCGAGGCGACGGTCCCGATACGGAACGTCGGCTCGTCGACCGCCTACGAGGCGCGGGCGACCGTCTCCGGGAGCGGCGGCGTGACCGTCGGCGGGAGCGCGGGCGCCGCGGAGGCGTACCTCGGGACGCTCGCGCCCGGTGAGGTCCGCAACGTCACCGTCGACGCCAGGGTCGCAGAGTCGGTCGTCGCCGGCGACACGCCCGTCGAGGCGGCGGTCCGGTACCGCGACGACGACGGCGTCGACCGCGAGGCGCCGCCCGCGTACGGCAGCCTCCATCCCGAGGCGGAACAGGAGGTCGCCATCGAGGACCTCGCGGACACGCTCTCGGTGGGGTACGATGGCGAGATCAGGGGGACGCTCCGCAACGAGGGGCCGACTGCGCTCACCGACGCCGTGCTGGTGATCGAGCCGACCACCGACTCGCTGATCGTCGAGGAGCGGCGCTACGCGCTGCCCGAGCTGGCGGCCGGCGAGGCGGCCGACTTCGCGTTCCCGACCGACGTGGGCGGCTCCGCCGACCCCGGTCCCCGGCAGGTCCGGTTCTCCGTCGAGTACAGCAACGACGGCCGGCAGACCGCGACCGTCGGCCCTGTCTCCGAGCGCGTGGTCGTCGACGAGCGCCAGTCCGCCTTCGGAGTGGAGAACGTGCGGGCGAACGTCACCGCGGGCGGGTCGACGGAGCTCGTCGTGGCGATCACCAACCAGCGGCCCGAGCCGCTCTCGAACGTGAACGCGAAGGTGTACGCGGACAGCCCGCTGTCGGTCGCTAACGACGAGGCGTTCGTGGACGAGCTCGCGCCGAACGGGACGACCGAGATCCGGTTCTCCGTCTCCGCGTCCGCGGGGACGATGGCGAAGACCTATCCCGTCGAGATGGACTTCCAGTACGACACCGCCCGCGGCGAGACCGTCCTCTCGGACACGTACCAACAGCCCGTCGCGGTGTCCGAACCGGTCGACGACGGCGGCGGTCCGTCGCCGCTCGTCGTCGTCGGCGGGCTCGTCGTGGTCATCGCCCTGATCGCCGGCGGGATCGTCCTGTACCGGCGGCGCTGACAGATGCGCGGACCGGACCCTGATCGGACGCCGATCGACGCGCTCACGGAGCGGATCAACGACGCCGTCTCCGGCCGACCGCGGACCGTCGTCGTCGCGTTCCTGATCGTCTCGCTGGTCTTCGCGGGCGGGATGGGGATGGGCGGCGAACAGCAGGCCGGCACCGACCAGTTCACCGCCGACGTGGAGGAGCAGGACGCCCTCGACGCGATGGAGGAGGACTTCTCGCGCGGGAGCCGCGAGAGCGGCGGGAGCACGGCGACGCTGTTCGTCTCCGACGACCGCAACGTCCTCTCGAAGCCGAGCCTGTTGCGGATGCTGACCGCACAGGAACGGCTGGAGGACAAAGACGAGCTTCGGGTATCGACCACGACCGGACCGGCGTCGATCATCGCGACGCAGCTCGATCCGAGCGCCGACACCGCCGAGGCGCAGCGGCGAGCGGTCGAGCGCGCCACCGCGCGGGAGCTGGACGCGGCGATCCGACGGGCGGCGAACAACGGGGGGATCGGCCCGGTCAGCACCGACTTCACCGCCGAGTCGGGCTCCGCGGAGGTCGCGCAGGTCGTCGTCCAGTACGACACGCCGCCGGCCGCCAGCACCGGACAGCGCGCGAGCATCCAGACGCGGACGGTCGACGTGGTCGGCGGCGTCGAGGGGCTGGAACCGGGCGACAACGTGGTCGTCTTCGGCGACGCGATCATCAACGAGGAGGTGAACCAGCTGTTGACCGACACCGCGATCATCGTCTTCCCCGCCGCGCTGCTTCTGATCGTCTTCTTCCTCGTCGTGGCCTACCGGGACCCGGTCGACCTCGGCCTCGGCGTGGTCGCGCTGCTGATGACGCTCGTGTGGACGTTCGGGTTCATGGGCTACGCGTCCATCCCGTTCTCCGACTCGCTGGTCACCGTCTTCCCGCTGCTGCTCGCGGTCGGGATCGACTTCGGGATCCACATCATCAACCGGTACCGCGAGGAGCGCGCCGAGGGGGCGGCGATCGGCGAGGCGATGCGGCTCACGACCGACCAGCTGACGACCGCCTTCTTCATCGTCACGCTCACCACGGTGTTCGGGTTCGCCGCCAACCTCACCAGTTCGCTCGGCCAGCTCCAGGACTTCGGGATCGTCGCCGCCGCGGGGATCGTCTTCACGTTCCTGATCTTCGGCGTGTTCCTGCCCGCCGGGAAGGTCGTCCTCGACCGGCTCCGGGAGGGGACCCGCTTCCCGCGGTTCGGGACCGCGCCGCTCGGCCGCGAGGGGTCGATCATGGGGACGGTCCTCCCGCTCGGGGCGAAGGCGGCCCGGGTCGCGCCCGTCGTCGTCCTCGTCGTCGCGCTCGTCGCGGGCGCGGCGGGCGGCGCGTACGGGACCGGCGTCGACACGGAGTTCTCACAGGAGGCGTTCTTCCCCGACCAGGAGAAGGTCGACGCCTACGGCCAGCTCCCGGAGCCGCTCGCGCCGTCGGAGTACACGTTCATGCGCGTGCTCGACCACCTGGAGGAGGACTTCGACCAGGGGTTCATCGGCTCGGTGACGCTGTACGTGCAGGACAGGGACGTGCGGTCGAACGTCGCGCTGGAGGACGTCGACCGGGCCACGCAGGACCCGCCCGACGCGTTCGCCTCCGAGAACCGCCGCGCGGAGGCGACCAGCATCGTCTCGGTGATGGAGTCGCGCGCCGCCGCCGACCCCGAGTTCGCCGCGATGGTCGACCGCTTCGACACGGACGGCGACGGGATCCCGGACCGCGAGGTCGACCGCGTCTACGACGAGCTGCTGTCGTCGGCACACGGCGACCGGGCGCGCAACTACCTCACCGCGGACCGAAGCGCGACCCGGATCGAGTACACGCTCACGGCCGACGCCGACCAGGCGGAGGCGACCGCGGCCGCGAACGCGGTCGCCGAGGACATGCGCCTCGACGCGACGCCGACCGGCACGCTCGTGGTCAACCAGGTGGTGATCGACCGGATCACCGAGTCGGCGATCCGGAGCCTGATCGTCGCGTTCCTGCTGACGGCGGCGTTCCTGATGGTCTCGTACTGGTGGCTGGAGAGCCGGGCCGTCTACGGCCTGATCAACCTCGTCCCGGTGCTCGTCACCGTCGGCCTGCTGGCGGGGTCGATGCGCTACTTCGGGATCCCGCTCACGCCGTTCAACGCGCCGATCCTCTCCGTGTCGATCGGGCTGGGGGTCGACTACACGGTCCACTATATGCACCGCTTCGTCGACGAGTACGAGGCGGGCCGGAGCGTCGAGGAAGCCCTGCTGATCACCTCTCGGGGGACCGGCGGGGCGCTCACGGGGAGCATGCTCACGACCGTCTGCGGGCTCGGAACCCTCTATCTCGCGCTGATCCCGCTGGTCGCTGAGTTCGGGGTCCTGCTCGCGCTCGGGGTGTTCTACGCCTACCTCGCGTCGATCTTCGTGCTCCCCTCCGTCATCGTGGTCTGGGACCGCACCGCCTCGCTGGCCGCGCCGGTCGCGAACGCCGTGACGCGCTGACCCAACGGGAATCCGCGGACACTGAGCCGCCCCCGCTCCGTGGCCCCCTCAGAGCTCGCTGGCGAGGTAGGCCTCGATCTCGCGGACGGTCCCGGCGTCGAACGTCCAGTAGCCGTCCCACACGTTCCGCTCGCGCTCGATCGCGACGAGGCCGACGTGGTCGTCTCGGTCGTCGGGGTCGTCCGGCGTGAACACCACGAACCACGACCGCCGGTACTCGTAGGAGTCGCCGGCGTGGACCGTCACGGGGAGTTCGTGGACGTCCGCCCAGTCGTCGCGGCCGTAGACGTGGACGTCGACCGCCGTTTCGCCCAGGGACCGATAGACCTCGTTGGTCCCGCGCTCGTCCTGCAGGCGGGACAGTCGCTGGAACGACGACCGGAGCGTTCCCGCCCCGGCCTCGTAGGCAGTGCGCTCGATCACGCGCGACATCACGATCAGCAGGAGCTTCTCCTTGTTCGAGGCGGGGTAGCCGCGGACGGTGAACGCGAAGTCGTCGAGCCCCTCGAACACGTCCGGGAGGTCTATCTCCGTCAGCTTCCGGGCTCCCGTCTTGAACAGATCCGAGTTGATCAGCAGGACCGAGTCCATCAGCGCCGACAGCGGAGAGCGGGCGATTATCTCTCCGTCCTCGACGAGCGCGACCAGGTCCTCCGCTTCCCCTTCCATTTCGACGTCTTCGACGGGGACCGGCTGCGTGTCGAGGAGGTCGCCGAGGAGGTTCCGCACGGCGTCCGGGGACGACCGGTTGACGAGCAACAGCGACCGCTCGGGTGCGTCGGCCCGTTCGATGAACTCCCGGAGCGAATCGGCCATCGTGTTTACGACCAGTTGCGACGGCAAAAAGACAAGTGTTCCGGCCAGCACTCGTCCGTCTGCGATGCTCCGTCGAGTGAGGCCGTACCAAACAGCTACTAACCTCGATCCCGTACCGCGACACAGTGAGTCCAGACGATCCGGTTCCCCCGGCGATCCTTCGGGACGTGCTCGACGGGCTTTCGTACTGCCTGGCGGTCGTCGACGAGGACGGGCGCATCGTGGACCTGAACGAGGATTGGCGATCGTTCGCCGCGAACGCGGACGTCCCGCTCGCCGGCGCTGGCGACGACGCCGCGGACGGCCCGGCGTACCTCGACACGCTGCGGACGAGCGACGACCCGCACGCCGCCCGCGTCGCGGAGTCGGTCGTCACGGCGCTGGAGTCCGGCACCCAACCGCCGACGGTGCGGTACCCCTACACCGAGGGCGACGGCGCCCACGCGCGGTCGGTCCGCGTGATCCCGATCCAGCGCGACGGCCAGCGGTACGCAGTCGTCGTCCACGCCGACGTCGACGAGGACGTGCGCGCGGCCGCGGACCTCCGACTGAAGGAGCGCGCGATGGACGAGGCGCCGGTGGGGATCACCATCGCCGACCCGGACCGCCCGGACTACCCGATCATCTACGCGAACGAGGCGTTCGAGCGCATCACGGGGTACTCCGTGCCCGAGGTGCTCGGGCGGAACTGCCGGTTCCTCCAGAACGACAACAGCGACGAGTCGTCGATCGCCGAGATGCGCGAGGCGGTCAACGAGGAGGAGTTCGTCTCCGTCGAACTGATAAACGAGCGCAAGGACGGCGAGGAGTTCTGGAACCGGGTCACCATCGCGCCGCTTTTCGACGAGGACGGCGAGCTCACCCACTACGTCGGCTTTCAGGAGGACGTGACCGACCGCCACGAGACGGCGCTCGAACTGGAGCGGGAGCGCGACCGCCTGGCCCTGCTCAACCAGGTGGTCCGGCACGACATCCGCAACGACATGGCGGTCGCGCTGGGCTGGGGGGAGACGCTGACGGACCAGGTCGAGGGGGAGCGCCGCGACGCGCTCGAGCGCGTCCTCGACGCGGCGACCCACGCCAAGGACCTGACGACCGCGGTCGCCGACATCGAGCGCGTCTTCGCCGGCGAGGACCCCGAACTGGAGCCCACGCCGCTGGCGCCGGTGCTCCGCGAGGAGATCGGGCGGGTCAACTCCAGTTTCGACTTCCGCGCGGAGTCGGTGACGATCCGCGGCGGCGACGACCTCCCCGACGGCATCCGGGTCGAGGCAAGCTCGCTGCTCTCGTCGGTGTTCGGAAACCTGCTCGACAACGCCGTCTTCCACAACGACGGCGACCACCCCGAGATCACCGTCTCGATCGAGGAGCACGACGAGTCGGTCGTCGTCCACATCGCCGACGACGGTCCCGGCGTTCCCGACGACCGCAAGCGCGAGGTGTTCGGCCGCGGCGAGAAGGGGCTCGAAAGCGCCGGGAGCGGGCTCGGTCTCTACCTCGTCGACCAGCTCGTGCGGTCGTACGGCGGCTCCGTCTGGGTCGAGGACAACGACCCCCGCGGCGCGGTCTTCTGCGTCGAACTGCAGCGAGCCGACTGAGCGCAGGTCGCCCTCGCCAGACGGCACCCCCTCGCGCGTTCCGCCGGCGCCGAGGCTACCGTTCCGGCGGCGCTTCGGGACCGCCGGAGCGGTCCTCGCCGCTTCCCCCGGCATCGGTCTCGGCCCGCCCGCCGTGTTCCTCGTGGAACCGTTCCACCAGCGTCCGCGTTGCGCGCTTCCGCTCCCCCGCCGGCACGAAGACGAACGGGATCGGCACGTCGAAGGCGCGCTCGCCGTAGAGTCCCCAGTCGCCGACCGACCGTGTCGTGCCGCCGTACGCGATGGGGATGTCGCGGAGCTCCCCCGGCTCGTACTCCGGCACGTAGGAGCGCTCGATCCACACCTCGTGGGTCGGCATGCCGATCTCCGCGGCGACGAGCCCCTCGAGGCGGTCGTCGTTGCTCACCAGCCACTCGCCGAAGGCGTCGAGGTCGGCGTCGACGCGGTCGGCGTACGCGATCCGGTGTTTCCAGCAGGTCTTGGGGAACCGGCGCGCCCGGAAGCGGTCGTAGAGGTCCGCGAGCCGCCCCTCGGGGGCCTCGTCGGCGGCGTGGCGCAGCCGCTCCATCAGGGTGTTGTCGTCGACGTGGTCGTCCAGCACTCCGTCGATCGTGACCGGGGGAGCGTCCCGGAGGTCGGCCAGTTCCTCCAGCATCGCCCGGAGGAGGACGTTCGCGTACACCGACTTGTGGTGCTGAGTCACCCACATGTACAGCGCGATTCGCCCCTCGAGGTAGTTGCCGATGGTCGAGAGCGCCTTCTCGGAGAGCGCCAGCCCCTCCTCGGGGTGGGCGGTGTAGGCGCTCACCATCCGGTCGGTGTCGAAGCTCAACACGTCCGCGCCCGTCATCCGGTTGTCGCGGGTGATGTAGTCGAGCCGGTCCACGTCGATGGGCGAGTGGAGCAGCTGCGCGCCGAGCCCGTACTGCCACGGCCCGCCGCGCTCGTAGACGAGGCTGTAGCCGAGCACGTAGCCGCACACCTCCATCGGGTCCACCTCCAGCGCGCGGAGGGCGTCGCCGTACTCCCGCAAGACGATCAGACAGCCCAGCAGCTCGTGGGTGCTGGCCGCACGCAGGGGGCCGTCTCGCAGCCCGGCCTCCTCGAACGCGGCCACGAGCCCGCGGGTATCGAGCCGGTCGTACAGCTCGGACCGGTCCAGAAACCCCTCGGCGAGGTGCGAGAAGGGCGGATGGCCGATGTCGTGGAGCAGGCACGCGCACGCGAGCGTGCGCTGGATCTCGTCCAGCTCCTCGGCGCTCGCGTTTCGGGTGAAGTACGGCTGCGTGCGAAGGTTCTCGAAGACGGTGCGTCCGAGGTGGTAGACGCCGAGGCTGTGTTCGAAGCGCGTATGGTTCGCGCCGGGGTAGACGAGGTGCGTCGCCGACAGCTGGCGGACGTACCGCAGTCGCTGGAACGGGCGCGTGTCGACGATGCGGTCGACGACCGCGTCCGACAGCTCGATGTAGCCGTGGACGGGGTCCTTGATGGTTGTCGTGGACATGGTGGAAACGGCGCGGCCGCGACCGCCGGCGGCGTCTCTCGGCCATCCGGAGGTCGCGGTCGGTCCGGGATTGCGATCACTGCGACCGCTGGGCGGGAGGGTCTTTCGGTCGCGCCGGGGCTACCGGCGGCCGCGGCGGCCCGACCTCTCGCGTTACTCGTCCCGCAGGCGGTCGGGCGTCAGCGGCGTGTCCGGGTTCCCGCACCGCTCGCGGCCGCAGACGCCGGCGTCCGCTCCCGCGCGCTCGACGCCAGGGGAGAGCCCGCCGATCTCCCAGTCCGGCTCGTGGCCGGTCTCGCGGCGGTGCCGCGCGACGTGTTCGCGGGCGGGTCGGAGGGTTTCGAACCGCTCACGGAGGTCGCAGTCCGGGCAGGTCACGGTGACGCCGCGGTCGGTCATGAGTGATCAGTCCGATTCGGGCGGACAAAACGCCGTCGGCTCCGCTTCGAAATCGTGGAGGGGACCGTCGCGAACCCCGTATCAGCCCGCGTGCTCGTCGTCCGGCTCCTCGTCGCTCGCCGCCTCCAGCACCGTCTGCCGCTCGGGGAAGTACGCCGGAGCGTCGCGGTCGGCCTCGAACGCGGCCACGCGCTCCAGCGCCTCGCGGCCGTCCGCGGCCTCCGCCGCCAGTTCGTCCGCGAGTTCCTCGTACGCGGCCGCCAGGTCGCGGAACGTGGCGATGCGCGCCTGCTTCGCCTCCACGAGCGACTGCTTCCGCTCGATCTCCCGCTCCAGGTCCGCGAGCGGGTCCTCCGCGGGCGCGGCGTCCGGACTCGGCTCGGGGGGCGTCGCGGTCGGGGCGTCCGGGCGGTCGGCGCTGCCCGTCTCCGCCTCGTCGACGCGCTCGCGGAACGAGTCGAGCAAGTCGTCCACCTCGTCCAGCAGCTCCTCCGCCTCCGCGGTCATGGTGTCGACCGACCCCGACAACAGGCCCGCTTGCGTCCGACAGTAGTCGACGAACTCCTCGACCGAGAGGTCGGGGCCGTCCTCGCTCATACATCCCCGTCCGCGGCGACGCCCGAAGGGTCTTCGGGGATCGTCCCCGCCGAAGCAGTATTTAAACCACGGTTTCTGTCGGCGACCGCGGGTCGGGGAACGGGACTCCCGAAACGCCTCTGTGTCTGTGTCTCAACCCCGAGAGAAGACGATCAGGGTTGTTCATCCGAGTCCCATGTGTGCGTGTCACACGATGGATTTATATACTCCTGTCACCTAACTATGAGTGAAGCAAACCACTGAAAGGCACATCGTTTATTTTTGTGTCTTTCGGCCCGGCGCCCTCCAGCCCATTCACAATGAGTACACCCACCTTCCGCACCCACCAGGGTACCGAGACGGACGAGCGAGACCGAACCGAGAACGCGGCCGCGGAGCGAACGGACGAGCACGCGGACGAGACCGAAAGCCAGCGCCAGCTGACCTGTCCCGAGTGTGGCGGCCAGCTCGCATCCGACACCGAGCACGGCGAGACGGTCTGTGCCGACTGCGGCCTCGTCGTCGACGACGACGAGATCGACCGCGGGCCGGAGTGGCGCGCGTTCGACTCCAATGAGCGCGACAGCAAGTCGCGCGTCGGCGCCCCGACGACGAACATGATGCACGACAAGGGGCTCTCGACGAACATCGGCTGGCAGGACAAGGACGCCTACGGCAACAGCCTCTCGTCGAGCCAGCGCCAGAAGATGCAGCGGCTGCGCACGTGGAACGAGCGGTTCCGCACCCGAGATTCGAAGGAGCGCAACCTGAAGCAGGCGCTCGGCGAGATCGAGCGGATGGCCTCCGCGCTCGGCCTCCCGGACAACGTCCGCGAGACCGCCTCCGTCATCTACCGACAGGCACTCGAGCAGGACATGCTCCCGGGCCGCTCCATCGAGGGGATGGCGACCGCGAGCCTGCAGGCCGCCGCCCGCATGGAGCAGGTGCCGCGCTCGATCGACGAGATCGCGGCCGTCAGCCGCGTCGACGCCGAGGAGTTCAAGCGCGCGTACCGCTACATCAACCGCGAGCTCAAACTCGAGATCAAGCCGGCCGACCCGGTCCAGTACGTCCCCCGGTTCGCGTCCGACCTCGACGTGCCGGACGAGACCGAGCGGCTCGCCCGCGAACTGCTCGAGGACGCCAAGAAGCAGAACGTCCACTCCGGCAAGTCGCCGGTGGGGCTCGCCGCGGCCGCGCTGTACGCCGCCGGCATGCTCACCAACCTCGACGTGACGCAGGCGGAGGTCAGCGAGGTGACCGACATGAGCGAGGTCACCATCCGTAACCGGTACCAGGAACTGCTCGAGGCGCAGGAGGCGACCTCCCCGGTCTTCGGCGGCGAGGCGGCCGAGGCCTGACGACGCGGTCCGCCTCCGTCGACCGCTTTCCCGGATCCGCACGATGCGATTTCCGAGCGTTCTCCGACCCGGGGACTCGCGTTCAGCCTTCGAACCGTTGACTGAACCCGAACGCGCACGTAACCCCCGTTATTTCTTAAGTAATCCTTATCAGCATCTGCGAGAGAGGCTGACGGAGCGATCAGTTTCATGACGGACATCGAGGATTCGGCTGCGGCGCGCGCGGAGATCTACCGGCTGGCCGACGACGAGGACCTCGACGCCGACGAGACGGTCCGGCGCGTGATAGCGGTGGCACGCGAGCACCTCGGCGTCGACAACTCCCACGTCACGCGGATCGATCCGGATAGCGACTACTGGGTCGCGACCGAGAGCACGGACCCGCCCGACGGCGACTACCCCGCGGGCGTCGTCCGCAGCTACGAGGAGTCCTACTGCAAGCGGACGATCGAGCGCGGCGAGACGGTCGCGCTCCATCACGCGGCCGAACAGGGGTGGGCGGGCGAGCGCGCCTACGAGGTGCACGGCCTCGAGACGTACCTCGGCGTCCCCTTCGAGACGACCCAGGACGAGCTCGGCACGATCTGTTTCGTCTCGTCGGCGCCGCGCGACCGTCCCTTCTCCGACGCCGAGGTGACGTTCGCGGAGCTCGTCGCCCGGATCGTCAGACACGAGATGGAATGGGAGCGGGCCGAGACGCGGATCGAGCGGCTGGAGTCGTTCGCGGGCGTGATCGCTCACGACCTCCGAAACCCGCTCGCGGTGGCGCTGGGACGGGTCGACATCGAGCGGGAGGGGAACGACTCCGAGCACCTCTCGACCGCGGCGCGTGCGCTCGACCGGATCGACGAGCTCGTGTCCGACCTGCTCACGCTGGCGCGGCAGGGCCACGAGGTCCAGGACACCCAGGTCGTCTCGCTGGGCGCGACCGCGCGGGCGGCGTGGGAAGCGGTCGACACCGCCGACGCCACGCTGTCGGTCGAGGCGGACCTGAAGCTTCGGGCCGACCGGAGCCGGCTCCTCCAGCTGTTCGAGAACCTGTTCCGCAACTGCGTCGAACACGCCGGCGCGGACGTGCGGGTTCGCGTCGGCCCGCTCGCCGAGGAGCCGGGCTTTTACGTCGCCGACGACGGCCCCGGTATCCCGGCCGACCAGCGGGACGGGTTCTTCGAGTCGGCCGTCTCACGGGAAGGGGAACTGCGGCTCGGAACCGGGATCGTCGCCGCGATCGCGGACGCCCACGGCTGGGAGCCGTCGGTGACGGCGGCCGCGGACGGCGGCGCCCGGATCGAGGTCCGGGGCGTGGTCGTCGACCACCCCGTCTGACGGCGTCGCTCTTCGGCCCCTTCACGACCGCCGAACCGGGGGTTCGACGAACGACGTGAATCGGTGGCCGGAACCGGCCGAAATACCCCCTCGACGGTCGTCGATCCGTCGGGAACGGATAAACGGTGTTAAGTTGGGGGAGTGTCGACGGATAACGTAGACCGAGGCACGTGCTCGGAGGTCGGAACACATGTCAGAAGAATATGACCTAGTTATCGTCGGCGGTGGGATAAGCGGCGCGTCGCTGCTGTACACCGCGGCGAAGTTTACGGACATCGAACGGATCGCGCTGGTCGAGAAGGAGGAGGAGATCGCGGCGATCAACTCCCATCACACGAACAACTCCCAGACGCTTCACTTCGGCGACATCGAGACGAACTACACGCTGGAGAAGGCGGAGGATGTCAAGGAGGGGGCGGAGCTGCTCGCGGGCTACCTGGAGAACGTCGACCCCGACCGCGAGATGCACAGCAAGCGGAGCAAGATGGTGCTGGGCGTCGGCGACGAGGAGGTCCGCAGTCTCGAAAAGCGGTACCACGACGACGGCTTCGGCGACCTCTATCCGAAGCTCCGCCCGATCGGTCGCGACGAGATCGAGGACCTGGAGCCGAAGGTGGTGGAGGGACGCGACCCGAACACCGACATGCTCGCGCTCCAGACGCCGGACGGCTACGTCGTCGACTACGGGATGACCTCCCAGTCGTTCGTCGACGAGGCCCGCGAGGAGGACGGCGTCGACGTGCTGACGGGCACGAAGGTGACGGACATCACCGAGCAGACGGACGACTTCCGGATCGAGACGGACGCCGGCCTGCTGTACGCCGACACGACGGTCGTCGCCGCCGGCTCCCACAGCCTCCAGATCGCCCAGGAAATGGGGTACGGCGAGCACCTCTCGCTGCTCCCCGTCGCTGGCAGTTTCTTCCTCGCGGACGACTTCCTGAACGGGAAGGTGTACACCCTCCAGATGAAGAAGCTCCCGTTCGCGGCGGTCCACGGCGACGCGGACGTCCACGACGGCTCGATCACGCGCTTCGGCCCAACCGCGAAGGTCGTCCCGACGCTCGAACGCGGCCGGATCTCGACCGTGAGCGACTTCTTCGACGTGTTCGGGCTCCGCCCCGCGGCGGCGCTCAGCTACGCCAACATCCTCGCGGACCGCATCCTGCTTCCCTACGTGCTCCGGAACCTCGTGTACGACGTGCCCGAGGTCGGCAAGCGCGCGTTCCTCCCCGAGGTCCAGAAGGTCGTCCCGACCGCGGAGCTCGAGGACATCGACCGCGCGAAGGGCTACGGCGGCGTCCGCCCGCAGATCGTCGACACCGAGCGCAAGTCGCTCGACATGGGCGAGGCGAAGCTCACCGGCGACGACGTCATCTTCAACATCACGCCCTCGCCGGGCGCCTCGACGTGTCTGAAGAACGCGATGCGCGACACTCACCAGGTCATCGACTTCCTCGACGAGGAGTACGCCTTCGACGAGGAGGCGTTCCGCGAGGAGACGATCGGTCAGTTCCCGCGGCTCGAGGACTGAGCCGACCGCTTCCCCCTCAGTACCCCAGCCGTTCGCGAACGAGGACGACGGTGGTCCGCCCTTCCTCGAGTTCCTGCCGGAAGATCAGCTGCTTCGCGACGGCGCTTTCGACGCCGTAGGCGTCCTTCGCGCGCTCGTTCTCCAGGGGATAGGCGACCGACTCGAGGCGGTCGAGCGCGGCGTCGAGGTCGTCGACGATCTTGTTCACGCCGCTGACGATGACGACGTTGTCGGCGGCGAAGGGGTAGGCGCCGATCCGGCTCCCCGAGCGGTCGGCCGCGACCAGCTCGCCGGTCTCGGCGATCGCGTTGACGCTCCCGAGGAAGTAGTCGGCGGTCTGCGCCTCGCGGCGCGCGGCCTGTCGCTCCGCGTCGTCGTCGATGCTCCAGATCCGGTCGGGGAGGCTCTCCCACTCGTGGTCGCTCTCGCTCAGGTACTCCGCGAACCCGATCTCTTCGAGGGTCGTCGAGTGGCCGTTCATCACCGAGGCGCCCGCCGGAACCCGCGACTGGACGGCTTCGAGCGCGTCCGCGGCGCTGTCGACCACGGCGACCTCGAAGCCGTTGGCCTCGAGATTCGCGACGGTCTCCGCGATGGTCTCGTCGTCGGGCTGGTCGTCGAGCGACTCGTCGATCTGAGCGTCGTCTGCGTAATCGGCTTTCTGAGACATGTGGATAGATGGGACTGCGTTGCGCACCGATCGCTAGGAAAGGCGGACGCATAAGCGCTCGCGGACATCGGTGTCGGGTAGTGATCCGCGTGTTACCGGCGCCGACGGGGTCGGGGTTGGGGCTGGGATCGGGTGAGTCGGCGGACCGAGGGACCGCCGCGCGCTACGCGTGCTCGATGTGTACGCGCCACTCCCCCTCGTCGACCCGTTCCGTCCGGTAGCTGAACCCGCGGTCGTCCAGCACGTCGTACAGCGGTTCCGGCTCGAAGGAGTTGACGAGCGTCAGCGACTCGCCGGGCGGGAGCTCCTCCAGCGCCTCCTCGATGAGCGGGAACGGCGGTCCCTCGTGTTTGCGCACGTCCAGCACCTCCGTCGCGGGGTCGGAGTCGTCGGTCGTGGACATCACGCCGACGTAGGGGCCCCGGGCTCCTCCGGGTTGCCACGAACACGTTCGGGACTCAGAAGGGCGCGGAGGAGGCGCCGGAGCCGCCGTCCTCGCGGGTGCCCGTCTCCGACTCGTCGGCGCCCGACGCGGTCGGCGACTCCTCGTCGACCGCGACCTCGCCCGTCTCCAGGTATCGCTCCTCCAGCCCGGCCAGTTTCTCGTTGGTCGCCTCGCTGTGCTGATGCATCGGGGCGACGCGGACCGAGACGAGCCGGTACTCCGATTCGCTCGCGTTCCACGCGCGGAAGATCCCGGTCACCAGCGTCCCGCTCTGGGGACAGAAGGCGGTCGTCGGCGTGAACTCCACGCGGAGCACGTCCGGGGCCACGTCGTCGACCGCGTATCGCAGGCCGGCGTCGGGATGCCGGGTGTCGCGGTTGAGCTGTGCGAGGTTGTAGCCGAAGGTGGCGTCGTAGACGCCGAACTCCTCGAACCGCTCCCGGGAGGCGGCGTGGACCGCGAGGTGGTCGTCGCCGGTCAACACCTCGTGGCCGTCCAGGAACGCTCCCGGTTCGGGAAGGTGCTCGGGGACGTACGCGCCCTCCTCGTCGAAGACGTCGTCGTCCGCGTCGCCGCCGCGGAGCCAGTTCACGGCTCGGCCCTCCAGATGGCGGTGACGACCACCTTGCCGCTTTTGCCGCGCCCGTCGCTCCCGCCGTCGTCCGCCTGCTCGACCGTTTCGAAGACGTAGCCTCGGTCCGAGAGTTTCGGATAGAGGTGCTGGGGCGCGCGGTCGTTGCGCTGGATCAGGACCGTCTCGTCGTCCAGCTCCGCCAGCCGTTCGAGCGTTTGCGAGAGCGGCTTCGGCGGGCCGAGTTCCCGCACGTCGAGCGTCTCCGTGGGGCGGTGCGTCGGCGCGTTTTCGAAGTCGGCGTCCAGTCGGGGCATCGGGCGACGCTACGGACCGCGATCCCCCGGAGCTTCCCCCGAACGTGTTCGGAGCACTTGCCGTCTCAGAGAGACACCGGGGGTAGATTCGTTGCGCTTCTACGGGCGAAGCAGGCCGAGTGCCTCGGGGCTTGCCCCCGAGGTGGTTCACAGTGTTCGGTATCCCCGTCCGCAACAGAATCGTCGAAGCCCGAGTATATCTCAACACAGGGTATTACTCTCGAGTCTAGAGGTGACTTTATGTATCCTCGACAGGACATCTGGATATGGTTCGAGTAACATGTGAGGATGCTGGCGGGAACTGTGGTACTGTCTTCGAGGACATCGATGAATTGGACATCGGGAAGAAGTGCCCCATCTGCAATGAGTATCTGGATACGAGTGCCAGAAAACTGCTGAAGAAACACAGTTAGAGAACACTCAGATCCGCGACCGATCCGGTTTCCTGTCCTATAACTGACATTCAGTTAGTGATCGCCGATAGCGCGTGCCCCACGTCGAACGCTTCGGCTGTGAAGTGTCCTCGACTGGTGGGACGTTCAAAAAGCCCCGAAACGTGGAGGCCCGTTCGCGGCGCCCGCCTCAGTCGTCCGCTCGCGGCGCGAGCACGACCAGCGCGGTCGCGTCGGTGCGCGCGAGCGGCGAGACGTCGGTCTCGCCGGGGAACCGGACGAACTCGCCCGCCGCGAGGGCGACCGTCTCGTCGTTCAACTCGAGCGCGATCTCCCCGTCGAGGACGTGAATGAGGACGTCCCGTCCGGGGTGGTCGTGCGTCGGGACGCGCTCGTCGGCCGCCAGCGACAGCCTGACGGTCCGCGGCTCGGCGTCGGGGAAGACGGTCGCGTGCGGCGTCGCCTCCAGCTCTTCGAGCGAGGCCGTCTCGTAGTCGGCCGTCCGTCCGTCCGCGGCCGTCTCCTCGTCCTCGGTCGGCGTCGCGTCCGGCACGGTCACGCCTCCTTCGGCAGGTCCGCGACGAACCGCTCCGGCCCCTCCTGTTCCACCTCGTAGCCCTCCTCGTCGAACTCCGGGATCTCCGCCGCCATCTCGTAGTAGAGCGGCTGCGGGTCGTGGTCGTTCACGATGGTCAGCGACTCGCCCGGCTCCAGCGCGTGGAACGCCTCGTGGATCCGGTCGTGTCTGTTCACCGGCGGAATCTCGCGGACGTCTAGCGTCGTCATGCACTCGAGGGTTGTGGGCCCCCGAGCATCCGCCTTGAGCCGAACACGTTCGCCCGTACACCGAGGCGCGTGGCGCCCTTGGCTCCGAACATGAGCACGGTTCCCGGCGACCTCTCGACGGACGTGCAGCCACCGCTCGCGATCCCGGTCCGCCACTTCCTCGTGGGGCTGGGGTTCCTGTTCGCGGGGACGGCTGCGGGGCTGTGGGTCGCAGTCGGCGCCGCCCCGCCGTTCGCCCGCGTCGCGACCGCGCACCTGCTGCTGGTCGGCTGGGTGGCGGTAACGATCCTCGGCGCGGTCACGCAGTTCGTCCCCGTGTGGTCCGGCCTCCGACTCCACTCCCGGCGGCTGGCGAGCCTGCAACTCCTGCTCGTGGCCGGCGGCGTGCCCGGGTTCGCGGGCGCGCTCTGGCTCGGGCGCCCGGGGGCGGGCGCGCCGTTCGCGCTGGCGATGGTGCTCGGGGTCACGGTCTTCGTCTACAACGTCGCTCGGACGCTGCTCGCGGCCCGACCGTGGGACGTGACGGAGGCGCACTTCGCGCTCGCGCTCGGCTTCTTCGCGACTGCGATGACGCTGGCGACGGCGCTCGCGCTGGACTTCCGGACCACGGTGTTCCCCGTCGCCGGCGTCACGCGCGCGTCGGCGGTCGCGGCCCACGCCACGCTGGCCGTCCTCGGCGGCGTCCTGACGACGGTCGCCGGCGCGCTCTATCAGCTCGGACCGATGTTCACGCAGAGCGAGCCGGACGCGTTCGACGACCGGCTCCGCCGCGTCGAGTCCGCCGCGCTCCCGGTCGGAGTCGTCCTGTTGGCCGGCGGGCGGCTGGTCGCGTCGGCCCCGGTGGCGACGGTCGGCGGGGCCTTGGTCGCGGCCGCGGCGGCCGCCCTCGGCTGGTTCCTGCTGCGCCGGGTGCGGCGCGCGACCGGGACCCGGACGCCGATGCTCCCGCGGTACGGCGTCGTCGCGCTCGCGCTGCTGGCGTGGGGGCTGACGGCCGGCGCGGCGTGGGTCCGCGCCGCCGTCCTCGGCGCCTCCGGTCCGGGGGTCCTCGCGCCCGCGCTCAGGTTCGGCACCCCGTCCGTCGGCCCGGTCCTGCTGTTCGCGGCGATCGGCTTCGTCGTGGCGGGGACGCTGTACCACGTCGTCCCGTTCCTGATCTGGGTCCATCGGTACAGCGACCGCGTCGGACTCGAACCGGTCCCGACGATCGACGACCTCACCGGCGAACGGCTCGCGCGGGCGGACCTCGTCGCCACCGTCGGCGGGAGCGCGCTGGTGCTCGCGGCCGCGACCGCCGACCTCGTCGGCGTCGGCGCGCCGTCGATGCTCGCGCTCGCCGGCCTCGCGCTCGCCGCGCTCGGACTCTTGGCGTTCCTCGCGAATCTCCTCCGCGTCGTCGCGGTTCACGCGCCGGACGCCGCGGGGCTCCCGGCGCGGATTCTCCCGATCGGGGGCGGCGACCCGACCGGCGAGGCGACGGACGGTCCGGACCGTGGGGAGTCCTGACCGAAACCGCATCGCGACGGTGCCCCTCGACGGCCGTTCGGTAGTCCACCTCGACGCTCCGCCCCGACGTCGGTCGCGGCAGCTGATCGGCTACGCTCTTCCCCCCTCGTTCGACCTTCTGTGGGTGCGGCCATCGCCCACCCGTGCTCGTCGGCGGACACGAAAACATATCTCATCTGGTTGGATATAGAAAATATACTCAACGTGCTACTTTTTCACCGAGGGGTCAGATCGCGGAATGGGTAGAAATTCCAAAATTTTTACAAGGTCTAAAGATCTCCTGTCACACACGGTGTTCACGACTCACCGTTTGACGTGGCTGATCTCCGTGTATCTGTACGTCTTGAGTTCAGCCGTACCGTTACGGCACCTTTCACCTGCTCGACCCGTGTTTCGTTTCCCTGGGAGACCGTCTTACCCTATATGTCTACGTGAAGATGTATTTGATATATTTGTTGTTTTCCATTCTGAGTATTCTACCGTCTGTCCACTCGGCGTCCGGTCGTTTCACGTCGGTCGTGTGACTGTGAATCCGCTCGCTCGACTGTGCCGTTACGTGCGTATCGCTGTAATGCCCTCTTCGACCGATCGCGTCGCTTCGATGTCGCTCCGATGTTTTGCCAATGTCAAATTGATGTGGGCGGGATTCGGGAGTGCTCTCCGCGTTCCCCTTCGTTTCTATCGCCGGTGCTCTTCCAAATTTTGGGATACTGCTTCGAGAGGAACCTCGTTTCCGTCTTTCTCCGCCGTATTATCACGATCTTTAATTTCTATCGCGGCCGGCCGGGAGGATCGGATCGCGGCTTCCGCTACGGCGTCTGGATGTTCACTTCGATGACGTTTGCGACGTCGAGGATTCGTTCCGGCGCCGTGCTCACGAACTCGTCTTCCGGCATCCGGCTCGTCGGTGTCGAGAGGCTGATCGCACCGTAGATCGTGTCCTCGTGGACGATCGGTGCGGCGACCGCGCGGACGCCCGTGATCTGCTCTTCGTCGTTGATCGCGTAGCCGACCTGCCGGACCCGTTCCAGCTCCGCGCGGAGGGTCTCCTCGTCGGTGATCGTGTTCGGCGTCCGCGCGACGAACTGGTAGTCTGCCAGGATCTCGTCTCGCCGTGACTCGTCGAGGTGAGCGAGGATCGCCTTGCTCGCGGCCGAGCAGTGGAGGTTCCGACGAGGATACCCCTTGATCCGCGTGTAGAGATCCTCGCCGACCGCGTCGGGGCCGAACTGTTCGTACAGCAGGATCTCCCGGCCGTGACTCTCCACGACGAGGTGTGCCGCCTCGCCCGTCTCCTGTGCCAGTCTATCGACTTCCGGCTTCCCGACCTGGTACAGTCGCGACGTGGCTCTGACGTACTCCCCGAGCGGGAGCGCGAAGAGCCCGACCTGATACTCGCCGTCCTCGACTCTCACGTACCCCTTTTCCTGCATCGTCGCGAGGTACGTGTGCGTCGTGCCCGGGGAGCGATCGATCTCCTCGGCGATCTCGGTCACCGTCGCTCCTTCCTCATTTCTGAGTATTTTGAGTATGTCAAACGCGATCCCCACGGACTTGATCCGCCTCGGCGAACGATCATCGGTCATGGTTTCTCATGCCGTCGCGATCGGCATAATCTTTGTCATCGTCAAAATTGGCTGTCGACTCGGACGCGGATCCGGTCGGCGGTCCCCGCGTTGTCCGCCGATAATTTTTTGTGTGCCGCTATGGAGATGCCGACAGGCTACAATGAGCCAAGTACAGCTGTCAGACGTCACAAAAGTCTACGACGACGTGCTCGCGGTCGAGGACATCGACCTCACCGTCCGCGACGGCGAGTTCCTCGTGGTCGTCGGTCCCTCCGGGTGCGGGAAGTCGACGACGCTCCGGATGGTCGCGGGGCTGGAGACGATCTCCGGCGGCGAGATCACGATCGGGTCGGAGGTCGTCAACGACGTTCGGCCGCAGGACCGGGATATCGCGATGGTGTTCCAGAACTACGCGCTCTACCCGCACATGACCGTGCGGGAGAACATGTCCTTCGGACTGCGGCTCTCCGGGGAGTACGACGACGCCGAGATCGACGAGCGCGTCGAGGACGCCGCCGACCTCCTCGAGATCCCCGAACTCCTCGACCAGTACCCGAAGCAACTGTCCGGCGGACAACAGCAGCGGGTCGCGCTCGGTCGCTCGATCGTCCGGGACCCGGAGGTCTTCCTGATGGACGAGCCGCTGTCGAACCTCGACGCGAAGCTCCGCTCGCAGATGCGGACGGAGCTCCAGCGGCTCCACGAGGAGCTCGGGGTCACGACGATCTACGTCACGCACGACCAGACCGAGGCGATGACGATGGGCGACCGGATCGCGATCCTCAACGAGGGCGAGCTCCAGCAGATCGCGGAACCGGAGGTCTGCTACGGCGAGCCGAACAACCGGTTCGTCGCCGGGTTCATCGGCTCTCCCAGCATGAACTTCTTCGAGGTCGACGTGGAGTCAACCCCCGGGGGCATCTCCGTCACGGGGGACAGCTTCGAGACGGACCTCGACGTGTCGCTGCCGCCGGGCCGATACACGCTCGGCGTTCGCCCCGAGGACCTGTATCCGGCCGACGGGGCCGGTCGGATCCCCGCGGACGTCGACGTCGTCGAACCCATGGGCGCGGACAACTACCTCTACCTCACTCCGCCTACCGACGACGGCGGGGAGACGGAGATCATCGCCCGCGTCGACAACGAGTTCCGACCCGACCCCGGCGAGCGAGTCATGCTCGATTTCGACGTCGCGGACGTCCACTTCTTCGACGAGACGGGCGACCGGGTACCGACCGAGACGGCCGCGGAGCACGCGACGTGAGGACGGTCCAATGATCCACGAGACCATCGGTACGAACGAGTGGGAATGGGCTGGCAAACCGTACGCGGCGATCAAGGATGTCGGTCGGCAGGACGGTTCCATCCTCGTCGTTCCCGTCGGGAGCGTGGAACAGCACGGACACCACCTGCCCGTGATCACCGACACGCTCCTCGTGGAGGCGATGGTCCACGGAGCGGCGGAGTCGCTGCGGGACGACGTGCCGATCCTCGTCACGCCGCCGGTCTGGAGCGGCTTCTCGCCGCATCACCTCTCGTTCGGCGGCACGCTCTCGCTCGAGTTCGAGCACCTCAGGCAGACCCTGGAGGACATCGGCCGGACGGGGCTCGAGAACGGCTTCGACGCCGTCTGCTTCGTGAACGGGCACGGCGGGAACGCCGCCCTCATCGACGCGCTCGTGAGCACGCTCGGGAAGACGACGGACGCGGAGGTGCTCGGGACGACGTACTTCCAGCTCGCGGCGTCGGAGATCGCGGCCCTCCGCGACAGCGATCCGGGAGGCATGGCCCACGGCGGCGAGTACGAGACGTCGCTCATGCTCTACCTCCGTCCCGACCTGGTCGTGGACGCGATGATCGAGGAGGGGACGCGCTGGGACGAACACTACGAGTGGGGCGGCGGGGACCTCCTCGAGGGCGGCCAGCTCTCGGTCTACCGCGAGTTCGAGGAGTACTCGGACACGGGGGACATCGGCGCCCCGGAACTCGCCAGCGCGGAGAAGGGCGAGCGCATCCACGACATCGTGACCGACGAGCTCGGCGCCATGTTCACGGCCATCCACGAGCACAACCGATGAATCGGCGTCGCGGCGGGCGAACCGTTGTGACTACCCAAAGATATTAATAACCGCAAGTGAATGTCTAGCGCAGATGTCGACCGACAAGATTAGCGACACTGACGGGAGCATCGATCGGCGAAAAGTCCTCGAGGCGATGGGTGGCGGCGGAATCATCGCGTTGGCGGGCTGTCTCGGTGACGACGGCGGCTCCGGGGGCGGAGACGGCACCGAAGGCGGGAGCGGCGGCGGCAGCGACGACGGACGGACGATCCAGTTCCTGACGATGGGCGTCGGGGACAACATCGAGTCGTTCTTCGAGGAGAACAACGCGCAGTTCGAGGAGGAACACGACGTCACCCTCGAGTTCACCAGCGTCACCTGGGACAACGCCCAGCAGACGGTGAACAACCGCGTCGACGGGGGCGAGGCGCCCGACGTCGCTCGCTGGCCGGCCCGGTGGATCCCCCAGCTCGTCGGCAAGGGCGAGCTCGAACCGATCGACGAGCTCATGGAGGGCGACTTCGGCGACCGCTTCTACCAGGGCATGGCGGACGGCTGCATGTATCAGGGGTCCTACTACGGGGCGCCGTGGGCCGCGTCGAACAAGTGCCTCTACTACAACAAGGACGTGTTCGAGGCGGCCGGGCTCGACCCCGAGGACCCTCAGCTCGACACCTGGGAGGACATGATCGCGGCCGGCGAGCAGATCCGCGACGAGACCGACACGCCCGCGCTCGGGCTCGCGGGAGCTGACGCCATCGAGACGGGCTCGCAGTACTACCACTACCACTGGTCGCACGGCGCCGACCTGATCGACGACGAGGGGCGGCCGGTCGTGAACTCCGACGAGGGAGTCGAGGCGCTCGGGCTCTACTCCGACCTGCATCAGGAGTACGGGATCACCCAGCCCTCGCCGCTCTCGTCGACCCGACAGGACATCCGTCAGCTGTTCGAGTCCGGCGAGCTCGGCATGGTCATCGCTCACGTTTACACCGGGATCAACATCGACGCCGCGAAGGAGAACGACGAGGTCGACTTCGACTACGGGATCGTCCAGGTGCCGGCCGGCCCGGAGGGGCGGTACAGCCTGAACACGATCGACGCCGTCTCGATCTTCGCACAGACCGAGGTCAAGGACCTGGCGGAGGACCTCCTCAGGTTCTACCTCGAGCCGGACCGTCACTTCGAGTACGCGACGAACAAGGGGTTCATGCCGACCGTCGAGGAGGTCGGGGAACGCGACTACTTCCAGGAGTCGTCGAACTGGGCCCCCTACATCGAGGCCGGGCAGTACGCCCGCGCGCGGCCGAAGCTCTCGAACTTCAACGAGTTCAATAACCGCATGGTCCAGGCGATCCAGGAGGCCCTCGGCGGACAGAAGTCCCCGCAGAAGGCGCTCAACGACGCGCAGTCCGACCTCGAAGACGCGATGGAGTGATCCACACGAATGGGCACCGCAGAGGAGTACGCCGAGACGCCGGCCGGTTCGCGCCTCGAGCGGGGGGTCGACTACCTCCGCCACAACAGCCGCGCGTACCTGCTGATCGCCCCCGCGGCGATCTTCCTGCTGAGCGTCGTCGGCTATCCCATCATCGAGACGTTCCGGCTGTCGCTGTATGAATCGCCCGCCGACTCGTCGGTCGAGACGTACGTCGGGTTCCAACACTACGTCGAGATACTCGGCAGCGACATCTTCTACCAGCTCCTCTGGCAGACCGGCCGCTGGGTCGTCGTCGGGGTCGCGGGGAAGACGCTGTTGGGCCTGCTGATCGCCGTCCACCTGAAGGGCGACATCAAGGGCCGGAAGTTCTTCCGGACGGCGTTCCTGATCCCGTGGGGGATCCCGTACGCCATCTCCGCGGTCGTGTTCCGCTGGATCGAGCACCCGCAGTACGGCTACATCAACGCCGTGCTGCTCAAGCTCGGCGTCGTCGACCAGGGCGTCGGCATCCTCGGAAACCCGGACATCGCGTGGCTCGGTGTCGTCGTGGCGGACATCTGGATCGGAACGCCGTTCATGGCGATCATCTTCCTCGCGGGACTCCAGTCCATCCCGGAGGAACTGTACGAGGCGGCCGCGATCGACGGTGCCGAACGCTGGCACCAGTTCCGGTACATCACGCTGCCCCAGCTGAAGTCGGTCATCCTGATCGCCACCCTGCTGTCGACCATCTGGACGTTCGTCAGCTTCGACACCATCTGGACGATGACTCGCGGGGGACCGATCAACACCACGTCCACGCTGGTGATCTGGATCTACCAGGTCGGCCTGGAGAACGGGAACCTCGGCCGCGGCGCCGCGTTCAGCGTCATCGGGTTCCTCTTCCTCCTGGTGTTCGCCATCGTCTACCTGCGCGTCTACACGCACGGAGGTGAGGAGCTATGACGATGGCCGGCCAACAGCGGACGTGGCTCCGCAAGGTCCGCCTGTACGGGATGCTCATCGCGCTGTTGAGCGTCATGATGTTCCCGTTCTACGCGATGTTCTCGAGCACGCTCAAGACCGAGTCGGAGATATTCTCGAGTCCGGCGACGCTCGTGCCCGCGGACCCCACGATCGAGGCGTACCTGCAGGTGTGGAGCCAGACGGACGTGCTCCTGTGGGTCGCCAACAGCTTCCTGATCTCCATCGGCACCGTCGTCCTCACGCTCGCGCTGGCCATCCCGGCCGCGTACTCGTGTGCGCGGAACGACTTCATCGGGAAGCGGACGTTCCTGCTGTCCGTGCTCGTCGTGCAGATGTTCGCCCCGGTCGTGCTCATCGTCGGGCTCTTCGACGTGATCACGACCGTCGGGCTGTTCGACAGCTACCTCGCCGTCATCATCCCCGCGGCGGCGTTCACGCTGCCGTTCAACGTGTGGATGCTGTACGGCTACTTCAAGACGATCCCGGTGTCGCTCGAGGAGTCGGCGCGGATCGACGGTGCCGAACAGCGGCAGATCCTGACGAAGATCGTCTTGCCCCTGACCAAGCCGGCGCTCGTCGCGAGCGTCACCTACACGTTCCTGTACGCGTGGAACCGGCTGCTGTTCGTCCTGACGTTCCTCACGGACGCCGGGAAGTACAACGTCCCACGGGGCGTCTTCTCGATGGTCGGGGCGCTGCAGACGGACTGGCGGATGATGCTGACCGCTTCGGTCATCGGGATCATCCCGCTTCTGATCCTCTTCGCGTTCCTCGAGGAGTACATCGTCTCTGGCATGACCGCCGGCGCGGTGAAGGAGTAGCGACCCCCTCGGGGACGCTCTTCGCGGGCATCGAGAGCCCTCCGGACCGCTCTCCGCGGACGGTTTCCGCGTGACCGGAGTTTTAACTGCCTCGGCGTCGCTGTAGAGCCATGGAGTTTGCCACGTGGGCGTATCCGTGGGACGTGCGCGACGAGGGGGTCGACGCGGTCGCGTCGCGCCTCCGGGAGATCGGGATCGGGGAGCTGAACCTGGCGACGAATTATCACTCGGTGCAGGCCTTCTCCCCGCACAACCCGCAGCGGAAGACGCACTTCGCGCACGCGAGTTCGTACTTCCGGCCCGACGGCGAGTACGGGATGCTCCGACCGCACCCCTACGAGGGGATGGACGAGGACTGGGTCGACGCGATCGCGGCCGCCGCCGGGGACCTCCGGCTGACGTCGTGGACGGTCGGCTGTCACAACTCGCGGCTCGGAATGGCGAACCCCGACGCGACGCTCACGTCGCCGTACGGCGACGACCTGGTCTTCGGACTCTGCCCTTCGAACCCGGCGGTCCGCCGGTATCTGCGCTCGCTCGTCGCGGACCTCGCGTCGCGGGAGGGGTTCGACCGGATCGAGCTGGAGACGTTCGATTACTTCTACGGCACCGGCTTCGGCTGGCACCACCAGAAGATCCACGCCGAGTTGGGGACGCTCGGCGAGTTCCTGTTCGGCCTCTGTTTCTGTGACCACTGCCGGGAGCACGCCGCGGCGAGCGGGGTCGACGTCGAACGGGCGCGCGAGGCGGCCGTGACGGCCCTCGACGACATCGTCGCCGGGCGACTCCCGAGCGACACCGTTCCGGAGCAGTGGCTGCGACGGCACCCCCCCGTCGACGACTACGTGACCGTTCGCCAGGAGACGCTCACGGACCTCTACGCGGACCTGGCGGCGGCCGCGGGGGGGGCGCAACTGGGCTACTACGTCGGGATGCCCGAACCCGGCCGCGAGTGGATGGCTGGCGTCGATCCGACCGCGCTCTCCGAGCACGTCGACTACTTCTGTCTCCCGGCCTACGAGTCGAGCCGCGAGGACGTGCTCCGCGCCTACCGGCTGGTCGACGACCTGGATGCGGACGTTCCGATCCACGTCGGGCTGCTCCCCGGCCATCCCGCGATCGACGACCCGAACACGCTCTCACGCATCGTCGACGGGCTCCGCGAGGAGGGCGTCCCCCGCGTCTCCTTCTACAACTACGGGCTGCTCCCCGACCGGTCGCTGGACTGGATCGAGGCGGCAATTCGGTGAGGAGACGGTAGCTTCTTTTACGGGGCCCCTGCACTGAGTCACATGGAAATCACGGGCGTGACAGCCACGACTGTAGACGTACCGCTGGTCGACCTCGACGAACCGCTCGGCATCGGCCCGTACGTGACGAATCACGGGCAGGTCGACTCGATGGAGCGGGTCCTCGTCGAGGTCGAGACCGACGAGGGGGTCTCCGGCTGGGGCGAGATGCGGACGTTCCTCACCGCCGCGGCGACCGAGTCCGTCATCGAGGACGGGATCGGCCCCCTCATCGAGGGCCAGTCCCCGTTCGAGGTCGAGCGGCTCCGCCGGCAGGTCTTCATCGAGTACACGAACGTCGAGCTGTTCTTCGCCGCCGTCGAGACCGCCTGCTGGGACATCGCCGGCAAGGCGCTCGAGAAGCCCGTCTACGAGCTGCTGGGCGGGTCGACGGCGCCGGAGCAGACGACCGCGATGAACGCGGACGCGGCGGACCGCGAGTCCGGCACCGACCGGGACGTCGAGTTCGCGTTCTGTCTCGGGATCCTTCCGCCCGCCGAGTCGCGCGCGAAGGCCCGCGAGGCGGTCGACGCCGGCTTCTCGGTGCTCAAGACCAAGGCCGGCCGCGACTGGCAACAGGACGTGGCCCGTATCGAGGCCATGCACGACGAGGTCGACGGCGCCCTGGAGTTCCGGCTCGACCCGAACCAGGGCTGGTCGCTCGACCAGGCCGTCCGCGTCGGCGCGGCGCTGGAGGATTCGGGGATCTACCTCCAGTACATGGAGCAGCCGATCCGGGTCAACGCTCACGACTCGCTGGCCACCCTGCGGAAGCGGCTCCGGCAGCCGATCGCGCCGAACGAGGACACCTACATCCCGAACAACCTGCGGTCGCTCGTCGACGCCGGCGCCATGGACGTCGCCGTGCTGGACCTCACGCCCGCGGGCGGGATCAGCGGGCTCCGGCAGCAGGCCTCGATCGTCGAGGACGCGGGCGTCCCGTTCACGCACCACTGCGCGTTCGATCTGGGGATCCGAACCGCGGCCATCCTCCAGGCGGTCCACGGAATTCCGGGCTTCTCGCTCCCGCCGGACACGACCTACTACGCCTGGCAGGACGACGTCATCGCCGACCCCTTCGAGGTCACGGACGGCTGCATGCGCGTCCCCGACGAGCCCGGGCTCGGGGTCGAGATCGACCGGGAAATGGTCGAGCGGTACGAGGTCTAGCGCCGCGCGTTTCCCACCGCGGATCGACCGCGTTCCTCGACGTCCGCCGCTCGCGTCGGAACCTTCTTTATCGCCCCCGCTGATGGTTCAGCCGACATGGTCGAGCTGTCACTAGCGGACCGTCCGGCGATCGTGACCGGCGCATCACGCGGCATCGGGAAGGAGATCGCGGCGGCGTTCGCCGAGGCGGGCGGCGACGTGGCGATCTGCTCGCGGACGTACGAGGACGTCGCGGCCGTCGCGGAGGAGCTCACGGACGCGCACGACGGGCGCGTCGTTCCGGTCGAGTGTGACGTGACCGACGCGGACGCCGTCCGCGACCTCGTCGACACGGCGGTCGAGGAGTTCGGGGACCTCCGCGTCCTCGTCAACAACGCGGGCGGCTCCGTCGAGTCGGCGGACCTGCTCCACCGGTGTAGCGAGGAGGAGTTCGAGTGGATGCTGGAGCTGAACCTGAAGGCCCCCTACCTCCTCGCTCGGGAGGCGCTGCCGGCGATGATCGCCGCCGGCGGCGGGTCGATGGTCCACGTCGGCTCGGTGAACGGGCTCTTCGGGATCGGGCTCGCGGGCTACTCGGAGGCGAAGAGCGGACTCCTCGCGCTGTCGCGGAACATCGCCACCCACTACGGGCAGTACGGGATCCGGTCGAACGTGCTCTCGGCGGGGACGATCGAGACCCAGAACCGCCGCGATGAGATGGAGAGCACGGAGGAGCGGTCGGGCGGGACGAGCGCCCGCGACCGGTGGCTCGACCAGTACCCGCTCGGTCGGTTCGGCCGACCGCGCGAGGTCGCGGACACCGCGCTGTTCCTGGCCAGCGACCGCTCCGGCTTCATCACCGGCGAGAACGTCGTCGTCGACGGGGGTCTGACCGCGGGGCTGCCGCAGTCGTTCGAGAACGAGATCTATCAGGCCGACGAGCCGCCGACCGGTCGATGAGGACGACCGCGGTTCGCCGCGTCTCCAAGTCGCCGCCGCTCGGCGGGGACGTGGCGGGGACGGCGTGGGAGCGCGCGGATCCCGTTCCGATCGACCGGTTCCGCTGGACCGCTCCCGAGCGGCGGCCGTCCACGACCGCGAGAGTGCTGTACGACGACGAGACGCTGTACCTGCACTACGAGGTGGTCGACGGGCACAGCTACGCGACGGCGACGCGGCTGAACGGGCCGGTGTGGGAGGACAGCTGCGTCGAGTTCTTCGCCGCTCCGCGGCCGGCGAGCGGCGACGCGTACGTCAACCTCGAGGTGAACTGCGTCGGGACCTTCCGGCTGGGCTACGGGGCCGGTCGCACGGACCGGGCGCTCGTGGACCCGGAAGCGGCGGGCGACGTCCGGATCCGGAGTTCGATCGACGGCCCCACGAAGGATCCCGAACCCGACGACGAGGGGTGGTGGGTCGCGGCGGCGCTCCCGTTCGAGACCCTGGGCGCCCTCGCCGGCGACGCGGTCGCCCCGGTGTCGGGCGATCGGTGGCGCGCGAACTTCTACCGGATCCGGAAGCGGCCGGAGCCGCTCTACGCGGCGTGGAACCCGGTCGACGCGCCGGAACCGGACTTCCACCGTCCCGCGGAGTTCGGGGAGCTCCGGTTCCGGTGACGGCGGGCCGTCGATCCGGTGCCGTCCGGCCCGGCGGCGCGCTGACGAAAGATACAAGCGGTCGCTGTGAGACACTCGACGTATGCAGGAAGTCAGCACTGACGACGCGCCGGACGCGATCGGACCGTACTCGCAGGGGATCATCGACGACGGCCGGGTCTACGTCTCCGGACAGGGTCCAGTCGACCCGCAGTCCGGCGAGGTCGTCTCCGAGGACGTGAGCGAACAGACCGCACGGACGCTGGAGAACGTCGCCGCGATCCTCGAGGCGGCGGGTACGTCGCTGGAGAACGTCGTCCACGCGAACGTCTACGTCACCGACATGGACGATTACGACGCCGTCAACGAGGTGTACGCCGAGTACATGAGCGAACCGTACCCGGCACGGGCCGCCATGGAGGTCTCCCGGCTCCCCATCGACATCGGGGTCGAAATCGAAGTCGTCGCCAGCGCGTGAGGCGACCGCGACCCGGCTGACCCCGCTCCCGTCCACCTGCCGCGGCGGGTCCACTTCGACCTTCGCGGCACTCAGTGTCCGCACCTGCTTCCGTGTCTACCCGCGGGCCTTTTTGTGTCTGGTTATTTATGAAACTACAAAAAGAACGATAAGTAGACAATACGCGCTGTGGACACTTTTCTCTTAATCACAAAAAATCTCTCTTTACAGGGTGAAAATTAGAATATCAGCCGAATCTCTCCCATATTTACATTTTTATTTGTGTTTATATCTTGGTTAGGAAACCGACCGTCTGAAAATATATGAGATCCGTCATTCAATTTTTCTTGTCATTACCTCTGTTCGATGGTCGAACCGGCGTGCCGGCCGTCGGGTCTCGATCCCGATGGCGGCACCGTCAGCCGGCGGGGCGTCCGCGGCCGACTCGCGTCGAGTCACCCTCCCGCTGACGCGGGTCCGGCGGAGCCGGTTTCAGTCGCTGCTGTACTCCTTCTCGAAGCCGCGGAACTCCGTGCGGTGGGCCTCCTCGTCCGCGAGGACGGTGACCGCGAGGTCCTCGGTGACGGGGTCGCCGGCCTCCTCGGCCGCGTCGACGAGGGAGCGGTACGTCTCGATGGCGTCCTCCTCGGCGTCGAGCACGCCCCGGATCACGGAGAGCACGTCCGTCGAGTCCTCGGGCGGCTGCAGGGAGTCCTGCCGGGCGGTGAACTCCGCCGACCCCGGCGGGCGGGCGTCGAGCTGTTTGAGGCGCTGGCCGATCTGTTCGGCGTGTCCCAGCTCCTCCTGGATGTCCTGTTTGAGGCTCTCCTTGATCTCCTCGGCGCGGACGCCGTCGAGGACGATGGCGTTCGTCTGGTAGTTCATCACCGTCTCGATCTCGTCGCTGTAGGCCTTGCGCAGCAGGTCGATGACGCGGTCTGATGTCATGCGGTCACACCATTCGCGCCGGGGGGCAAAAGCGGTGCGGCGACCCTCGCCGGCCGGGACCGCTCCCTGCCGGGAGGTCGATCAGGCGTCCTCGTCGTACACGTCGGGGTTCTCCTCGCCTTCGACCTGCACCACGCCGAGGGCGCCGCGGCGGCCCGCCCGGCTGAGCGCGTGGTCGACGATCTTGATCGGGCCGGGCACCGGCGTCTCCATCTCGGCGGCGGTGACGGTACCGGGCGCGACCGGCGTCGTCTCGACGTTTCGGGCCGGCTCGCTCAGCACGTCGCCGTCGCGGTAGAGCCGCGCCCAGACGTTGCCGATCGGGTGCCACGAGCTGATCTTGTTCGGACCGCCGTTCGCGAAGTAGACGCGGACGGTCTCGTCCCGCTGGACCGTCACGGGCCCGTAGCCGTCCGCGGTGAACGCGTACGGCTCGCCGTTGAAGACGACGTAGGTCGGCTCCTCGTTCTCCATCGCCTCGCGGTCGAAAGCGTGGTGGCCCTCCTCGCCGACCTCGCCGGTCGTGTACAGCTCGTGCTGGCCGAAGTAGAGCTCGCGGTCCACCTCGGGGAGTCCCTCCTTCGGCTCGACGATCACCGCGCCGAACATGCCCGAGCTGATGTGCACGTCCATGTTCGGCACCGCGCAGTGGTAGATGTGGACGCCGGGGTAGCTGGCGGTGAACTCGATGACTGCCGCGTCGTCGCCGGGCGCGAGCGTCGTCGCCTCCGCGCCGCCGCCCGGGCCGTAGATGGCGTGCGAGTCGACGTTGTGCGGGAGCTCGTTCTCGTCCGCGGGCACCTCGAAGCGCAGGCGCACGCGGTCGCCCTCCCTGACGCGAAGCATCGGCCCGGGGATCTGCCCGTCGTAGGTCATGTAGTCGAAGGTGACGCCGGGTTCGATCTCGGCGGTCACCTCCTCCGCGGTCAGCGTGAACTCCAGCTCCCGCGGCTCGTCGCGGTCGATCGGGTCGGGGACCGCGGTCGGGTCCGCGGCGACCCGGTCGACGTCGACCGGCTTCGCGGGGTCGAGGCTCGCGGCCGCGGCCTCCGTCGACGGTCCCGCGTCCGACGGCTCGTCCACGTCGTTCGTCTGCGCCGCCGGCGCCGAGACGCAGCCCGACAGCAGGGCCGCACCGCCGAGGCCGACGGTGGTCAGGAACTGTCGCCGTCCGGTCTGCGTCGTGTGGGACATTGGGTTTCCCTCCAGGTGGACATAGCGGTAGGACTACCATGAAACGAGTTGGAAGTTCCCGGCCCGTGGGGACAACCTCCGAACATATCCGGTGTTTTGACTTAAACTCCGGTACGATCGTCTAAACCGACCTCCCGGGCTATCGCGTCCCGCTTCCGCGCGGGTCGGCCGCGGGCGGCGCGGTCAGGATTCCTCCGACCGTTCCTCCCGGACGTAGCCGGGGAGGTCGTCGACGAACTCCCGGATCACGGCCGCCTCCGCGCGGTGGAGCGTCTCGCTCGCGGTGGACTTCGCCACCCCGACCCGATCGGCGAGGTCGGTGAGCGAACAGGTTCGGGGCGTGTCGTAGTACCCGGATTCGACCGCCGCGAGGAGGATCTCTCGTTGCGCGTCGGTGAGCAGTTCGCTCGGCTCCACGCGCTCGCGGACGTAGCGCACCTCGAACGGGACCCCGAGGTCGTCGAACTGCGCGGCCAGCGCCGAGAGGCGGTCGTGGGGACCCGTCACGTCGATCGTCGCCTCCCCGTCCCGGATCTCCAGCGGCATCTCGATCGGGACGCCGGCGCGCTTGGCGGCGATCAGGAGCAGGGGCGCGGAGGTCTCGAACTGGACCGTCGCTTCGCGCTCCGTCCGCTGGGCCACCGACAACTCGGTCACGGCCGGGTGGGCTGCCATGTCGTCGAGGATCGGATCGATCGGGGCGCCGGTGATCCAGACGAGCGCGAATCCGGGTCCGTCCCCCGCGAGCGCGGTCAGCACCTGAAACGTCGCCTCCGGGTGTGCGCGGGACACGTCGGCCACCCACGGCCCCTCCGGGAGGTCGACGATGAGGCGTGCTTGAGACATGGATGGAACTGTCCCGCCGGCGTCATAAATGGCGCCCGGTGACGACGCGTTTCGGGGGATACTGCTCCCGTTCGGTGTCGACCTCCGCTACGGGTCGGGCTGGCCGTAGCACCCGACGACGGCGCCGAGCGCGACGACCGCGGCGAGGAGCACCCCGGCGTCGAGGGCGCCGGCGTCGCCGAGGCGGCCGATGATCGGCGGGGCGGTCGCACCGAGACCGATGTACACGGAGCGGAGGAGCCCGTAGCCGCTGCCCTGCATCGAGTCGGGGAGCTGGAGGACGATGTTCGTGTTCGCAGGCGGGATGGCGCCGAGGATCGACGCCGACAGCAGCACCGCCCCGACCACCGGGACCGCGCCCTCCGCGAACGGGAGCGCGGCCGCGCCGACGAACCCGGCGGCGACGAACCCGGCGACGGCCCGGCGCTCGCCGTATCGGTCCGCGGCGGCTCCGGCGAGGAACTGGAGCCCGATCGCCGCCGCGAAGAAGCCGCCGTAGACCACAGAAACGGCCGACTGCGAAAGCCCCTTGGTCTCCAGGAGGTACGTCGGGAGGAACCCCGTGATCCCCTGATAGTAGAACAATAGGCAGAACAGGATCGCGGTCGCGTACAGCACGGGCGGCTCGCCGACGACGCGGCGTAGTGTTCGGAGGTATGCACCGCCCGACTCGCTCGTCGGTGCCGCGGAGGTCCGAGACGGCACGAACAGGGCGACGCCGACGAACGTGAGCAGGAACCCCGGAAGCAGGTATCCGAACCCGTACCGCCACCCGAAGGCGACGGCGATCATCCCCGCCGCGATGGGCAGCAGCGCGTTCCCAGCGTTTCCGGCGGCCTGACTGAAGCTGATCGCCGTGTTGCGTTGGTCCGGAAACACGTCCGAGAGGACCGTCACCCTGCTCGGCCCGAACAGCCCGGTGCCGACCCCCAGCAGGACGGTCGCCACGGCGAAGAGCGCGAACGCTGGCGCCGCGACGATGAGCACCGCAGCCGCCCCTCCGAGGCCGAGACTGGCGAGCAGGACGCTTTGCTCGCCGAACCGGTCCGCGAGTATTCCGGCCGGAAACTGCATGAGTGCGTACGATATCCACAGCGCCGAGAGGAGGGCGCCGCCGCCGGTGAATCGCATTCCGAACTCGGTCATGATGTCCGGGAGCAGGACCGGGTAGACGATCCGGATCCCGAGCGACAGGAGCCAGCCCACCGACACGGTGAGCAGGAGTGCGACGTTCCCCGAGTTTCGGAGTGTCTGAAGCGATCGGAACATGTGACTCCTGGCGAGCGGGTGCTCCCTCTCGGAGCGGCATTCGCGTATAGCCATCCGAACCGGTGAATGCTGACGCATTCGGCCGCCCGCGTGAGGCGCGGCCGCCTCCGAGGTGAGGGCCGATTCCCGAATGGACTCCCCCTCCGAAAACAAATTTTGTTTACACCGTCACAGCTTGCTGGTTGCACCAGCCCTTTGTAGACGTGTCGTATCGAGGGGCATATGGCGGGACCGCCGATCCACGACCTGCACTTCGCGGAGGAACCGACCGTCGACGACGTCCCCGGCCCGGAGTCCCGGCGGCTTCTCGACAGACAGGACGACATCGACAGCAGCGCGGTCGCGTACCCCAACAACATCCCCCTCGCGTTCGAGGAGGGGCGCGGCGCGACCCTGAAGGACGCGGACGGAAACGTCTTCCTCGACTTCTTCGCGGGCATCGGCGTCTACAACGTCGGGCACGCCAACCCCTACGTCAACGAGGGGGTCCACGAGCAGATCGACAAGCTCACGCACGCCGTCGACTTCCCGACGCAGCCGCGGATCGACCTGATCGACAAACTGGAGGAGATCGCGCCCGGCTCGCTGGCCGGCAACAGCCGCGTCGTCTTCGGCGGTCCGACCGGCAGCGACGCCGTCGAGGCGTCGATCAAGCTCGCGAAGTACAACACCGGCGGCAACGGCCTGCTCGCGTTCCGTAACTCCTACCACGGGGCGACGGCCGGCGCGATGAGCATCACCTCGAACAAGAAGTTCAAGAAGCCGTACGCGCCGCTGCTGCCGGACGTGGTTCACGCTCCGTTCCCGTACCCCTTCCGCGAGGGCCGCGACCCCGAGGCGTCCGTGAACCGGGCGCTCGAGGAGGTCCGCGCCATCGTCGAGGAGCCGTACGGCGGGCTCACCGACCCCGCGGGCATCTTCGTCGAACCGATTCAGGGCGAGGGCGGCGTCGTCGTCCCGCCGGAGGGGTTCCTCTCCGGCCTCCGCGAGATCGCCGACGAGAACGACCTGCCGCTGGTGTTCGACGAGATCCAGGTCGGGCTCGGCCGCACCGGCGAATGGTGGGCCGCCGAGCACTACGACGTGACCCCGGACGCGATGACGACCGCGAAGGCGCTCGGCGGCAACGGCCAGCCGCTCTCCGGAACGATCTACCACGAGGACCTGGACACGTGGGGGCCGGGCGACCACGCGGGCACCTACCGCGGCCACGTCCCCGCGATGGTCGGCGGGCTCCGGGCCATCGAGTATATCGAGTCACACGACCTGCTCGACCACGCGACGGAGGTCGGCGCGTGGATCCGCGACCGCCTCCGCGACGCCGGCGCGGGCGATCCGGGGCTGGGCGAAGTCCGCGGCAAGGGACTGTTCGTCGGCGCCGAGTTCGTGGACGCGGACGGTGACCCCGACGCCGACCGCGTCGAGGCGATCCAGCAGTACTGCTACGAGCACGGCGTGCTCGTCTGGACGGCGGGCCAGTACGACAACGTCGTCCGGCTGCTCCCGCCGCTCGTGTTGACCCAGCGGCAGGCGGAGGTCGGCACGGAGGTCATCGCGGACGCCATCGCGGCGACCGCGGAGTAGCGCGCTTCGGACCGGGACGTTTCCGAACCCGGACGACTCCAGGGACGCCGTTACGCCGGGGGAGCCGGGAGCGCCGACTCCGGCACGGTCCCGTCGTCGTTCCACCCGCGGCGGTCGTAGTAGGTCTCGATGGCGTCGTCGAGCCCCGGCAGCTCGTCCTCGTACGGGAGGCGGTCGTCGGCGCCGTCGATCCCGCGCCGGTTGTTGAAGTGCCGCTCGAGCGTCACCGTTCGCGCCCCGACCGCCAGCAGGTCCTCGAAGTCGGCGTCGAACAGCAGTTCGTAGCGCTCGGGAGTCATGAAGTCCCGCGAGAACTTGCAGACGACGCCGCTGTCGTTGAGCGCCATCAGGTTCTCCCGCTCGACGAGCCGCTCGGCCTTCCCCTCGAACCCGGACGGAGGCATCGCCTCGTCCTCGTCGACGAGCGGGTACTCCACCGAGTAGAACGTGGCGTACATGTGGTCGGCGCCCCGGTTCGCGACCGCGTACGAGAGCGCCTGCCCGTGGAGCAGCCGCCCCTCGTGGGCCGCGAAGTCCATGTTCTTCACCGACCAGTTCCCGACGCCGAGCTCGTCGTGGATCCGGCCGATCCCCTCCGCGAGCGTGTCGCCGACCCCCTCGCGGTAGGCGGTCTTCTCGACGAGGTCCCAGATGAGCTCGCGGTTGCCGAACTCCTCCTCCGCGTCGAGGTAGGCGGCGACCGTGTTGCCCATCGAGATGGCGTCGAGGCCGTACTCGTCACAGAGGCGGTTCGACTCCATCACGTCGACGATGTCGTCGACGCCGGAGTTGGAGCCGAACGCCATCGCCACCTCGAACTCCGGGCCCTCGGTCTCGACGCCGCGCTCCTCGTCGCGGGTCGGGAGCTTGCACGCGAACGCACACGCCGAGCAGGTGCCCTTCTTGTACTTCTTCTCGGCGACGCGGTCGCCGTTGATCCCGTCGGCACCCTCGAAGGAGCGCTCGGAGAAGTAGTAGGAGGGGAGCCCGTCCATCTCGTTGGCCAGGTCCAGCACCGCGACCGTCCCCTGCTCTTTCATGATGTGGTCCGTCGTCGCGGCCTCGCGGTGGATCTCGTTGGCGGTCGCCGGGATCTCCAGGTCGGGCGCCGACTCGCCGCCGAACGTGACCGCCTTGACGTTCTTCGCGCCGAGGACCGCGCCCAGCCCCCCGCGGCCGAACGCGCGCTCCTCCGTCGTCATGATCGACGCGAACCGGACCTCGTTCTCGCCCGCCGGGCCGATAACCGCGGTCCGGTCGCTGGAGATGTCGTGTTCCGTCTCCAGGTACGCCGTCGTCTCGGGGACGGTCGCCTCTCGGAGGTCCGGCACGGTCTCGAACTCGACGCCGTCGTCCCGGACGTGAACGACGACCAACTCGTCGCTCTCGCCCGTCAACTCGACCGCGCCGTAGCCGGTCGCCGCGAGGTGACGCGACATGAACCCGCCCGCGTTCGAGGAGAGCAGGCCGTCCGTCAGCGGCGAGACGGCGGTGCAGTTCGTCCGGCCGGTGAAGCTCATCTGGGAGGCCTGCATCGGGCCGGTGGTGAACACCGCCCGGTTCTCCGGACCGAGCGGGTCCGCGTCGAACGGGATGCGCTCGTGCGCGAGCCGCGTCCCCACGCCGCGCCCGCCGATGTAGCGCTCCTGGACCTCCGTGATGTCCGTCTCCGACGTCTCCCGGTCGCCGAGGTGGACCGTCAACAGCGGTCCGGTACTGTGAAGCATGGTCGTACCTCCGTCGACCTGCTACAAAAACCCAGGGCCAAGAGGCACGGATTGGGGGTTTCGTGGGCTCTCGCGGCCGGTGGTGGCCGGCACTCCGTGCCGGAGAGCCCCGCTATCGCGGGGATTCGAGCGGTTCGGCGCCGCAGATTATACACAATATCTGTTTTCAATATACACGAAAAAGTTATACGGGCGCTGGGCAATGCCTCTCGTAGACGACCTGTTACCATGCCACGAGAGACCATCTTCGAGGCGGCCGAGTACGAGCGTCGGGTCGCGCGGACGAAGGAGCGACTGCGCGAGGAGGACCTCGACGCGATCGTCGTCGCCGACCCGGCGAACATGAACTACCTGACGGGCTACGACGGCTGGTCCTTCTACGTCCATCAGGCGGTCGTCGTCACGCCCGACCGCGACGAGCCGGTGTGGATCGGGCGCGACATGGACGGCGGCGGGGCGCGCGCGACCACGCACCTCGACGACGACAGCATCCGCGCGTACAGCGACGACCACGTCCACTCCCCGTACGACCTCCACCCGATGGACTACGTGGCGGGCGTCCTCGACGAGTTGGGCGTCGCGGAGGGTCGCGTCGGCCTGGAGATGGACGCCGCCTACTTCACCGCGAAGTCGTACACGCGCCTCCAGGAAAACCTCCCGAACGCCGAGTTCGTCGACGCGACGCTGCTCGTCGGCTGGGTGCGGATCAAGAAGTCCGACCAGGAGATCGCGTACATGCGCGAGGCCGCTCGCATCTCGGAGAACGCGATGCAGGCCGGGCTGGACGTCATCGAGGAGGGCGTCCCGGAGTACGA
This sequence comes from Haloparvum alkalitolerans, assembly GCF_055381565.1. Classification (NCBI taxonomy): domain Archaea; kingdom Methanobacteriati; phylum Methanobacteriota; class Halobacteria; order Halobacteriales; family Haloferacaceae; genus Haloparvum; species Haloparvum alkalitolerans. The sequence goes on from NZ_AP043937.1 coordinate 198,381, forward strand.
GGCCGCGGCCGCGATCTACGACCGACTCATCAGGGGGACCGACGACTACGGCGGGGATTACCCCTCCATCGTCCCGCTGATGCCCTCCGGCGACCACACCGGAACCCCGCACCTGACGTGGACCGACCGCGAGTTCGAGGACGGCGACCCGGTTATCATCGAACTCTCCGGCTGTCGTCACCGCTACCACTCGCCGCTGGCCCGGACGACGTTCGTGGGTGACCCGCCGGCGAAACTGGAGGAGACCGCCGACATCGTCGTCGAGGGGCTGGAGGCCGCCCTCGACGCGGCCGAACCCGGCGTCACCTGCGAGGCGGTCGAGCGGGCGTGGCGCGAGACCATCGCGCAGTACGGCCTCGAGAAGGAGGACCGCATCGGCTACTCGATGGGGCTCGGCTACCCGCCGGACTGGGGCGAGCACACCGCCAGCATCCGGCCGGGCGACGAGACCGTCCTCGAGGAGGACATGACGTTCCACATGATCCCCGGCATCTGGACCGACGAGATCGGCATGGAGATCAGCGAGACGTTCCGCGTCACGAGCACGGGCGCGGAGACGCTGGCGGACTTCCCCCGCCGGCTGTTCACGACCTGAGAAACGCGACCGAGCCACACCGACCGACCAAGCCACACCGACCGAGCCACCCATACACAACCCATGAGCACGACACCCACAGTCGACGACCCCGGCACCGAGGAGGAGCCCGACTCGACGCTCGTCACCGCGCGCCGACAGCTCGAACGCGCCGCCGCCCACGTCGACGTCGACCCCGACGTCGTCGAGCGCCTCAAACACCCGACCCGGGTCCAGCAGGTCTCCGTCCCGCTCGAACGCGAGGACGGCTCCGTCGAGGTCTTCACCGGCTACCGCGCCCAGCACGACGACGTGCGCGGCCCGTACAAGGGCGGGCTCCGCTACCATCCCGAGGTCACCGCGGAGGAGTGCGTCGGCCTCTCGATGTGGATGACCTGGAAGTGCGCCGTGATGGACCTCCCCTTCGGCGGCGGGAAGGGTGGGGTCGCGGTCGACCCCAAGTCGCTGACCGACGACGAGACCGAGCGGCTCACGCGCCGGTTCGCGGAGGAGCTGCGCGACGTGGTCGGCCCGACGAAGGACGTGCCCGCGCCGGACATGGGCACCGACGCCCAGACGATGGCGTGGTTCATGGACGCCTACTCGATGCAGCAGGGCGAGACGACCCCCGGCGTCGTCACCGGCAAGCCGCCGATCGTCGGCGGCTCGTACGGCCGCGAGGAGGCCCCCGGCCGCTCGACGGCCATCGCCGCGCGGGAGGCGGTCGACTACGAGGGGCGCGACCTCGCGGAGACGACCGTCGCGGTGCAGGGGTTCGGCTCCGTCGGCGCGAACGCGGCGCGCCTGCTCGACGACTGGGGCGCGACCGTCGTCGCCGTCAGCGACGTGAACGGGGCGGTCTACGACCCTGACGGGCTCGACACGCGCGCGGTCCCGACCCACGAGGAGGAGCCGGAGGCGGTGCTGTCGCACGAGGCGCCCGAGACGCTCTCGAACGGCGAGATCCTCGAACTCGACGTTGACGTTGTGATCCCCGCCGCGGTCGGGAACGTCATCACCGCGGCCAACGCCGACGCGATCGCGGCCGACATCGTCGTGGAGGGAGCCAACGGCCCCACCACGTTCGCGGCCGACGCGATCCTCGAGGAGCGCGGCGTGACCGTGATCCCGGACATCCTCGCGAACGCCGGCGGCGTCACGGTGAGCTACTTCGAGTGGCTCCAGGACATCAACCGACGCACGTGGTCGCTCGAACGCGTCAACGAGGAACTGGAAGAACAGATGCTGGAGGCGTGGGACGCCGTCCGCGCCGAGGTCGAGTCGGCGGACCTGACCTGGCGCGACGCCGCTTACGTGGTCGCGCTCTCGCGTATCGCCGAGGCGAAGGACACGCGCGGGCTCTGGCCGTAGCCCCGATTTTTCACTCGACGGTCGCGGCGGCCAGCTTCTCGACCGGGTGCGGCGGCTCCGCGCCGCCCTCGCGCTCGGCCAGTTGCGCGCGACAGGAGGCGCCCGGCGCGACGACCGCGTCGCCGTCGCTGTCGTCGACCTGATCGAACAGGATCCGACCGATCGCGCGGCTCAGCGAGTAGTGCTCGGCCTCGTAGCCGAACGAGCCCGCCATGCCGCAACAGCCCGAGTCGAGGTCGTCGACCGCGTAGCCGGCGGACCGCAACACCGCGACTGCGTGGCCGTCCTTCTTGGTCGCCTTCTGGTGACAGTGACCGTGATACGTCAGCGTCTCGTCGGTCGCGTCCGTGGCGAGCGCCGCGGTCAGGTCGAACCGGTCGAGGTACTCCATCACCCCGTAGCTGTTCGCCGCGACGCGCTCGGCGTCCCGGCCGTCGAGTAAGTCGAGGTAATCGGACTGGAGCATGACGGCGTCGGAGGGTTCGACGAGGACCACGTCCCAGCCGTCCGCGACCCGCGGCGCCAGCGCCGCGACGTTCGTCCGCGCGCGTTCGCGAGCCGCGTCGAGGAACCCCTTCGAGTGCGCGGGTCGGCCGGTGGCGGTCACGTCGTCGGGGACCGCCACGTGGACGCCCGCGGCCTCCAGCACCTCGACGGCCGCCCGCCCCGCCTCGGGGTGGTTGTAGTTGGTGGCGGTGTCCGGGAACAGCAGGACCTTGCGCGTCGCCTCCTCGACCGGGACCCGCGCTCCGCCCCGCGCCGCGAACCACTCCTCGAAGCTCTCGGCGGCGAAGGCGGGCAGGTCGCGCTCGCGGGCGATACCGACCGTCTTCTCGGCGATCCAGCCGGCGCCCGGGAGCGAGGTCGCCCAGTTCGACACCGGCGCGAGCGCGGAGCCGACGGCGTTCAGCCGGTCGACGTTCGCGAACAGCCGGTCCCGGAGGGACGCGCCGTGTTCCTCGTGGGCGGCGTGTTCGACCTCCGCTTTGAGCTTCGCCATGTCCACCTCGCTCGGACAGTCGCGGGCACAGCCCTTGCAGCCGACACAGAGGTCCATCACCTCCGCGAGGAACTCGGGGTCGGTGCTGTCGGCGTCCAGCTCGCCGTTCATCGCGCCGCGGAGCATGTTCGCGCGGCCGCGGGTGCTGAGCTCCTCCTCCTCGGCCGCGCGGTAGGTCGGACACATCACGCCGCCGGTCGTCCCCTGATCCCCCCGGCAGCCGCCGCAGCCGTGACAGAGTTCGACCATCCCCTGCATGCCGTTGTCCACGTCCCACTCGAGGGCGGGCTCGAAGCCGGCGTCGAACTCGTAGCCCGGCGAGAACCGGAGGTGCTCGGTCATGTCGTGGTCGCCACAGACCGTGCCCGGGTTGAGCAGCCAGTCGGGGTCGAACGCCCGCTTCACGTCGCGGAACAGCTCCCAGACCTCGTCGCCGTACAGTTTTCTGTTCCACTGCGTGCGCGCGCGGCCGTCGCCGTGCTCGCCGGAGACGGAGCCGCCGTACTCCACGACGAGGTCGGTGACGGCGTCCGCCACCGCCTCGAACTGGTTCAGTCCGGCCGGGCTCTTGGTGTCGACGAGCGGCCGCATGTGCATGCAGCCGGGGCCGGCGTGTGCGTAGAAGCTCGCGAACGTGTCGTGCTCCGCGAGCACCTCGCGGAAGTCCGCGACGTAGTCGTCGAGGTGTTCGGTCGGAACGGCCGTGTCCTCGATGAAGGAGATGTGCTTGGCGTCGGAGGTCCGCGACAGCAGGATCGGCGCCGCGCTCTTGCGGAGCTTCCAGAGCTCCTCGCGGTCCTCGGGAGCGTACGCCTCCAGCGCGTCGAAGGCACAGAGCGACTCGTCGGCCAGCAGGTCGCCGATCCGGCTGCGTGCGTCGGCCTCGCTCTCGGCGTAACACTCCACGAGGAGCGCCGTCTCGGTCCCCGCCGGTAGGGTCTCCACGAGGCCGGCGAACTCCTCGGTATCGCGGGCCAACTCGAGCAGCACGTCGTCGATGGCCTCGATCGCCGCGGGGTCGTGTCGGCGGACGATGGCGTCCACGTCGCCCATCGCGTCGATCAGGTCGGTGTACGTCAGCAGCGCCACGCCGGTCGTCTCGGGGACCGGCTCGAGCGACACCGTCGCGGCCGTGACGACGCCGAGCGTCCCCTCGCTGCCGGCGAACAGTCGCGCGAGGTTGACGGTCGCGTCGGGGGCGGGCCGTTCGGTCGTGTCGATGGGCGCGGCGTCGTTCGCCCCGTCGTCAGCGTCCCGTTCCGCACCGTCGAACGCCTCCGGCTGGCCGTACGCCTCCGCGACCAGCCTGTCGAGGTTGTAGCCGGAGACGTTCCGTTTCAGTTGCGGGAAGGCCTCGGCGACCGCCCCGGCCTCCTCGTCCACGACGCGGCGCGCGACCTCGTAGATCCGCGCTCGCAGGTCGCCGTCCGGGTCCGCACCCGCGCGGAGGTCGGCGACCGTCACCTCGCCGAACTGCTCCACGCTCCCGTCCGCGAGCACGGCCTCGACTGACTCGACGTAGGCGTCGGTCTTGCCGTACTGCAGCGAGTGCGCGCCCGTCGAGTTGTTGCCGATCGCCCCCCCGACGGTGCTCCGGTTTCCCGCCGCCGGATCCGGAGCGAACTTCAGCCCGTGGGGCGCGAGGGCGTCGTTGAGGTCCGCAAGGACGGTCCCCGCCCCGACCCGAGCCCGCCGGTCCTCGGCCTCGATCTCCAGCACGTCGCCCATGTGGGCCGTCAGGTCGAGGACGACCGCCTCGTTGACGGCCTGCCCGGCGAGGCTCGTGCCGCCACCGCGGGGGAGTACCGGGATCCCCCGGTCGGCGCAGTAGTCGACGACCGCGGCCACGTCGGCGGTGGAAGACGGGAGGACGACCCCGACCGGCGTCACCTCGTACGCCGAGGCGTCCGTGGCGTAGAGCCGGCGGCTGTGCTCGTCGAAGCGCACCTCGCCGTCGACCCGGTCCGCGAGCGCCGACACGAGCGCCGGCCGGTCCACGCCGCCGCCGACGTAGTCGTAGTCGGCTCGCGGATCAGCGGCGGGGTCGTCGAACGCGTCGTCCCCCTCGGTCTCGGTCGCGGAGTCCTGTGCCGCCATGGCTCACCCGTCCGCGTCGGGGCGCACGACGGCGTTTTCCAGTTCGTCGCCGTCGTCGAGCGCGGCGACGTTGCTCGCCACGATGTCCGCGAGCCGGTCCCAGTGCTTCGGCGTGTGGCCGCCGGTGTGGGGCGTGATCAGGCAGTTCTCCAGCTCCCAGAGGACGTGGTCCGCGGGGAGCGGCTCCGGGTCGGTGACGTCGAGGGCGGCGCCGCGGATCCCCTCCGTCTGGAGCGCCGACACGAGCGCGTCCGTGTCGATAAGTCCGCCGCGGGCCGCGTTGACAACGACCGCGTTCGGCGGGAGCGTCGCCAGCTCCGCCTCGCCGACGATTCCTCGGGTCAGGTCGTTGAGCGGACACGCGAGCACGACGTAGTCGCTGCGCGCGAACGCCTCGTGAACGTCCGCGTCGTCGAACCCGAGCACCTCGTCGGTCGGGCCGCCCTTCTCGGGCGTGTACCGGATCCCGATCGTCTCGACCTCGAAGCCGTCGAGTCGCTGGACGACGGCCTGTCCGATCGACCCCAGTCCGACGACGGTGACCGTGCTGTCGGTGAACTCCCGCGACCCGAAGTGGCGCCACTCGCCGTTCGTCTTCCGCCGCCAGCCCTCGTGGAGGTTCCGCGCGAAGACGAGCATGTTGGCGACCGTCTGCTCGGCGATGCCGGGCGCGTGGATGCCGCCCGCGTTCGTCACCGCGACGCCGTGCTCGGCCAGCGCCTCGGTCGGCACGTGGTCGGTGCCCGCGAACGTGCACGCGAACAGGTCGAGCCGGTCGGCGCCGTCGAGCAGGTCTGGGTCGATGTCGATGCCGGTCACGACTCGCGCCCGGGGGACCAGCTCGCGCTCCTCGGCCGGCGTGCGCGCGTGCGCCACGGCGTGATCGGGCAGTCGCTCGCGGAGCGCGTCCGCGTACGACGCCATCGACAGTCCCTCGGTTCCCTCTCGTAGCACCACGACGTCCGGGTCGGCGTCCGATTGTGTGCTCATGTGGAGTGCTCGCGCCGGTGTGACGCGTTGAACGTGGATCGTCGGGGAGTCTCTTATCCTTTTTGTGTATATCTTGTCAACGACAATTGTGTATAGTTAAGGCCGTGGAGTGAGAGAGTGACTCGCATGACCGAACCGATCCGGGACCGGCTCGTCAGCCTGCGTCGGCGCTTCCACCGTCACCCCGAGCCAGCGTGGCGCGAGTTCCTCACCACCGCGCGGCTCGTGGAGGAGATCCGGGGGATCGGCGTCGACGAGCTGGCGGTCGGTCCGGACGCGTACGACCCCGCCGACCGCATGGCCGTCCCGGACGGGGACCTCGATCCGTGGATCGACCGCGCCCGCGAACGCGGCGTCGACGAGGACCTTCTCGACCGGATGGCCGGCGGCAACACCGGCGTCGTCGCGGAACTCGACCGCGGCGAGGGGCCGGCGATCGGCCTCCGGGTGGACATCGACGGCCTGTTCATCGAGGAGTCGACCGACCTCGACCACGACCCCGTCGACGAGGGGTTCCGCTCGGAGATCGACGGGACGATGCACGCCTGCGGCCACGACGCGCACATGACGTGGGGTCTCGCCGTCCTCGAGGCGATCGCCGAGAGCGACTTCTCGGGCCGGTTCGTCGTCTTCTTCCAGCCGGCCGAGGAGACCGGCGGCGGGGGCCACCCGATGGCGGAGAGCCGGTTCGCGGACGACCTCGACTACCTGCTGGCGGTCCACGTCGGCCTGGACCACCCGACCGGCGAGGTGGTCGCGGGGATCGAGAAGCCGCTGGCGATGTGTCACGTCGACGCGACGATCGAGGGCACCTCGGCGCACGCCGGCAAGGCCCCCAACGAGGGCGACAACGCGATGCAGGCGATGGGGAACGCCATCGTGAACGCCTACGGTATCCCGCGCCACAGCGACGGGATGACGCGCGTGAACGTCGGTCGAGCCGAGTCCGGCACCGCGAGCAACGTCATCGCCGAGCACGCTCACATGGAGATGGAGGCCCGCGGCGAGACGACCGCCGTGATGGAGGACGTGAAGCGCCGCCTCCGGCGCACCGTGCGCTCCGCCGCGACGATGCACGGCTGCCGCGCCACGGTCGACGTGGTGAGCGAGTCGCCGCGCGCCGATAGCGACCCCGAGCTCCAGGCGCTCGTGAGCGAGGTGGCCGACCGTGTCGCCGGGATCGACACCGTCCTCCCGGCGGCGGACTTCGGCGCGAGCGAGGACGCGACGTTCCTGATGGAGCGCGTGCAGAACGAGGGCGGGCTGGCGACGTACCTGATCGTGGGGACGGACCACCCGACGAGCCACCACACGCCCACGTTCGACGTGGACGAACGGAGCCTCCGGCACGGCGTCGACGTGCTGGTGGGGACGATCAGGGACCTCGAGCGGCGACATCCGGTCCCGCACGTCGAGGACGGGATCCACGCACGCGACCCGGTCGACACCGACGACGCGGCCGACGTCGGCGACGCGACCGACGACCACGCATGACCGAGGGACGCGACCGCGCGGGCGACGATGAGGACGCCCGCGGCGAGGCGGGCGATGGTGGCGACGCCCGCGGCGACGCGGGCGGCGAGAGCGACCCCGGGGACGGTCTCCCGGTCACGCTCGCGGACGTGCGGGCCGCCGAGCGGCGCCTCTCCGACGTGGTCCACCGGACGCCGCTCGACACCTCGCGGACGTTCGCCGAGATGAGCGGCGCGGCGTCGCTCGGCCTCAAACTGGAGCCGTTCCAGCGCACCGGCTCGTTCAAGATCCGCGGCGCCTACAACGCGATGGCGCAGCTCTCCCCGGCCGAGCGCGAGGCCGGCGTGGTCGCCGCCAGCGCCGGCAACCACGCGCAGGGCGTGGCGCTCGCGGGCGACCTGCTCGGGGTCGACACGACGATCGTCGTCCCCGAGGTGACGCCGGCGGCGAAGGTCGCGGCGACGAGCGGGTACGGCGCGACGGTGCTCGTGGAGGGGGACATCTACGAGCGCTCCTACGAGTTCGCCGTGGAGCGCGCCGACGAGACCGGCGAGACGTTCGTCCACCCCTTCGACGACGCGGCCGTCATCGCGGGACAGGGAACGATCGGGCTCGAACTGCTCGACCAGTACCCGGAGTTGGACACCGTCTTCGTGGCGATCGGCGGCGGCGGGCTTATCTCCGGGATCGGTACGGCGATGGCGGCGCTCGACCGCGAGGTGCGCGTGGTCGGCGTCCAGCCGGAGGGGGCCGCCCACGCGGGTCCCTCGCTGGAGGCGGGCGAGATCCGCGAGCGCGCCGACGTGGACACCGTGGCGGACGGGATCGCTGACACGCGCATGCTCGAGACGACGTTCCGGGTCGCCCGCGAGGTCGTCGACGAGGTGGTGACCGTCTCGGATCGCGAGATCGCGGCCGCGGTGACGCTTCTGGCCGAGCGGGAGAAGGTGGTCGCCGAGGGGGCGGGGGTCGCCCCGCTCGCGGCCGCGCTCGCGGACCGGGTCCGTCTCGACGGAGCCCACGCCGCCGTGGTCGTCTCGGGCGGGAACGCGGACCTCACTGACCACGCTGACCTCGTGCGCACGGGGCTCCACGAACTCGGCCGGTACGAGACGGTCCGGCTCGCGGTCGACGACTGGCCGACCGCGCTCTCCGCGGTCCTCGCGGCCGCCGAGGACGCCGGCGCCGAGGTGGACGCGCTCGAACGCGCCAGCCCGACCGCCGTCGACGACCCGAACCGGACGCCCGTGCGGGTCGGGCTGGGCGGGAGCGGACCGGCCCACCTCGACGAGGCACTGGCGGCGCTCGAGGCGGTCGAGGGGGTCAGCGTCGTGCGTCGCTCGGCGGAGAACGGATAGCGGACCCGGCACGACTCCGTCCAACTCGGTCGGACGCGGTCGGCGCGACGGACGCGGTCAGGCCACGGCCGTGCTCGCGCCCACCGCGTCGATCGCGTCGAGGAAGAGCCCGATCCCCAACTCGATCTCGCGCTCCGTCGAGTCCAGCGGGGGGAGCAGCCGGACCGTCTTCTTCCCGCAGCCGAGCGTGAGCAGGCCGCGGTCGAGCGCGGCCTCGACGACGGCCGAGCGCCGCTCGGGCGTGTCGAACTCCACCGCGAGCATCAGGCCCTTCCCGCGCACGTCCACGACGTGGTCGGGCGCGTCGTCGCGGAGGAGCTCCGTCGCCTGCCGACCGCGGCGGGTGGCGTTGTCCAGTAGGTCGTGCTCCTCGATCGCCTCCAGCGTGAACGCGCCCATCATCGACCCGAGGACGTCGCCGCCCCCGAAGGTCGAGCCGAGACGGTTCTTCTCGCTCGGGAACACGTCCGAGCGCGAGATCGTCGCGCCGACGCGCAACGCCTTCGCGCTCGCGATCACGTCCGGCTCGATGGCGTAGTGGTCCGAGGCCCAGATCTCCCCGGTCCGGCCGACGCCGGACTGGATCTCGTCGACGACCAGCGGGATGTCGTACTCCTCGGTGACGGCCGCGACCTCGTCCATGAACGCCTCGCTCGGGAACCGGTAGCCGCCGACGCCCTGGATCGGTTCGAGCGTGAGGAACGCGACCTCGTCGGGGTCGACGTGGCCGCCCTCGGGCGCGAGCATATTCCGGAGCCGGGAGCCGCCGCCGGCGAAGAACCCGCAGTCACAGGTCCCCGCGTCGCACCCGCGGTCGGCACAGAAGGGGACGGTCTCGACGCCGCTGATCTCGGGGTAGTGGCGCGTGTAGACGTCCTTCGACTTCGTCACCGAGAGGGTCCCGAGCGTGCGGCCGTGGAAGCTCCCGTCGAACGCGACGCCGTACTTCGCGGGCGCGCGGTGGTCGTGGGTGATCTTCATCGCGTTCTCCATCGCCTCCGCGCCGGAGTTCGAGAGGAACACCGTGTCCATCCCGTAGTGGCTCGTCGCCTCGACCAGCCGCTCCATGAGGTGGCTGGAACCGGGGACCTCCGACTCCTCGGGGGTCGCTCCGGCGCCGAAGTACATGTCCTGACCCGCGATCTTCATCGGCTCGACGAGGTCGAACGCCCGAAGCTTCGAGAGCACCTTCTCGTTGTTGTAGCCGAGCGGGGCGGCGCCGATGTGGCAGGTAAAATCGAGGAGGACGTTGCCGTCGACGTCGGTGACGAAGGGGCCGTCGGCCTCGCGGGTCACGTCCCAGACGAACTCGTGGGAGTACTCGCTGGGGGCGGCGTGCTGCTGGTGGAAGTCGACCCAGCGCTGCGCGTTCGGCCCCGGAAGCGCGTCCGCGTCGGGCTCCGCCGTGTCCCTATCCATACACAGTTTATGTGTATGTCTTACATTAAAACTTGTTATGGCACGCCCGCGAGGCGGGACGCGTGGTGTGATTGGCGACCGTGACCTCCTCCTCGGGGACGTACTGCCGTGGCGGCCGCGACCGGGACGCCCGGTGCCGACCGCGACCAGCACGTCCGGTGCCGGCCGCGCGACCGGTGGTGCGGTGTCAGTCGTCGTCGACTTCGGGCGATCCGGCGGAGCCGGACTGCGACTCCACCTTCTCGGCCGACCCGAACAGCACGGTCTCGTCCTGCAGGAGCACCTGGTCGTAGTGCTTGCTGAAGTCCCGTATCAGCGCCAGCATGGCGAGGAAGCAGACGAACGCGAACGGCGTTCCGGTGATGATCGCCGCTTGCTGGAGCGTGTTCGCGCTGCCGGTGCCGCCGAGGATCATCAGGATGGCCGCGGTCATGCCGAGCACGACGCCCCAGAAGATCCGGTTGACGTTCGACGGCTTGGCCTTCCCGCCGGTCGTCATCATCGAGACGGCCAGCGTCGAGGAGTCGGCGGACGTGACGAAGAACGTCGTCACGAGGATCATGAACAGGTAGATCAACACCGACCCGATCGGGACCGTCAGCGACGCGCCGCCGAGGCTCAGGGTGAAGTTCAGCGCCTCGAAGAGGATGAAGCCGGAGACCTCGGGCCCGGCCTCGCCGGCCAGCACCGCGCCGAAGTCGGCGATGCCGTTGTGCTGCGCCCACACGGCGGTGCCGCCGACGAACGTGAACCACGGGATGGTGGCGGCGGAGGTCGCCACGATCCCGGTGAACGCGACCTCGCGGACGGTCCGGCCCTTCGAGATGCGGGCGATGAACAGGCCCGCGAACGGCGACCACGAGAGCGCCCACGCCCAGTAGAAGACGGTCCAGGCGTTCATCCACCCCGTCGCGCTCGCGTCACCGCCGCCCATCGGTCCGGCGCCGGTGAAGAGGCTCATGGAGACGAACTCGCTGATCATGCCGCCGAACGCCTGCGTACCCAGCAGCACGAGGAACAGCGTCGGTCCCACGATGAACGTCGCGAACATGAGCACGACGAACAGGACCATGTTGAAGTTCGAGAGCCGGCGGATCCCCTTGTCGACTCCCAGCACCATCGAGGTCGTGAACAGCAGCGTCATCATGGTGACGACGAGGAGGATCCCCCAGTCCCCCATGCTGATCCCCCACTGGTAGTCGAGGCCGGTGACGAACTGGCTGCCGATGAAGCCGAGCGAGGTGGCGACGCCGCCGATGGTCGCGAAGACGGCGAGGATGTCGACGACCTTCGCGAACGGCCCGTCGAGGTTCTCCGCCCCGATCAGCGGCGTGAGCGCGGAGGAGACCCGAAGCGGGACGTTCTCGTAGTTGTACGCGAAGTAGCCGATGGCGATGCCCATGATCGTGAACACCGCCAGCTGCGGGAGCGCCCAGTGGAACAGCGTCTGCTGGACGGCGACGGTCATCGCCTCCGCCGATCCGCCCTCCACGCCGCTGAACAGCGGCGAGGGGTTGTTGTAGTAGAACAGCGCCTCCGTCGGCCCCCAGAAGACGACGCCCGCGGCGAAGCCCGCGGAGTACAGCATCGCGAAGAACGACAGGAAGCTGTACTCCGGCGACTCGTCGCCGAGCTTGATGCCGCCCCACGGCCCCACGATCAGGAACAGCAGGAACAGCACGATCAGGAAGACGATCAGCAGCATCGCCCAGTTGAACGCGCCGAGCAGCTGGTTGTTCAGCGAGGTGATCCCGTTCTCGACCGTGCTCGGGCTGACGAAGAACGCCCCGATAACCCCGAGCGTCAGCAGCGCGCCGAACGCGAACACGACGGGGTCGATCTCCTCGCGGAACTCGTCGAACAGTCCGGAGTCGGCGTCGCTCATCCGGTCTCACCCCCGCGAGCGAGGTCGCGGCCGGTCGAAGCACCCTGTCTCCACCTATCGCGTACCATGCTACGAGATGGCATGGGGATTCGATCGAAACTATACACAATAAGTGTTTCTCACTCCGCGCTTTTCTATACAGATTATGTATATTCGACGCACATAGTCATTTTCTGCTGATAGGAACACGTTCGATCTTCTATGAGAGTAAAAATGACTGATCGTTGATCAGATGGCGGAAACGAACACGACTCGTCCACTCGCTTCCGAACGCCCCGGTTCGAGTATCGGTTACTCGCGGCCGCGTTGGCGGACTGGCGGCGGCGGCTCCGGCGTTGCGGCCGGCACGCGTAACCGATTTTCGATGATCGACGTCGCCCGCCGCACTCGCCGTCAGTTCGTGAGTTCCTCGATCGTTGCCTCGTGGGAGGAGGCGCTCTCCGTGAGCTGTTCGGCGAACTCGTCGACGTGCTCTTTGATCTCCTCGCCGACGTCCTCCGGAGAGAAGGAGTCGGACATCGTCAGCAGGCGGACGAACGCCCGGAGCTCCTCGTCGGTGAGCTCCGCGAACTCCTCGTCTTCCAGTTTCGAGACGACCTCGTCCACGTCGATCTGGCCGACCGGCTCGACGTTGAACTCCACGTTGACCATCCGGTAGTTCGACCCCGCGAGCCGCTGTTCGGCCTTGCCGACGCCCTCCGAGAGCATGTCCTTGAACGGCGTGTGGTAGCCCATCGTCCCGAGGTGGAGGAACGCGAGCATGTCGGTGATCCCCTGCGTGTACGCCTCCCGGTCCTCGTCGTCGGGGTCGAAGACGGTGTTCAGGTCGCGCTCCTCCATGCACTCGAACAGGATGCTGAAATCGAGGATGGCGTTCCGGACTCGGCGCCGGATCCGGTTGCGCTTCTGTTTCCGCGAGTGGTCCGTGTAGTCCGTCTTCCGTCCGAGCAGAAAGTCGCGGTCGGAGGGCGTGAGGATCCCGCGCGGCCGGTCCGCGTCAGCCGCCGCCTCGAGCGACTCCGGCACGTCGTCCTTGCTCATGGCTGCACTACCGGGTGCAAACGGATTAACAGTACTGGTCCGCGGGGTCGGTGGGCGCCGCAGCCGTCCGATTCCGGCGCCCGCGGGCGTCCGTGCGAGGCCGACTACGGGCGTCTGCGCGAGAGTTCGACGGCGGTCTCCGCCAGCAGCGTCGCGCCGATGTCCAGGCTCGCCTCGTCGATGTCGAAGGTGGGCGTGTGATGGCTCGTCGGGTGGTCGGTCCCGACGAGAATGTAGGAGGCGAGGCCGCCGTTGTCCTGGACGCGCTGCATCAGATACGTCCCGTCCTCGCTGACGCCGAACTCCTCGGTCGGGATCACGCGGTCGACGCCCGCGACCTCCCACGCGACGTTCCCGACGAGGTCCCGGAGCGCGGGGTGGCTGTCGACGCGCGGCGACTCGCTGATCATCCGGGGCGTCACGTCGCAGTCGTGCATCTCGGCGGCCGCGTAGAGCACCCGCTCCAACTCGGTCCGCGTGTACTCCATCAGCGCCGTCGTCTCGCCGCGGACCTCGGCCTCCAGCGTCACCTCCTCGGCGATGACGTTGCTCGCGGATCCCCCCTCGATGCGGCCGACGTTCACGCGCGTCGACCCGTCGCGGTGGCGGGGGATCGCGTAGGCGTTCTGGATCGCCGCCGAGGCGGCCTGCATCGCGTTCGCCCCCTCGTTCGGCGCCTTGCCCGCGTGGGCGCTCGCGCCCTCGAACGTCGCAGTGAGGTGTGCCATCGCCAGCGGCTTCTCGATCCCCGCCACCACCTCGCCGGTGGGGTGGTCCAGGCCGATGTGGAGCGCCAGCAGGTAGTCCACGTCGTCGAGGTGCCCGCTCTCGGCCATCGCCTTCCCGCCACCGGAGATCTCCTCGGCGGGCTGGAAGAGGACCTTGAACGTTCCCTCGAACGCGCTCGCCTCGATCGCCTCCAGCGCTCCGAGCGCCATCGCGATGTGCGCATCGTGTCCGCAGGCGTGCATGTACCCCTCGTGCTCGGAGCGGAACCCCTCCGCGGTCGGTCGGTGGGTCGCCGCGTCCGACTCGTGCATCGAGATCCCGTCGAGGTCGACGCGGACCGCGACGCAGGGGCCCTCGCCCCGCGAGAGCGTCGCCACGACGCCGGTGTGGCCGCCGGCCGTCCGGTCGAGGATGTCCTCGCGGACGCCCGCCCGGCGCGCCCGGTCGAGCCACGGCTCGATGTCGGCCTCGTCGGGGACGGCCATCCGATCGTCGGTCGCCAGCGCCTCGCGACCGACCGCGATCTCGTCGACGCCGATCCGCTCCAGCTCCTCGACGACGCGGGCGGTCGTCCGGAACTCGCGCCAGCCGGGCTCGGGGTGACGGTGGAACGCGCGCCGGAGATCGCTCAGTCTGGCCTGCACGTCGTGGGACATTCGTCCCGTCTCAAAGCGGTCGGGGTACTTAACGGTAGCCACGGGACGGCGGACGGAGCGGGGGGGCCGTTCCCCGGCGGGCGCTCAGTCCTCGCTCAGGACCCCCTCCGCGACCGCCATGTCGTCCACGTCGGGGTCGTCCGCGGACTCCCGGAGGACGAACCGCTTGCGGACCAGGTCCGCGGCGTAGATGGCGGTCCCGAGGATGAGCAGCGTGTCGCCCGGGAGCCGCGCCCAGAACAGGTTCTGGACCATCGGCCGCGAGTAGAACGCCACGCTCCGGGCGACCGCGTAGCTCTCGGTGAAGGCGGCCTCCAGCTGGATGAAGCCGACCGGGAGCACCGAGACGAACACCATCAGCGCCAGCCCGGCGTTCCAACACCAGAAGGCCGCGCGGAGCCACGTGCCGTCCCAGCGCTCGGGATCGATGGCGATCTGCAGCATGTACGTCACCATCCCGAGCGCGAGGAAACCGAACGCGCCGAACATCGCCGCGTGGGCGTGCCCGACCGTGAGGTAGGTGCCGTGCTCGTAGTAGTTGATGATGGGGAGGTTGATGAAGAACCCGAGCACGCCGGCGCCGACGAAGTTCCAGACGCCGGAGGCGACGATGAACAGGAACGGGAGCCGGTAGGGGAACTCGCCGTCCGTCGTCATCGCGTCGTACTGCCCGAGCGCCTCGTAGAGGATGAAGACGAGCGGGATCAGCTCCAGCGTCGAGAAGACGCTCCCGATCGGGATCCACGCGTCGGGCATCCCGATCCACCAGTAGTGGTGGGAGACGCCGATGACGCCGGTCCCCATCACCAGGAGCGCCTGCAGCATCACCGCCTTCTCGGCGCTGCGCCGGGAGAGCAGGTTCATCGAGACGAGCGTCAGCCCGATGATGGCGACGATGAAGAACTCGAAGGCGCCCTCGACCCACATGTGGACCACCCACCAGCGCCAGAACTCCGTGACGGCGATGTTGGTCTCGGGGGTGAACATGAACCCGGCAGTGAACAGCAGCGCGATGGAGCTACCGGCGTAGAGGATCATGTGCGCGAGCCCGTACGGCGGCTCGCGGTCGAGCAGCGGCTTCAGGCCGCGGATCGCGAGCACCGCCCACGTGAGGAACCCGGCCAGCAGGCCGGCCTGCCAGAGCTTGCCGACCTCGAGGTACTCCAGCCCCTCGTTGCCGAGGACCCACCAGAGGTCGCCGAAGTAGCCGTTCGCGCCGAGCCAGATGCCGCCGAGGCCGCCGACCGTCACCACGACGACCGCGGCGAGCAGCCCGTTGACGAACGTCGCCTGCCGCTTCGGCTCGTGGCCGGTCAACAGCGCGGGGAGGAACAGCCCCGCGCCGAGCCACGTCGCGGCGATCCAGAGGATCCCCAGGTCGATGTGCCACGTCTTCGCGATGGCGAACGGGAGGATCTGGAGGATGTGGACGCCGAACACCTCCTCGACCCCGAAGAAGCCGGCCCGCTCGACGTAGAAGTGCGCCAGCAGCCCTCCCAACAGCACCTGCGCGAGGAACAGCCCCGCGGCGACCGGCACGAACCGCAGGGCGGCGCGCTGGCTGGGGAACACGCTCACGTCGCCCGGCGCGGGCACGGAGATGCCCTCGACCTCCGGTTCGGGGAGGCGGACGGAGCGGTAGAGCCAGATCCCGAAGCCGGCGCCCGCGACCAGCAACACCATCGCGATCACGCTCCACGTCATCGCGGCGCCGGTCGCGTCGTTGCCCGCGCCGGGGGCGTAGGGCCAGTCGTTCGTGTACGAGTGGTCGCTCCCCGGGCGGTCGGCGTGGGAGAACCACGCGGTCCACATCGCGAAGTCAGCGAACCGCTCGGCGTCGGCCTCCGAGTCGATCATCCCCGCGGGGACGCCGCGGTCGTGTGCGCCCTCGTGGTAGCGCTCGACGTACTCCTCGCGGACCTGCTGGTGCGCGTACAGCTCGGCCGCGGAGTAGGCGATGACGCCGCCGTCCGCGGTGCCGCTCGCGGCGGTCGTCCCGCTCCGGTCGTCGAGGTCGTTTCTGACCACCTCGGCGATCGCCGCCTGCTCGCTGTCGTCCAGCGCGGCGTAGTCGCTCCCGTGCCGCTCCTGCGCGTAGTAGTCGCGCATATGCTGGACCTTCAACTCCAGCGCGTCGGCGGTGTAGTCCTCGCCGTAGTAGGCCCCGTTGCCGAGGATGGAGCCGTGGTTCATCAGCCCATTCCGCTGGAAGGTGCGCTTGCCGTCCCTGATCTCCTCGCCCGTCACGATCACCTCGCCGTCGGGTCCGACGACCTCCTCGGGTATCGGGGGGGCTTCCTGGTACGCGAACCAGGCGCCGCCGCCCATCACCGCGAGATTGAGGACGAACACCACGGCGATGATCTTCGCGATCGTCTTCCGTTCCAGGCGCATACGGGACTATCTCCGAACGCCCGCCCTTAGGGTTCACCCGCGAGTTCTCACGCACCGCCAACGGGTGCCGAACATATTCGGCAACGGAGACACGGGGGGCGAGCACCGACGAATATGTGAGATGACTGCCACGGAACACTCCGCCGACGCGACCGCGGTGACCGACGAGACGCACGACAACTCCTGGTCGGCGAACCTCGAGGGGCCAGAACACGCCGGCGACCCCGACCGAGTGGTCGAGGAGGCGCTCGACGCGATAGCGCACACGGCGCCCGGCAATCACGTCAACCTCGTCACCCACGGCGACAACGGCCACCCCGAGACGTACCTCTACGACGCGCTCGCGGCGGCGGACGGCGACGTCGCGGACCTGGAGTGGGAGTACGTGGAGCGGTGCGGCTGCGGCGGTCACGTCTCCCGCGTCCACGTCGAGTGAGGGCGACTACTCCGAGGCCCCGTCCTCGGCGCGGTCGGGTGGGGCCTCGATCCCGTCGAACAGGGCGTGTACCCGGTCCGCGACCTCCTCGCGGATCTCGCGGACCTCCTCGAGGGGCCGCTCTCCGGGGTCCGGTAGCGCCCAGTCCCGGTCGTCGACGCCCGGGAGGTCGAGCGTCGAACAGCCCATCGTGACGACCACGTCCGCGTCGGCGAGTTCGGCCTCCGAGACGGCGCGCGGCTCGCGGTCGGAGAGGTCGACGCCGACCTCCCGCATCGCCTCGACCACGACCGGGTGGACGCGATCGGCGGGGTCGGTGCCGCCCGTGACGACGTCGACGCTTTCCTCGAGGCCGCGCGCCGCGCGCTCGCGCTCCGCGAAGGCGCTCGCCATCTGGCTCCGACCGGCGTTGCGGACGCAGACGAACGCGAGCACGACCGGGCGGGCCGGGTCCGCTCGCAGCGGGACCGCGTCGGGCGCGTCGTCGGTGGTCATGGCCTCCTCTGTGAGCCGTCAGAACAAGAGGTCTGCTATGAGCTCTCTCGACCGGCCCGGAGATCGGTCCGGGACTATTGAGCGCTCGGGAGCCCACCCGACCCGTCCGGACCCCTCTTATAACGGCTTATGCCCGCCGCGGTGCTTGTGCGCCCCATGACGGAGACCGCCGACGCGCCGACCGACGCGTCCGGGACCGGGGACGGGATCGCGGCCGCGAGCGATGCGCTCCGCGTCGAACGCCGCAAGATCGTCGACGAACGGGAGGCGTTCGCGGCGTTCCGGGACCGGCTCGAACGCATCGCCGCCGAGGCGGTGCCCGCCCGCGGCCCGCCGCTCCGCTCCCGCGTGGATCCCGCGGGACGAGGTCTCCGCGCCGTGAAGGCCGCCTACGAGGAGACGGTGATGAGCGTCCCGCACTTCGCCGCCGACTACGACGAGACGTACGAGGCGAGCGTCGAGGCCGAGTTCGGCGCCGACCTCGCGCTGATCCTCACCGGCCAGTCCGCCTTCGACGACCGGTCCAGGCGGACTCTGATCGACCGCACGGAGACGGCCATCGAGGAACGATCGGTGTTCCTCGACACGCTCGACGCGGAGGCGGAGTCACTCGAGCACGGCGCGTCCGTGGTCGCGGCCCTCCGCGAGGCGGTCGCGGACCTGACCGACGGCCGGCACGCGGACCGCGACTTCGGCGCACTCGACGCTCGCCGCGCGCAGGTGCCGGTACTGCGTCGGAAGTGCGACGCGCTCGCCGCCCGGCGGCAGGCCGACCTCCGGGAGCAGCGGCGGCGGATGCGCCTCCCCTCCTCGTTCCCGAACGTTCCGGCGTACCTCTACGCCGGGCTCGACGACCGATACCCGGTCCTCGCCGCCGTCGGGGAGCTCGGTTCCCGGCTCGACGAGGCCAGACGTGACCTCGAGCGGGCGCTGGCGCGCTCCGACTGAGGCGCGCGGCCCCGATTCGGTCGCGTCCGCCGCTCCGCGGGTCGGTGGCGGCTTCGGGACGCGCTTGTCGAAGCCGATGGACTCAACAGCGCGCCCCTCGTAGCTATCGTCGTGCTTACGGAGCAGTTCGTCGCCGCCGTTCGCGACCCCTTCGCGGTCATGAACGCGGTCGGGCTCGTGGCGTTCGCGTTCGTCGGCGCCTCGAAGGCCGTCCGCGAGGAGTACGACCTGCTCGGGATCGCGATCGTCGGCCTGGCGATGGCGTTCGCCGGCGGGACGACCCGCGACCTGCTGGTCAACCGCGTCCCGCTCGTCCTCCAGTCGCCGGTCGAGATCGGACTGGCGCTGGTCGGCGTCGCGCTCGCCATCGGGCTGCCGCTCCTGCTCGACGCGCCCGACTCGCACCCGGTGACGCTGCTCGCGGACGCGATCGGGCTCGCCGCGTTCGCGACTGCCGGGGCGATCGTCGCCACGGACGCCGGTGTCTCCGCGTTCGGCGTGGTCGCTATCGCGACGATCAACGCCGTCGGGGGCGGCGCGACCGCGGACGTGCTACTGGATCGCCCGCCGTTCATCCTCTTCGAGGACTTCTACGCGACCCCCGCGGTGCTCGGCGGCGTCACCTACTGGGCGACCGCCGCCGTCGGCGCGGCCGGACTCGCAGCTGCGGCCTGCGCGGCCGTCACGGTCGGCCTCCGGTTGGCCGCGGTCGCGTACGGCTGGCGACTCCCCACGGTCGCCGATGTCGCCGTCCGCGGCGGGGAGTGAGGTGACGCACACGCGGCCGCGGAGGCGCCCGCGCGGCGCCGGCACTCACTGAACGTTTAACACCCGCCTCCCCCATCGTGTCGGCATGCGGATCTGTACGCCCGACGTGTTGATCGGGGTTGGCGGCGGCGGTACGCGGATCGTCCACCGGCTCCTGCGGCGGGACGACGTTCTGGAGCAGGTGCTCACGGACGACGGCTCGGACGGGCTCTCCGCCGCGATCATCGACACGGAAACCGACGGTGACTGGCACCGCGAAGCGGCCGCGCGAACCAGGGAGGGCTTCGAGGCCGTCCGCTCGCGCGTCGACGGGCAGCCCGACGGTCTCTCCCTTCACGGTCCGGTGTTCCTCCCCGAAGCGCTCGGCGGCGAGGTCCCGGCCCGGTTGACCAACAAACCCTTCGTCCGCGACCTCTGCGAGGCCGAGGGCCTCGACAGCTGGTGGCTCGACGACCGCACCGAGCCGCTGCAGACGCTCGACGATGCGGGGATCGGCGGCGGAACGTACCGGTTCCGGTCGCTCGCGAAGGCGCTCTATCACGCGGCGTCGTTCTCCGGCGGTTCGATCGCTCCGCCGACGACGGCCGACGACGACGTCGCGCTCGTTGCGTCGCTGGGCGGCGGCACCGGATCCGGGACCGTCCTCGATCTCGCCGCGGACCTCGAGGGCCGGCGGACCGACCTCTACGCGGTGTTGCCGCATCCGTCCGAGTCTACGGCGACACTCGCGAACGCGCACGCGGCGCTCTCGGAACTCGAACACGCGTTCCTCGCAGGGGAGAGCCCCTTCGACACGGTGACGCTGCTCCCCTTCCCGGCCGACGCCGATCCGGCGGCGTTCGAGGCGAACGCCGTCCGAGCGTTCCTCGCCCATCAGGGCGCCCTGCGGAACGGGGGCGGGTCCGGGCTCTCTCTCGACCTCTCGGGCGGCCCGACGGCGTATGCACCGTTCACCGTCGCGACCACGCGCACCGTTCAATACCCGATCTCCGCGCACGAGGAGACGCGCGAGGCCGTCGCCGAGTTCGTTGACCGGAAGCGGGACGCGCTCCAGGCGGAAGCCGAACGCTACGATGTCGTCGAGTCTTCCCTCCGCGAGCGGTTTCCGGACACAGCGGAACGCGTCCTCACGGACACGGCCGCGCGCGGCGGTCCGATCGACGAGGCGGCCGCACGCTCCCTCCGAAGCCGTCTCGTAGACGACCTGGTCGGAACGACGCTCGAGGACCCGGTCTTCGAACGACTCGGCTTCGACGCCTCGATCGAGGCGATCCGAACCGAGGCCGCCGAAGTCATCGAGGACGGCGGCCGCGACGACGGCGCTGACGCCGTTCGCGACTTCGTTGCGTCCGCTCCCGGTACGCTCGCGTCGATCGTCGAGCATTACGCCGACCACGTCGCGGAGGCCGGCGGGCTCGCGGAGGACCTCTTCGATGCCATCGCGGCCGAGTTCCGAACCGTCGAACGGCGTCGCGACCTTCTTGCCGCGATCGAGGCGATCAACGTCGAGGAGACGGGGTTCGATGCCGACGACGTCGCCCTCGTGCGTCGGAGTCTCCGCCGCCTCCTCGATCTCGATCGCGGCTATCCCCCCACCGACATCAGCGAACTCGAGAAGCGGAGTATGGCGGCTCACGAGACTGTGAATGAGCTCGACGACGTCCTCGCGGACGCCGAGTCGTTCCGCGAGGCGGTTCGCGAGGACCTCCGCGGGGAGCTCCAGTCGTGGGCGCACGACGTGTCCAGGTCCGTCGAGCGGCTGACCGCGATCGGTGAACGCGCCGAGGCGGTCCGGAACGGCATCCACGACCTCGTGGACGCGGTCGAGCGCGCCGTCAGCGAGGTCGAGGCGGCGACGACCGTCGAAGCCGTCGAGGAGATCGACCTCCGGCTTCCGGAGGCCGATGCCGTGAACGCCGGGCTCAACGAGATCGGGGTCGACCCGATCGACATCGCCTCGATCCGCGACGCCTTCGACCACGTCAAGGGAGCGAAGCGGGACGCTCTCGAGTCACGGGGGCTTCTCAGTGGCATACTTGGGCCCGACTGGACGGAGCGGTACGAGGCGCACGTCCGCCAGGCCGACGAGTGGTTCGAGATTTCCCCCCATCCCGAGGCGTTCTCCTGTTCGTTCGAGGCGTCCCGCCTCAGGGAACGTGCCGACGCGATCGACGACCTGCGGGCGGCGACGGTCGGTGATGTCGTCGAGGCGTTCGCCGACCGCTTCCTCGGGCGCGAGCCGCTCGCCTTCGACCGAGAACTCGGCGACGCACACGTCCGTCTCCCGGACGAGGAGGCGCTCGACGGCGTTCTCGATCGCCTCGACACCGCCCTCGACACGCTCGCTCGCGGACGGAGCGACGCCGGCGACCGCCCGCTCGAGGGGATGTTTGGGGGCTCTCCGGCGACTTCCAGCCGCCGCGGAGCGACGCGGAGGCCGCGCTCGTCGCCGCCTACCTCGACCCGATAGCGGACGCTCGCGAGGCGGCCGCCGAACGTCGCGACCGGGCGTCGCGCCTCGCTGACCGTCTCGACGCGCTCCGGGACTGCTGGGCGGACGTGCCGCCCTTCGACTCCGAGAACCCGTACGCGGTGGACACGGACGGCGACCCCTTCCCGCCGACGGACGACGGCGACCCGTACGTCACCCACTTGGACGCCTCGCCGGACGAGATAGTCGGCGTCACCGACATCGCCGAGACCGACCTCGTGGAGTCGGACGAGGACCTCCTCGCCCACAGCTTCGCGGCCGAACTCGACCGGGCGTTCGACGACGGGCTCGTGCCGGTGGACCCGATCGATCCGGCCCAGGCGCCGCATCACCCGTCGTTCCGAGCCGTGTATCACTCACGTGCGTACGACCCAAGAAGCGGCTCATTCAGCACACAGTACGACCAGGTCCGGGACGCGGTCGCTGCCCGGACGGGCTGTTCAGCCCGCAACTACCGCGCGGAACGTCACGACATCGGCGGCCCGGACGAGGTGTCGCTGTCGCTGTTCATCGCGGGGGTTCCGCTCGACCGCCTCACCGTGCTCGCCGACTACGCGGATGCATACGCCCGTCGCCGCGACACGGTCGAGGAGCCGCGGGCCCAGCACGCCGTCGGCTTGGGTGCCGACTGGACCACCTGGCCGGCGCTCGGGGATCGGGTCCGCGAGGCGGCCGCCGCCGACCTCCACGACGCCGTCGGCGGCTCCGTCTTCCGGGAGACGATTCGCGACCGCGACGCGCTGGACGAAGCGGTTCAGCGCGTCGCCGACGGCGCCGACCCGCTCGACGTCTTCGGCGACGCGTTCGAGGTCCTCGCGGCCGAGAGCACCGTCGAGTGACCGCAGTTCCGCGGCCGCGCTCAGCGCCCCGCGAACCCATCCCCGCGAACATCCCATCCGAAATCGGGGTTGACGAGCGTCCACAAACGTCCGGAAAATCCTCCGTTCAACGCGATCAATGGCTTAATAGCCCATTTAGGAACGGACGAACGTCGTCTCTCAAGCGTATTTCTGGACAAACAGTCGGACAAACACTTATCGCCCGTCGTTCCATGGGCATAGTCGAGACCGATGCTTCGCTTCGTCCGTCAAGCCGGGAGAAAAGTGGATGAACGTTCATGTTCTACCGGGAGCGGCACGTGACCGATCTGGTCCCGACCACCTGCATGCGCTGTGCGGTCGGCTGCGGACACGTCCAGCGCGCGGTCGAGCGGGGGATGGGGCTGGACGTGGTCCGCGGTGACGCCACCCATCCCGTCAACGAGGGCCTCGCCTGCGGCCGCGGCGTCGGCGAGACCGCCGACCCGGACGGACAGTGGCTCACGCGTCCGCTGGTCCGCCGCGGCGGCGAGCTCGTACCGACGACGTGGGACGTGGCGCTCGACGCCGCCGTCTCCGGGATCCGCGCGGCGACCGCGGACGACCCCGACGGCCTCGCCGTGCTCGGGAGCGGACAGCAGACCAACGAGGCCGCCTACGCGCTCGGCAAACTCGCCCGGGGCGGCGTCGGCACGCGCCACTACGACGCCAACACGACGCTGTGTATGTCGAGTGCGGTCGCCGCCTACGTCGACGCGTTCGGGAGCGACGCGCCGCCACCGACCTACGACGACATCCCCGCGGCGGACCGGCACGTCGTCTGGGGCGCGAACCCCGCGGTCGCCCACCCGGTCATGTTCCGGTGGATCGCCGACGCGGCCGACGAGGACGGACGGGAACTCGTCGTTGTCGACCCCGTCGAGACGAAGACCGCGGGACGCGCGGATAGGCACGTCCAGCCCGACCCCGGCGGCGACCACGCGCTGGCGCGGGCGGTGCTCGCGCGACTCGTCGAGGCCAACGGCGTCGACCGCGCGTTCGTCGAGGCGCACACGAGGGGGTTCGACGACCTCGTCGCGGCCCTGCCCGACGCGGCGTCCGCCGCCGCGGAGGCCGGCGTTCCCCTCGCGGCCGTCGACGCGCTCGCGGCGACGCTGGCGCACGACACCCTGATCTACTGGGGGATGGGGATCAACCAGAGCGTCCGCGGCACCGCCACGGCAGGCGCGCTGATCGACCTCTGTCTGGCGAGCGGCAACCTCGGCCGAGGGAGCGGCCCCTTCTCGCTCACGGGCCAGGCGAACTCGATGGGGACGCGGATCTGCTCCTCGAAGGGGTCGTGGCCGGGTCGCCGCCCGTTCGCGGACCCCGACGAGCGCCGGACCGTCGCGGAACACTGGGACGTTCCCGTCTCCCGGTTCCCGGACGACACCGGGCCCGGACCGGTCGAGATGCTCGACGCGGTCGGCCGCGAGGGCGGCCCGGACGCGGTGTGGACGGTCGCGACGAACCCCGCGGTCGGGTTCCCCGACGCGACGGCGGTCCGCGCCGCGCTCGAGGACGCGTTCGTGGTCGCACAGGACGCCTTCCGGACGGAGACCGTCGAGCACGCGGACGTGGTGCTACCGGCGTCGACGTGGGGCGAAAGCGAGGGGACGACGACGAACATGGAGCGTCGGATCTCCCGCGTCCGCGCCGCGACGGAGACGCCCGCCGGCGTCCGGTCTGATTGCGAAATCATCGTCGCGCTCGCGGAGCGGCTGGCGCCCGGCCTGTTCGCCGACACCGGCGCCGACCCCGAGGCGCTCTTCGAGGAGTTCGCCGCGCTGACCGCGGGGACGACGACGGACTGCTCCGGCATCGGCTATCCCCGGCTCGACGCCGAGGGCGCCGTGCGCTGGCCGGCTCCGGACACCGACGCGGAGGGGGGCTACCGCTACCTCGTGGAGGATGATGCGGCTGTCCCCGACACCGACGCCGACCCCGGCACGGATGCCGATACGTGGTCGTTCCCCACACCATCCGGGCGCGCAGCCTTCTCGACGCGGTCGGCGGCCGACCTGCCCGACCCGCCGGACGAGGAGTACCCCCTCACGCTCACGACCGGCCGCGAGGCGGACGGCTACAACTCCGGCGTGCGGTCGCGGGGCGGCGACGGCGACGATCTCGTGACCGCTCGGACCGCGCCCGAGACGCTCGCGGAGGTGGGGATCGCAGACGAGGCTGAGGAGGACCGGGACGAGGACGCTTCCGGAACGCCCCGAACCGCCGTGCTCGCGTCCGAGCGCGGCCGAGTCGAGGTCGCGGTCGAGCCCGACCCCGCGGTGCCGGCCGGACTGGTCTGGCTCCCCATCCACCACCCGGCGACGAACGAGGTGACCACGCCCGCGGTCGATCCCGTCTCCGCCGAGCCGAACTTCAAGCAGTGCGCGGTCCGGCTCTCCCCCGCTTCGGACGCCGCCGAGTCCCCGACCCGAACGCCCGAGGGCACCCCGAGCGATGACTGAGCGGGACGGCGACAGGAGGGTGGCGGCCCGCCCTTCGCCGCCAAAGCCCGACACCGGGATCGCCGGTGTCGTGCTCGCTGGCGGGCGATCGAGGCGGTTCCCGCCCGGCGACAAGGCGCTGGCGACGCTCGACGGCCGTCCGCTGGTCGCCCACGCCGTCGACGCGCTGCTGCCCGCGGTCGACGAGGTCGTCGTCAACTGCCGCGCGGACCAGCGCGCGGCGCTCGCCGACGCGCTCGACCCCCTCCTGACCAGGTTCGCCGTCGACGACCGCGAGGACGCCGGCCCCGTCGCCGGCCTCGCGGCGGCGCTTTCCGCCACCGAGGCCCGGTACGCGGCGGTGCTCCCCTGCGACCGGCCCGCGGTCGGGACCGCTCTGCTGGCCCGCCTGCTGTCGGCCGTCCGCGGCGAGTCGGGCGCGGTCCCCCGCTTCGACGGGCGGCGACAGCCGTTCCCGCTCGTCGTTCACGTTCGGGTCGGCCGGTCGACCTCCCGGCGCATGCTCGACGCCGGCGCGAGCCTCGCGTCGCTGCTGGCGGAGCTCGACCCGGTCGAGGTGCCGGAGACCGAGGTCCGCGCGCTGGCCCCGGCCACGGCCTTCACCGACGTCGACGATCCCGCGGATCTCCGGCGCCTGGAGGCGCTGTCCGCCGCCGACGCGCCCGCTCGCGGCCGTCGCTGACCCCTCGACCGGTCGGAGCCGCGGCCCGGGATCCCCATCGGCCGGCGCCGCGAACGGCGGTCGGCGTTTCACTCCGGGCCCGCTCCGATACCTCGATCCGCCCTTTCCGCTGAGACGTCAGCTCCCGCCTTCCGCCGGGACGTCATCCACCGCCTTCTGTCGATACGCCGCCCTCGACTTCCGTCGTTCCTCGCGCGCGCAGGCGACACCGGTGTCGACGCTCCTCCGCGACGCTGCCCGAGAAAACGATCCCCAAGACGACAGTTTCTTCGCCCGTTCGATCAGAAAACACGGTCGAAAATCGACCGAATAACGACCTTATACGCCGCGGAAGTCATTATAAACGGATCAGCCGCCCACTTCGACGCGAGGAATTTTGAATATCTCAACGCTTAGCTTTAACAGTTCTCGTCGGCAGCCTTTAGACAGAAATCAGATGCAGATTGAACAACTTTCGAGTATAGAAGTACATGATCGTTCAGATAGCGGGCGGGAATATCCGGAGGACGGCTGACCGTGGCGGGCGACACCGAGGCGGTCAAGGCCGACTGCTACGGCGACGAGGTCCGCGAGCACATCGAGCGGTTCGCGGCGGCCGGCTACGACGCCATCCCGGACGACGAGCGCGAGGCGTGGTTCTCCCGGTTCAAGTTCTGGGGGCTGTTCCATCAGCGCTCGGGTCAGGAGGGATACTTCATGATGCGGCTGACGAACTGCGGCGGCGTGCTGGAGCCCGGGCAGTTGCGGGCCATCGGCGAGGTCGCGCGCGACTACGCGGAGGGGCCGGCCGCGAACCCGGTCTTCGGCAACGGCTTCGTCGACCTCACGACGCGGCAGTCGGTCCAGATCCACTGGCTGAAACTGGAGGACGTGCCGGAGATCTGGGAGAAACTGGAGTCGGTCGGCGTCTCCTCGCGGTCCGCGGGCGGCGACACGATGCGGAACATCTCCGGCTGTCCGGTCGCCGGCAAGGACGCCGACGAATACGTCGAGACCCGGCCGCTGCTCGACGAGATCCAGGCGGAGATCCGCGACGACGAGGCGCTCGCGAACCTCCCCCGGAAGTTCAACATCTCGATGACGGGCTGTCGGCAGGGCTGCGCGCAGGACTCGATCAACGACGTGGCGCTGGAGCCGGCCCGCAAGCTGGTCGACGGCGAGGAGCGCCGCGGGTTCAACGTCCGCGCCGGCGGGGGGCTCGGCAGCCGCGAACCGCGCCGCGCGCGCCCCCTGGACGTGTTCGTGACGCCGGACCGCGCGGTCGAGACGGTCCGCGCGTTCGTCGAGCTGTACATGGAGGCGGGGAACCGCGAGAACCGCAACAGGAACCGGGCCCGCTTCTTCGTGGACGAGCACGGGCCCGAGGCGGTCCGGGAGATGCTCGTCGAGCGCCTCGACTTCTCTCCGGCCCACGCCGGGACGGACCTCCGCGGCGAGTACACGTACAACGCCGGTCGGCCGAGCGAGCGCGGCGACCACGACCACGTCGGCGTCCACGACCAGGACCCCGACCACAGCTACGTCGGGCTGACCGTCCCCATCGGTCGGTTGACCGCGGGGGAGGCCATCGAACTGGCGGACCTCGCGGACGCGTACGGCAGCGGCGAGGTCCGGCTCACGCGCCGACAGAACCCCCTGATCGTCGACGTGCCGGACGAGGCGGTCGACGACCTGCTCGAGGAGCCCCTGCTGGAGACGCACCGCCCCGAACCGGAGACGTTCACGCGGGGGGCGATGGCGTGTACCGGCACGGAGTTCTGCTCCATCGCGCTCGCGGAGACGAAGACCCGGATGGCGGCGATGGTCCGGTGGCTCAACGCGAACGTCGACCTCCCGGACGACGTGGACCAACTGAAGATCCACATGTCCGGCTGTACCGCGGACTGCGGGCAGGCGATGACCGCGGACATCGGGATGCAGGGCATGCGCGCGCGGAAGGACGGCGAGATGGTCGAGGCGATGGACGTCGGCGTCGGCGGCGGCGTCGGCGCGGAGCCCGCCTTCATCGAGTGGGTCCACCAGCGCGTGCCGGCCGACGAGGTGCCGGGACTCGTCGCGGACCTCGTCGCCGCGTTCGCGGCCCTGCGCGAGGAGGGCCAGACCTTCCGCGAGTGGGTGGAGGCGACCGGCCACGAGTCCATCATCGAGCTGGCGGAGCCGCACGAGACGAGCTACGAGGACCCCTGTCTGTACGACGCCAAGCAGTCGTGGTACCCCTTCTCCGACGCGGAGGGCGCGGACGCCGCGACCGACGCCACGGCGGTGAGCGATGACTGACCCGACCGCACGCGAGGCGAATCCCCCCACCGGGGACGGGCTGGACCCGACCGTCGAGCACGCCTCGATGGACGCCGCGCCGGAACTGTTCGCGGGCGGTCCTCGTGCGGCCACCGGGCGGAACGGCGGGCACTCGGCCCCGACGGAGAGAGACGGCTGAGCGTGGACCGTCGCCTGCTGGACGTGACGGCGCGGACCACGTTCGACTTCCTCGACGCGCGGCTGCGGACCGCGACCCGGGAGACCGACGCGGTCGCCGTCCTCGACGTGACCCGCCACCGGGAATCGCCCGACGAGGTGGCGCTCCAACTGGAGGTCGACGCCGCCGACCTGGCCGCGACCGACGGCCTGTCGGCGCACGTCGACGAGGCTTGCCTCACCCCCGCGGAGGCGCGCACGCTCGCGGGGGAACTCGCGGACGCCGCGGACGCCGCCGAGGCCGGCACGGACCCGGGCGGCGGACGGGTGTAGCGCGGCCCCAGTCGCCGGCGCTCCGACGGTCGGGGACCTTACTCGTCGTCCGCGCCGTTCGCGTCGGCCGCCTCCTCGCTTCCCACCGCGTCGGCGTCCTCCACCAGCAGCCCGTTCCTGATGCCGCGCACGATGGGCTCGAGCTCCTCCGGGTCGGCGTCGAGGTCGACCCCGAGCGAGAGCGCGTGCTCGCCCACGCCGGGCTCGGCGGCGTTCGACTCGCCCGCCTCGGCCGCGGCGGTCGCCGCAACGTCGGCGGTCCCGCCTTCGCCGCCCTCATCCTCGCCGCTCTCGCCATCCTCGCCGTCCTCGCCGCCCTCAGCCTCGCCGTCCTCGCCGCCCTCAGCCTCGCCGCCCTCGCCGTCGCTCCCGGTCTCCGCGCCGCCCCCGCTCTCGCCGTCGGGTTCGGCCTCGTTCTCCGAGGGCGTGGTGGCGTCGCTCCCGCCCCCGCCGCCGGCTTCCGCCGCCTCGGCGGCGTCGCGAGCGGCCTCGGCCGCCTCCCGCGCGGCCTCCGCGGCCTCCTCTGCGGCCGCGGTCGCCGCCTCGACCGTCTCTGCGAGCGCCTCGGCCGGTTCGTCCTCGGTCGCCTCCTCCGCGGCGACGCCCCCGCCGGTCGCGCCCTCCTCGTCGGATCCCTCGCTCCCAGTCTTGTCGGCTCCATCGCCCGCACCCTCGGCGGCCGCGAGCGCCTCCGCGGCGTCGAGCGCGTCGGCGATGGAGTCCTCGACCGCTGCCGCGAGGTCCTCCGGATCCGCTCCCGTCTCCGCCGCGACCGACTCGATCACCGACCGGGTCGTCTCGGAGGCGGCTGCCTCCAACTCCGACTCCTCCGCGCCTTCGACGGCCGACAACAGCGCCGTCCCGAGCGCGCGCTCCGCTTCGGCGACCGCGTCGGCGTCGGCCTCCGACTCCTCCTCCGGCCCATCCGCGACCTCCGCTTCCTGCTCATCCGCGACCTCCGTCTCCGGCCCGGCCTCGGCCCGCGCGGCACCGGAGACGGTCGGGGCACCGGCTTCGTCGGTCTCGCCCTCCCGTTCGACTGCCTGCTCGACGAGGTCGCGGGCCGCGCGCGCCTCCTCGACTGTTTCTTCCGCCCGGCGGACGGCGTCCTCCGCCTCCGCGATGACCGAGGCCGTCTCCGCGGCGCTCGGGGCGGTCTCTGCGGCGGCCTCGCCCATCGCCTCATCCCGCCTCGTCACGGCCGAACGCCGCTCGCAGGTCGGCGGTTCCGCCGGTTCCGGCCGTTCCACAGATCCCCCGCCCGTTTCGGGCTCTTCGTCCTCCGTGCTCGTCTCGGATCCCTCCGCGTCGGCCTCGCCCGGGAGCCGATACCGCCCCTCCTCGTCGCGGTCGAGCAGTCCGGCCCACTCGTAGAGGTCCAGCAGGGTGGACAGCCCCGTCTCGACGCGGCGCTTCTCCGGGTCGACGCCCGCGACCGTCGCCAGCAGGGGCACCAGGTCCCCCTCGACGGTGGGGTTGCCCCGAACGATGGCCCGGAGTTCCTCGGTCACGGGCCACTCGCGGAGGAGGTCGGCGGCGTGCTCCCGCGCGTACCCCTCGTCGTCGATGGCCAGCGCGCCCGCCAACTGCTCCCCCTCGTCGGTGAGGCGGTGTTTCTGTCCCGATTCGGTCGGGTCGAGCACTCCGAGGTCCTCCAGGAACCGCGTCTGCCGCCCGGCGGCGTCCGAGTAGCCAGTCGCGTCCGCGACGTCGGCGGTATAGCGAGGCTCCGCGGCCGCGCCCACCTCGGACCACCCGGCGAGGATCTCCCGCAGCGCGTCGAGGCCCACACCCTTCGGAACGGCGTGTGCGTCCGCCATGGCTCGTCGGCCGATTGCCCGCCGAGTCCAAAAAATGACCCGGCCGATTCCGGCGTCGGAGGTGCCGTAATCCTCTGTGTCGGACCTCGGTGACCGCTCGGATCAAAGCGGCGCGAAGTCGTCCGGAACCTCGGCGCCGTCGCGGAGGCGCCGCAGGTAGTAGCGCACCCCCGGCGCGTGGGCGGCGCCGACGATCAGGTGCACCTCGGTCGCCGCCTCGTTGTGGTAGACGGCGTAGTCGGCCATGCGCTCGTTGCGCGCGTGCGAGACGAGTTCGAGCTCGGGGTCGTGGCCGCGGAGCCACTCGCGCTCGAGCGGCTGGGGGAGAAACGCACGCTCGTAGTAGCGCATCAGCGCGCCGAGTCGCTCGGGGTCCTCGGCGGCCGCGTTGCTCAGTCGGAAGGCCTCGTAGCTCTCGCCGGTCGCGGCCGCGGCGTGGTCCGTCAGGAACCCGGCGGCCACGTCGCCGAGCGCGCGCTCGAAGCGGTCGCCGTACACCGCGCCCCCGGACTCGACCAGCGAGAAGACCGCCTCCCGGAACCGGTCCGCGGCCGCGGTGAGGTCCTCCAGCACCGCGTCGACGCCGGTCTCCGACAGCGCGTCGAGGTGCGTCTCGACGTCGCGGTCGGCACACTCCCGCAGCGCCCACCGGTAGTCGTCCATCTCGCAGACCGCGGGGAAGTCCTCGAAGTAGAGCGGCCGGATCCCCTGCTCGCAGTAGACGGTCGCGCCCCGGTCGCGGAAGCGCTCCACGTGCCCGCGGAGAGCGTCGCGCTCGGCGTCGGTTCCCGCGTGCGTGACGCCGTGGACGTGGAAGGCGTGGCCGTCGACGGTCACGCGCCAGCCGGGCAGCCCGTCGTCCGCGGGCCGCGCCGCCTGCCGGCGTCGCACCGCCTCGGCCCATACGGGCTTCGCCTCGAAGTACGCCTCGTGGGGCGTGGCGACGCCGAGTCCGTCGGCCAACTCGGCCAGCGAGGTCGCCTCGCGGATCGCCGCGACGCGCGGGTCCGCCGGGTCCGAGACCATGGTGGACGTTCACACGCATTGGTGGTGTATCTGTCGCGGTCGCGCACCGGTTCCACACCGCCGTCGACGGTCGACGGCGACCCCCGGAGTCGACAGAAGGTATTTGTCCGCGTGCCAGAAACGACCGGGAGCGACGATGTCCCCGACCAGACGCGCCCTCCTCGGTAGCGCCGCCTCGCTCGCGGCCGCGGTCGCCGGCTGCGGCGGTCGCGGCGGCGCCGACACGACTCCCGCCGACCGGGCCTCTTCCGGTTCCGTCTCGGACCCAGAGGTGGTCACGGCCCGCAACCCGACCCCGGACGAGCCGGTCCTTCTGGACCCGACGGGCGGCGACGCCGCGGGCGACGCGGCCGGAACCCCGTCACCCCTCCGGCGCGAACTCGTCACCGATCCCGACCGCGCCGCGGCGCTCGTCGTCGCCGACGGCGTCCCGGAGGCGGACGCCGCGGCCGTGCGGTCGTTCGTCGACGCGACGGAGTTCTCGACCGAGACGCTGTTCGCCGCTCCCTCCCGGATCCGTTCCTGTTACCGGCTCCGGATCCGGTCCGTCTCGTGGGAGCCAGGGCACGCCGAGTACTCCTACTGCCGCGAGCTCCGGCCGCCGGAGGCCGCCTGCGAGGACGGGGAGCGCGACCGGCTGTTGGTCCTGATCCGGATCCCCGCGGCGCTCGAGGACGAGCTGAACGGCTCCGGCGCCAGCGGGCGAACGCCGTGCCGGGCCGTGGACACGGACTATGACACCATTACCACGACGCCGGAGGGGGAGGTGCCGTGAGCGACCGCGGACTCACCAGACGCGAGGCCCTGCGGACCGGGGGTGCAGCGACGCTCGGGGTCGCGCTGGCGGGCTGTGGTCGCACCCGGCAGTCCTACTGGGACGATCCGCCCTCCTTCGACGCGGCGGGGCTCGCCGACGTCACCGACGCGGCCGTCCCCACCCGCCCGGACCCGATGCCGATGCGGCTCCCCGAGGAGCGCGTCGCGGCGCTCTCCGACCGCGTCGGGGCGCTGCTGTCGCCGATCCCGGACCCGCTCACGTCCGAGATCGTCCCGAACGGCACGATCAGGGCGGCCATCGTAGACGCGCGGGAGGCGGCCCGCGACGCGCGGCGCCGAATGGGGGATCTGCGGGGAGACGCGCCGACGCTCTCCGTCGTCGAGGCCGGCGTCGACGCCTGCGCGCAGGCGGCGCGGGCGGCGGGCTGTTGGGCGGCGATCCACGCGGACAGGGACCCCGACGAGGTGACCCTGACGCGGTCGACGGCGCTCGGGCGGATGGACGACCTCGGCAACGCGCTCCCGG
The DNA here is from genome assembly GCF_055381565.1 of Haloparvum alkalitolerans. Classification (NCBI taxonomy): domain Archaea; kingdom Methanobacteriati; phylum Methanobacteriota; class Halobacteria; order Halobacteriales; family Haloferacaceae; genus Haloparvum; species Haloparvum alkalitolerans. Next base: position 231,410 of record NZ_AP043937.1, read on the forward strand.
ACGCCGCGAGCGGCCCGCAGGCGGGCGTCGTCGCCTACGCGCCGCCCGAGCGGTGGGCCGGCGTCACGCGCCGGCGTCGGCTCGTGACGCCTGGGGCTCCGTCCGCGGCGGCGAATCCCCTACGTGCCGGACGGGCGACCTGCGACCTGGAGCGGACGCGAGCACAGGCCGCCGTCGGGGACGACCTCCGCGAGCGCTACGTCGCGTCGCTGTCGGACCCCGTGGCCGTCGCGGAGCCGATGCGGGCGGCCCTCTCGGCGCTCGCGCCGCGCGTCGAGGACCGGTTCCGGGCGATGCACGAGGGGGACACCGAACGCCCGAGGTCGTACCCGGACGTCGACGCCTACCTCTCCCGGGACGTGCCTCGGGACCATCCCGGTCGCGGACTGCTCGTGGACGCTTTCGGGGACTTCTTCGACTTCGCCCGGTTCGCGCCGGTCGCGTGGCCGGCGTTCGACCCGCCGCACCCGGCGTGGACGCTGCGGGCCACCCACCGGTCGCTCGCGACGCTGTCCGCGTTCGACGCGATCCGCGCACGGATCGACGACGGCGACGACCTGTTCCCGGCGGACGCCGCGGCGGTCGCCGACGCCCGCGAGGCGGCGCTGTCCGCGGTGCGTGCGCTGGTCGAGTCCGAGGCTTCCCTCGACCGCTGGACGGCGTGGCGCCTGACGCCGGCGTTCTCGTCGCCCGACGAGACGTTCGCGTCCGGTCCGGATCCGGACCGGCGCGCCGTCGCGGAGGCGTTCGGCGAGTACGTCCGGATCGAGGCGGTCGCCCGGGCCACGCCCGACGCGACCGCGAGCGTCGTCGACGCGCTCGGGGACTGAGCCGGGTCCGTCCGGTCGCCCGACCCCGAGACTTATGAGTCACGGAGCGGTCGACCGACTATGGACGAGAAGCGATTCGTGGTCACCCTCTTCGGCATGGCGGTCGGCCTCGCCGTCGGCTACATGGCCTACCGGTTCGTGGCCGCCCTGACGGTCGCCACGTTCCTTTACTACTCGACGAGGCGGTTCCACCGCGGGTTGCGCCGGCTTCGGCTGCCGATCCGAGTGCGCGCGATGTTGACGCTGTCGCTCGTGTCGGTGCCGCTGCTTCTGGTGTTGACCTATACGGTCGTGCTGATGGTCCTGGAGCTGCGGCGGTTCATCGACCAGTACTCGCTCATCGCGACTTCCGGGGCGAGCGTGGCGTGGATCGAGAACGTGGGTGAGCTGCCGGAACCGACGTTCGAGGGGATCGTGCAGGCGTATCAGGCCGGGCGGTTCGATCAGGTGATCCAGTTTCTCGCGGAGAACGCGACCCTGTTGACGGAGCTAGTGACGGGGTTCTTCCTCAACCTGCTCGTGATCGTCGTCATCACCTACTACCTGCTCGTCGACGGGGGGCGGATCCGGTCGTGGCTGCTGAAGTTCGACGACGACGCCGTCGTGCGGGAGTACCTCGAGGCTGCCGACCACGAACTGGAGGCGGTGCTGTTCGGCAACCTGCTCAACGTCATCGCCATCGCGCTCATCGCGGTCGCCTCCTACATGGGGTACAACGCGCTGGTGCCGGAGGCGGTGCAGGTTCCGTATCCCGTCCTCGCCGGCGTGTTGACCGGCGTCGCCAGCCTGATTCCCGTCGTCGGAATGAAGGTTGTCTACGTGCCGCTGGCAGCCGCGACCGCCGTGCCCGCTCTCCTCGAGGGCAACACGGAGCTTTTGGCCTACGTCGTCGGCTTCCTCGTTGTCGCGGTCGTCGTCGTCGACACGATCCCCGACCTGGTCCTGCGCCCGTACCTCAGCGGTGAGACGACACACGTCGGCCTGCTGATGTTGGCGTACATCCTCGGTCCGGTCGTGTTCGGCTTCTACGGGCTGTTCCTCGCGCCGATCCTGCTGGTGCTCGCGATCACGTTCGCGCAGACCGCGCTGTTGCGACTGCTCGGCGAGCAGCCGGCCATCGAGCGACTCGACGAGGCGCAGCGCCAGCTGGACGAGTTCGTGTCGACGGACCAGTCGGCCGACTGATCGCCGGCCTCGAGCGCTCTGACGCGGACGGCTCGGGAAACGCCTCGTCACCGCCGGCCTCGGTCAGAACGGACGGATCGGCGCCGACGGTCAGGCTCCGCCCGGACCGCCCACACCGTCCTCGCGCAGGTCGAGTTCCGTCTCGAACACCGACCGGACGGCCGCAACCGTCCGGTCGTCGTGACTCGCGGGATCGAAGTGGTAGTGCGCGCGCGCGTCGCTCGCCGCCACGACCTCGGTCAGCCGGTTCAGGAACCGGCGCGCCGACTCCGCGTCGACGTGCGCGAGCAGGTCGGTGACGGAGTCCAGACAGACGACGGCCTCCGCGTCGGACCCCTCCCAGGCGGTCAACTGGTCTTCCAGCTCCAGCCCGAGCCCGACGAGGTCGGTCGGTTCGCCGATCGTTCGAACGGACGGGACGCCGGGCGGGCCGGCGTCGGGATCGCTGCCGCTCGCGGCGGCGCGCGTGAGGTCGCCGACGCTTATGACGGCGCTGTCGGCCACGTTCCCGGCCGTCTCGCCGACGACTTGCGCATGCCAGCGCGAGGGTGCGGTCCCGTACGTCACGCCGAGCACGTGCCGCGGCCGGTCCCGTGAGTTCCCCAGCAGGCGGCTGCAGGCGGCGGACTTTCGGTCCCCCTCTCGGGGAGCGGTGAGGAGCACGTTCGAGGGGGTCGGCGGCGCGTCGGTCCGCGTCTGACTGTCTCGGGACATCGGTCGTCACTGTACCCAGACGTTTCCAGTTTGTTAAACCTTACAACGGGTCTGACGCCCGTCAGACGCCCGCTTCCGTTCGATCTTCCGGCATCCGGGGATTGAAGCACTCCGGGGAACGGGATGTGGGCATGTCGTCGACCGCCTACGAGGAACTCCGGGATCGATACGCCGGCGCGGCCGCACTGGAGAGCGCCCGCGGCGTGCTCTACTGGGACCAGCAGACGAAGATGCCGAGCGGCGGGACTCCCGCCCGATCGAAACAGCTCTCCGCGCTCTCGTCCGCGCACCACGAGCGACTGACGGACGAGCGCGTCGGGGCGCTCCTCGCCGACCTCGCGGAGGAGGACCTCTCGGACGAGGAGGCCGCGGTCGTCCGCGAGATCCGCCGCGAGTACGAGCGCGCCGCCGAGGTTCCCCGCGACCTCGTGGAGCGGCTGACGACCGCGCAGTCCGACGCACAGGAGACGTGGCAGGACGCGAAGGCGAACGACGACTTCGACGCCTTCGCGCCCACGCTGGAGGAGCTTCGAGAACTCCACGTCGAGCGGGCCGGGCACGTCGACCCCGACGCGGCGCCGTACACGGTGATGCACGAGGACGCGCTGCCGTACATCGACCTCGACACCGTCGAGTCGGTGTTCGCTGATCTCCGCGAGGCGCTCGTCCCCCTCATCGAGCGTATCGAAGCCGAGGGCTGCGAGCTTGCGAACCCCTTCGCCGAGGGGGAGTACCCCGAGGACGACCAGATGGAGCTCTCCGAGCGCGTGCTCGACGCGGTGGGCTATCCCGAGGACCGCGGCCGGCTCGACCTCTCGCCGCACCCGTTCACGTCCGGGAACCAGTTCGACTGCCGCGTGACGACCCGGTTCAAGGACGACCCCGTCAAGGGGTTCATGGCGACGCTCCACGAGTACGGTCACGGCCAGTACAACCTCGGGCTCCCGCAGGAGGAGTTCGGCTCGCCGCTCGGGATGGCGCTCGGCTCCGGCGTCCACGAGTCGCAGTCGCGCTTCTGGGAGAACCACGTCGGCCGCACGAAGGCGTTCTGGGAGGGCTACCTGCCGGAGGTACAGGACGTCTTCCCGCACCTCGGCGACGCCACGCCGCAGGAGGCCTACGAGGGCGTCAACCGCATCTACCCGGACAACACCATCCGCGTCGAGGCGGACGAACTCACCTATCACATGCACATCATCCTTCGGTTCGAGACCGGCCGCGAGTTCGTCCGCGGGGAGATCGACGCCGACGAGATCCCCGCGGTCTGGAACGACCGGATGGACGAGTACCTCGGCGTCGTCCCCGAGACGGACGCGGCCGGCTGTCTGCAGGACATCCACTGGTCGAGCCGCTTCGCGGCGTTCCAGGGGTACACGATCGGCAGCGTGCTCGCCGCGCAACTCGACGCCGCGATGCGCGAGGACCTCGACGACGTCGACGGGAAGATCCGCCGCGGCGAGTTCGCGCCCCTGCGCGAGTGGATGACGGAGAACGTCCACCGGCACGGCCGCCGCTACCCCAGCGACGAGCTGATCGAGCGCGCGACCGGCGAGCCGCTCACGGCCGACTACTTCGTCGACTACGTGGAGGAGAAGTTCGAGGCGCTGTACGACCTGTGAGGTGACGGGAGTCGCCGAGCGAGCCCCCAGACTGTTCCGATTCCCTCAGTTGTTTCGTGCGACCGCGACGCCGACCGCGACGAGGAGCGCCGCGACCGCGACGCCGACACCGAACCCGGGGGCGTCGTCACCGGAGGTTCCCGGCTCCGTCCCCGTCGGCGACGCGGTCGTCTTCGGAGCGCCGTCCGTCACCGCCGTCGTCTCTCCTTCCGCCTCCAGGCGCTGGCTCGCCAGCCGCTCGCCGTCGTGGCTGACGACAACCTCCTCCGCGTCCGCGCCGGGCGTGATCGAGACTGAGAAGCCGGCGACGCCCGAGGGCGGGAGCGCCACGTCGGCCTCGGCGGTCGCGCCCCCCGCGGCGACGGTGACCGTCTCCCACGGCGGGAGCGTGGTGTCCCCGCGGACGAACACCTCCTCGCCGTCGGCGGCGCGCTCGACGGTCACGTTCGACGCCGTGCCCGGGCCGGCGTGGAACGTGGCGTTGCCCGCGCCCGCGCAGGCGTCCCACTGTTCGGCCGCCTCGCAGTCGAGTCCGAGTCGGACGTCGTAGAGGCTCGCGCTGTCGCGCAGGAGGTCGTCCTCGTGTTGGCCGAACGCGGCCGGGTCCGAGAGGTCGACGGCGATCACGTAGGTCCCGTTCGCCGGGCTCGCGAGCACGCGGCCGGTCGCGTTCGCGTCGAACGGCGTGACGTGGTTCACCGGGAGCGAGGGACCGATCGAGACGGGGTCCTGGTCGATCCGCAGCGCCGCGGAGCGGTTGGCGCCGTCGCCGTCCCCGCTCCCGGCCCTGCCGAGGCGGGCGCCGAGACGCTCGCGGACCGTCTCACCGTCGCCGTACCTGGCCGCCGCGTCCAGCCCGTCCGCCTCGACGACGACCACGAGCGCCTCGTCGTAGGCCACCCACGGCCCCTCGGCGTCGGCGATGCGATCCTCGGCCGGCGCGGACTGGGCCACGAGGGTTCCGTTCTCCCGTGCGGTCGCGAACTCCTCGAGCGCGCCGTCACCGAGGGCGCTCGGGCCCGCGGCCCACTCGGCGGGCGCCCGGTAGACGGAGACGTCCTCGACCCGCGGCTCGCCGACCGTCAGCCGCGCCGGCCACGACCCCGGAGTCCGGAGTTCGTAGGCGCCGGCGTCGAGCGAGGCGTCCCCGTGGAGAGTCACGTCGGCCTCGGTCGCGCCGACGCCGGCGAAGGCGTCCGTGCCGTTCTCGTAGGTGTCGATCCGGAACCGCGCGTCCTCTCCCTCCGCCGCCGCGCGGAGGTGAAGCGTCGCGATCGGTTCCTCGGCGGCGTCGCCGTCGACAACGGGGTGGATCGTCACGTTGCGGCGGTCGCTGTCGGTGGGGGTCTGGACCGCGACCTCGGTCACGTCGCCGGCGGCGAGACGGTACTCGTCCTGGTCGAAGAGGACGCCGTTTCCGGAGCCGGCGCCCGCCGCGGCCCCGGCCGCGGCCGCGCACACGAGCAGGGCGGCGACGAACGCGGTGAGCACGCTGGCGCGAACGCTTCGCTGGTCGACGGGAGTGGAGGGCTTCATACGTCAGATCTGGCGACCCATCGATCAAAAAAGTACGGTCGCGGTTCGGGTGGTCGCGGTCCCGGCGGCTGTGGTCCGGGCGGCCGCGCTCCCGGGGGTGCGGCGCTACTCCTCGGACGCGTCCGCCTTCCGCTCCTTCACCGACTTGATGAACGAGTCCGCCGAGACGCGCTTCTCGCCGATGGCCGCGCCAATGAGGCCGCCGACCGCGCCGCCGCTGCTCGCGAAGTTTTTGTTGATCAGTCCGCCGACGAACGCGCCGACCGCGGCGCCGATGGCTGCGTGGCGAGCACGTCCGAGCGCGAGTTCCAACTTGGATCCCATATGTCGCTTATCGGGCGACAGGATGATAAATCCATCCCCCGACGGCGGATCGCAGTGGCCGCTTCAGATAACGTCGTCCGGGTCGTGGACCTCGCGCATTCGCCGCGCTTCGGCCGCGTACTGCTCCTGCAGGTCGGGGTCGTCGACCGCTCCGAGGTCCCTCTCGCCCACCTCCACGGCTGCGGTCGTGTCGCGCACGTCCGAGAAGGAGGTGAGCGCGCGCTCCTTCCGGTAGTAGCGGTCGCCCTCCGGCGTGGCGTAGGTGAGGATGATGAGGTTCTGTTCGTCGTCGGAGTAGGTCCGCTCGACTAACCAGACGCGGACGCCGTCGTCGGCCATGCCGTGGGTTCGAGCGGTCGACGGAAATGGCTGCCGGCGGCTCCCGCGGTCGGTGCGGCCGCCGGGCGAGAGCACGGTCCGAGCCGGATATTCTGTATCGCGATATGCAGTTTATTCGTTTTTGCTCCCGACCGTCCGCGATTCTACTTATTTCGTTTGTCTCTGCAAGACAAGGCAACAAGCAGAAAGATTATTTATCTGGTACGTGACGCAGCACCCGTGAATTCGGTCGACTCAGATCGCGGTGACCGCGGCGCATGGGCGCTTCCCCGGGGTGATCGCGGTGGCTGACGCCTACGCGTGGAGCCGGAAGTCGCTCGACGAGCTGGTGGCGTTCTACGAGCGGGAGATCGGCGACGCGATGGTCAGCGAGGGGCTGGACCCGACCGCGGACCGGCCCTCCTACGAGTGGCTCGCCGACCGCGGCTACTCGGGCATCGCGTACGCGCTCCGCGAGCAGCACGACCTCACCCTCTCGGAGTTCCTCACGGAGTGCGTGGGCGTCGACCCCCCGGAGTCGGACGGCTACGACTGGGGGATCGGCGACGACGCGACCGTCGACCGCCTCGAGCAGTACCTCGACTCGCGGTCGCGGCGGCACAACCTCGCGGACGCGACGATCCGGTCGCGGCGGTCGCGGCTCGCGCGCTACGCCCGGGAGTACGAGCGCCTCCACGGGGACGCGCGGTTGGTCGAGCGCGCAGGGGCGATGGAGAACCAGCCGGCGGAGATCGACCGTGCCATCGCGGTCTTCGACGCGCTCTCCCGCGACCTGGAGAGCCCCGACTCGAAGTTCGCGCACCTCACCGACGTGAACGACTGGTACCTCTGGCTCCAGAACCGGACGCTCGCCGCGTTCAACCCAATGGTCAACGTCCGCAACGAGTTCTCGAAGGGGTGGCGCGCGGAGCGCGAGGAGCGCTCCGGGACGAAGCCGGCCCTCTCGGCGGCGCAGGTCCGGCGGCTCCACCGCGCCGCGGAGTCCGACGCGGAGCGGTTCATGGTCGTCGCACTGGGCGCGTGGGGGCTCCGGCGGAGCGAGGTCGCGTCGCTGCACGTCTCCGCGATGGATCCCGAGCCCGACCCGCCCCGGCTGACGTTCGCGGAGCGCAAGAACGGGCCGGGCACCGTGCAGGTGCTGTTCGGGACCGAGGCGTACGCCGACCGCGTCGCGGCGCTCGAGGAGGGCGAGGGCGGCGACCGGGAGTGGAACGGCTACCTGTTCCCCTCCACGAGTTCCGCGTCCGGCCACATCGCGCCCGGGACCGTGAACAACCGCTTCGACCGGCTCGCGGAGCGCGCGGGCGTGACGCTCGATGGAGAGCGTCCGACGCCCCACGCCTGCCGGCGGTTCTGGTACAACGCCTACCTCCGGGCGTCGCGGGCGGCGCTCGAACAGGCGTCCGTCGTCGGCGCCGAGCAGGGGAGTTCCTCGGCACAGGTCGTCCTGGAGAACTACATCGACGAGGAGCAGGCGCTGGCGATGCGCCGCGAGCACATGCGAGCGACGCTCGCGGAGGCGTTCGACGCGGACGGCGGATAGCCGCGGCGTTCGGCGCCGAGCGGCGCCTCGGGCGGAACGCGGTCGGCCTCACCCCTCGAGGAGTTCGCGCGCGTCGGCGATCGTCCGCAGATGAGTCCCGGGGGAGCAGGCGTCGAGCAGGTCCGTGAGCGCCTCCAGCGAGACCGGGCAGAACTCGAGCACGTCGCTGCTGACGTTGACGCGCCGGTCGTCATAGGACACGAACGGGTAGGCGTCCGTGTCGTTGTTGTGGATGTGACCGTGGATCACCCAGCCGTCCCAGTCGTCCGGTACGTCCGCGGGCCGGTGCGTGCAGTGGAACCGGTAGTCGTCCTGTTCCAGCGTGCACGACTCTAACACCGGGAACGGCGCCGCCTCGGCGTCGAGGCCGATGTCGTGGTTCCCGCGGACGAGCAGGTCGCCGCCCAGTCGTTCGAAGTAGTCGACCGTCTCGGCGCCGTCCCGCATGTCCATCGCCACGTCGCCGAGGTGGACGAGGAGGGCGTCGTCCTCGACCGTCTCGTAGTGCCGGTTCAGCAGCTCCCCATCCATCTGGCCGACGCTGGTGAACGGGCGGTCGCAGTACTCAATGATGTTCGCGTGACCGAAGTGGTGGTCGGAGATGACGTATCTGGTCATGAGCGGATCACCGGCCGTCGAGCAGTCTGGACCCGGTCTCGTCGGGGAGGTCGCTCTCCTCGATGCGGTCGACGACCCGGTCCACGTCGTAGCCGGTGCGGTGGAGGTCCACGGACCGGTCCTCGGGATGGAGGACGGCGTAGGCGGCGCCGGCGGTGCCGTCGCGGGGCTGCCCGACGCTACCCGGATTGACGATCAGGCGGTCGTCGACCGTCGCCTCGTGCTGGACGTGGGTGTGTCCGATCACGACGCCCGCGCGGTCGTCGAGGTAGCGCCTGAGGGTCGGGAACTCGCCCGGATGGACGTACTTGTCCTGGTGTTCGGGATGGTCGTGGACGAGGAGGTACTCCTCGGCGAGCGTCGCCGTCCGCGGCAGGGCCGCGAGCCACTCCCGCTGTGCCGCGGACAGCTCCGCCTTCGCCAGCTCCAGGCCCGCTTCGGCCATCCGGTTGGCCCGGTAGCGGTGCGGCGTCTCCACGTTCCTGTCGTGGTTGCCCTGCACCACCGCGTCGCAGACCTCGCGGACGCGCTCGACGCACTCGGCGGGCCAGGGGTTGTACCCCACCACGTCGCCGGCACAGACCACGGCGTCGACCGGCGGCATGTCCGCCAGGACCGCTTCCAGCGCCGGCAGGTTCGCGTGCACGTCCGAGATCAGGCCGATCGGCATGGTCCCCGCTTCGTCTCTCGGACCAAAAGCCCTCGCGTCGTGTGGGAACGAGAAACACCCTTAGCGGTGTCCCCTCGCGTTCGCCGTCGGGCGGGTCCTCGGTCGGGTCGCTTCACTCTCCGGTCGCGGCGAGCGCGTGCGCGAGAAGGGTCCCGCCGTTCACGGCGTCGGTCGTCAGGTCGGCCGCGAGACGGTCGGCGATCCGTCCGACCGCCGCTCGCCCGAGGTACGTCTCCCCGACGAGCGCCGCGACCGCGTCCGCGGCGTCGCGCCGGACGCGCACGTCGGCATCGCGCACGGCCGCGAGGAGGTGTGCGACCGCCTCGTCGGGCGGGATCCGGTCGCGCTCTCCCAACGCGGCGATGAGGGCGACCCCGCGCCGCCGAACCGTCGGGGAACCGTCCGCGAGCGCGTCCGTCCCGGCCGCAAGGGCGTCTCTGGTCGCGTCCGGCTCCGTCACGGACGGCGCCAGCTCCGCGAGCGCGGTCAGCCCCGTTTCGCGTCGGTCGGTGGCGTCTGCGTCCGCTGCGAGCGACCGGACCACGGCCGTCGGGTGGGCGTCGTCGTCCGCGTCCGCGAGCGCGTCGGCGACCGCGGACCGCGGTTCCGAGTCCGCGCGCCGGAGGAACGCCGCGGTCGCGGCGGAGTCGGGGAGGGGGGACTCCCCGTCGCCCGGGTCGGCCAGCGCGGACGCCATCGCGTCGGAGAACGCCTCGAGCGCCCCGTAGCCGGCGGCGGAAAGCGCCGCCCGGCGAAGCGCGGTCCCGTCGACGGCCGGCGCCCGACCGAGTTCTCCCGCCCCGGGCGGGTCCGGTCCGGTCTCGGCGGTCCGGTCCAGCGTCCCCTCCACGACGGTCGCGAAGGCCCCGATCGCCGACCGGTCCGACGCGGCCAGCCGCTCGGCGGTGCGGCAGAGCCAGAACGCGGCCGCCTCCGATCCCAGCGTCAGCGTCCCCTCGTCGCCGCGCTCCGTCCTGTCGATCGCCGTCCGAAGCGCCTCAGCCGCGCCGGTCCGAGCCGTCGCCGGCGCGGTCGCGGCGAGACGGTGGAGGCGCCTCCCGACGGCGTGTGCGAGCCGGTCCCGATCCGTCTCGACGAGCGTCTCGGCGAGTCCGCCCGCCGCGTGTGCCGGTCTGCTGTCGTCCCGGCCGCCGCCGGCGTCGACCCCGACCGCGAGCGTCTGCCGGGCGGCGCCATCACCGAGGCGGTCGAGGACCACCGGCTTCGCCGACTCGGGAAGCTTCCCCGCTGCGGCCGCGCGGCCGACCGCCGCGGCCGCCCCTCGACGAACGCCGCGTTCCGCCGCGGTCAGCTGACCGCACACGTCGGTGAGGAGTTGCTCCGCGGACGCGCTGCCGCGTCCCAAGAGGTCGGCCGCCCCGTCGCAGGCGGCGCATCGCTCGAGTCGGCCTCCCGCGAGCAGCGACGAGACGCGCCCCGTCAGCGCGTCACCGTCGACGCGACCGGACCCGCACCACCGACAGGCGACCCGGACCGCCGCCGATCGGACGGTCGGGTCGGCGTCGCCGACTGCCTCGACCAGCGACGCGCCGGTTTCCGCGTCGGGCGCGGCCGCCGCGAACACGCGGTCGGCGGCGCGAACGGCGGTCCGTCGCACCGCCGGGTCGTCCGACGCGAGCCCGGATCGGACGACGCGGCGCCACGCGGTGGCGCGGTCACCGCGGTTGCCGCGGACGCTCCCCGTGTCCGGTTCGGCCGCTGTCCGGGCGGCGGCCAACCCGACCGCGACGAGCGCCGCGACGTCCGGCTCGCCATCCGCCGCGGGCTTGTCGTCGGCGGCGGGCTCGTCCGCCGCCCCGTCGGTTCGGTCGCTTTCGACCGCCCGCACGCCCGGAACCGGATGGAGGTCCCACGGCGTCACCGGCTCGTGACCGGTGCGGCTGTCGTGAGGCGCCGGCTCGGCGACGGACGCGGCGACGCCGGTCGCGAGCGGGAACGAGGCGCGCAGGACGGGGGCGACTCGCGGCCACCAGTCGGTCGCCGAAAGCGGCTCGAACAGCTCCGAGGACGGCACCTCGTCGAGTTCCCGCGGAAGCCGAGTCAGCGCTCTCGTCACCGGGAGGACGAACTCGTCGCTGGCCGCGATCAGCCGGGCGTACTCGGGGACGTCGGCGGGGTCGGGAGCGGCGAGAAGCGCCGGTACGAACGGGGCCACCGCGGCGGGGGAACTCGCGGCGATCCGCGCGACGGCCGCGGTCGCGGCGGTCGAGTCGTCCCGTTCGATCAGCGAGTGGAGACGTTCGCGGGCGAACGCCGTCGTGCGCTCGTCCGCGCTCCCTACCGCGCCGGCGACCGCGACGGTCCCCGCCGTCCACGCCTGCACGGTTGTCGGCGTCGCCGGGTCTTCCAGGAGGTCCAGGAGGGATGCCACGTGGACGCGGTCGAGCACGTCGCCGTTCGCGGAGTCCGGCGGCGACTCGGTCCGCTCGGCGACCGCGGCGAACAGCGCTCTCGCGGTCCCGGCGGATCTCTCCCGCCCCGTTCTCTCGACCAGATCGGCGGTGATCGCTGTCAGGGCTTCGGGGGACTCGTCCGCGACCGTCGCGAGCGCGCCGTCGACGCCGTCGCTTTCGTGCTCGTCGAGGGCGTCGCGAACGATGTCCTGCATGCCGTCGTCGTCGCTCGAGGAGCTCTCGTCGCCGGCCGTGCTCTCCGCGTCCGTCTCCGCCGCGTCCGGGCGTCGACGGCAGACGCTCGAGAGGGCCGCTTCGACGACCGTCGGCGCCCCGTCAGCCAGCCCCGCGAGCGCCGGGAGACTCGCGTCGAGGTCGCCCGGTCCCTCGGTCGCGTGGGCGGCGATCGACCGGGCGATCCGCGGGACGAGGTCAGGTGCTCCGTCCGCGACCGCGGCAAGGCCCTCCAGAGCCCGCTCGCGCACGTCGCCGTCCCCGTCCGCGAGGAACGATTCGAGCGTCCTCGCGAGGGACGCGGGGTCGTCGGATTCGCGCGCCGCGGCCGAAACGGCGATCTCGACCGCCCGCAGTCGGACGGACCAGTCGTCGTGTGCGCGACAGGCGTCCGCGAGGGGCGCGACCCAGTCGGTCCCGAGCACGTCGACCGCGTGCGCGGTCGCGTCCGGCGGGTCGTCGGTCGAGCGCTCCGACGCGTATCCCGCGTCGTAGAACCGCTCGACGACCAGTAGCTCGGCGAGACGTCGGTCCTCGGCGCCCGCGTTCCCCGCATTTCGGGAGGCACCGAGCGCGGCACAGACCCCTCGGCGCGCCGCGCGCCGCACGTCGGGATCGGCGTCCGCGAGGAGCACGCGCAACCGGTCGACTGCGGCGTCGTCGACCCGACCGGTCCGCTCGACGACCGTCGCCGTCGCCCGTGCGGCGTTGGTCCGCGTGAGCCAGTCGTCCGCGTTCGTGACCGCGTCGAGTCGCCGGTGATGGTCAGCCACCGCCTCCGGCGTGGCGCGAGCGAGACACTCCGTCGCACCGGCGGCCGCGGACCGCACTTCGGAGTGCCCGTCGCGAAGCCGACGGGTGACCGGGTCGACCAGCGCGTCGGTCCCGGCGGCGAGCGGTCTGCCGAGCGGCTCCCCGTGGTAGCGAGGGACGCCGCCGAGCCTGCCGAGGGCGCGCACGGCCGCTTCCCGAACGCGCGGGGCGTCGTGGTCGAGCTGCGCCCGGATGCGGTCGACCGCAGGCACGTGGTCGGGGAGAGCGGCGCCGACGTGGCCGAGGTCGTCGAGGGCCGTCGCGACGAGTCGGGGGTTCGCCTCGTCGAGCGCCCAGGTCCGCCCCGCGACGAACGGTCTGAGCGCGGCCGGCTCCGCCGTCGCCGTCGCGACGAGCGCCCACATCGACTCGATCGCGACCGCGTTCTCGGCAGCCGCGTCACAGCCGGCGACGAGCGCCGGAACCGCGGCTTTCGCGGCGCCGGGCGCCTGCCCGCCGACGGCGCCGACGACGGACGCCGCGAGGGCCCGGCCGCCCGTGTCTCGAAACCCGTCGCTCCCGTCGTCGTTCGGTCGGACGTGTCGCGTCTCGGCCCGGAGTCGGTCGACGTTCGCCAGCCGGCGCCCGAGCGCGAGGACGACCGGCTCCATCGACGCCGGCGCCGCACGGCCAGCCGCCCATACCCCGCAGAGCTCCGCCGACGAGACGCCCCGTCCCGTTCGCAACCGGTCCGCGATAGCGTCGGCGACCGCGTCCCCGCACGCCGGGTCGCGCTCGGCCGCCACCGCGAGGAGCTCGATCGCCGCTTCACGCACGGTCCGCACCGGCGAGGACACGTACTCGCTGGCGGCGGCCACGGCGTCGTTCGGGTCGACCCGCCCCGCCGCGAGGTCGTCGTGAAGCCGCCGAAGGGCCGCGAACGCCACGGCTCACCCGCCCCCGCGAGCGAAGAACGACCGGGCGAGCCGGCGGAGCGTCCGGCCGAGGTCGTCGGGCGACGCGTGGACCAGCCGGTCGAAGAACGCGGGGTCGCCGTCCCGCCCCCCGGAGAGATAGACGCCGTACACCGGGAACGAACACCGCTCGAGGGCGTCGGCGTACGCGTCCTCGTCGTCCGGGTGCCCGTCGGTGACCACGACCACGAACGGGACCGCCCCCGCGCCGTGCGCGATGCGGTGACGGGCGAGCGTCAGGAGCGCCGCGAGCGGCGTGCCGCCGTCGGCGCGACCGGTCAGCAGGCGGTCGACGTGGTCGCCGGGATCACCCCCGAACGGCAGTTCCAGACACGGCTTCCCGCGCCAGACGGAGAGCACCGAGACGTCCACGCCGACGTCGTACAGCGCCGCGGCGAGCTGTGCGACCGCGTTCTCCGCGGTCCGCATCGGCCCCTCCCGCCTCGCTCGCTCCCGGCCCGGTTCCCCCCGCATCGACCCCGACCGGTCGAGCAGCAACAGACAGGAGTAGTCCTTCTCCCGACCGGGGAGCCGCTTCGAGAACACGCGCGACTGCCCTCGGTAGGCGTCGACGAGCCGCCCCGTATCGAGTCGACCGACCCGGTGACCCGCATCGGTCCGCGGGCGACGCTCGCGGCGGAGCTGCGTGCGCAGGTCCGCGGCGAGCCCGCGTGCCCCGGCCGTCGCGGCCGCCCAGCGCTCGCGGTCGCCGCCGTTCACCGCCGGGTCGACGACGACCACCTCGTCGACCGACGCGTCCGGGTCGCGGACCACCGACAGCAGCCGCTCCGCCTCCCGCCGCAGGGGGGATCCCGACCGCCGGGCCCCCCGGCCGGACGTCGCGGACCGCCGGCGCACCAGCCGCTCTATCGCGCCGGTCGTCACCTCGCCGGGGACGGGCTCCGAAGCGGCACCGCTCACGCCGGGTTCTGCCCCCGTCTCGCTCGTTCTCGCGACGCGGCGCGCGGCGGTCTCCCCGTCCGGCAGGCGGTCCGCGTTGCGGGCGGGCCACCGCGCCGCTGCCCGTGCGTCCCGCGGGCGCACGGGTGCGGTCTGGATCCGGGTCCGCTGGAGCGGCGGCAGCGGGGCGAGGGCGTCACGCACCTCGCGGAAGCACTCGGAGGCCCTGTCGACGCGGCGAGTGGCGTTCGGCTCCGAGAGCATGTCCGCGCAGTAATCGTCGAGAACCGGGGCGAGCGTCGCCAACACGTCGTCGCGCCCGTTACGGACGACGCGCGAGGGGTCGTCCGGGTCCCGGAGCGCGGCGTATCGCCCACTGTCACCGAACCCGCGGTCGAGCAGCCCGACGGTCACCGCCTCGAAGAGGGTGTACGACCGGACCGGATCGTGCGAGTCGCTCGTCTCGCCGTCCGCGAACAGCCGCACGAACCGGGCGTGTCTATCGTCGGCCCGAGCGGCGAGCGCCGCGTTCAGCGCCAGCAGGTCCGCGCGGACGTTGAACTCGGCCGCCATCTGCGTCTCGACGACGGCGTCCTCCGCGGCGTTGTAGACGGCCCGGAACAGCTCCCGCCAGCGCTCGTCGACCTCGTCCAGTCGGTCGCCGAAGCGCTCGAAGTCCGAATAGTGGACGTGGCCGAGCTCGTGGAACAGGAGCGCGATCTGCATCCGGCGGTCCCAGACGGGGGCCGGAAGCGCGTCGCCGACCTGTTCGTACCGCGTCGTCGGGATGTCGATCTCGTAGCTCCCCGCCTCGTCACCCGGGCGAGCGGCGGCGACCTGCGGGTCGAGCCGGACGGACACGTCGACGCGTCGGGGCGAGCAGATCCCCGCGAGCCGTTCGAGCTCGCGGCGCCGGCGGTCGGACGTGCGCTCGGCCGTCGCGAGCGCGGCCAGGTCGGACGACGGCGTCTCGGGCGTGAGGCGCATCGCCGGATCAGAGCCGCTTGTCGACCAGCGTGCGGACGAGCGTCTCGTCGTACTCGTCGACGCGGGCGACCAGTTCGCTTCGGGCGGCGTCCCGGAGGGACATGAAGTCGTCCTCCATGAAGCGGGCGATCCGGACGACCTCCCGCGTCGTGATCGGCGTCGACAGCTCGCCGTCGACGTACGCCTCGCGGAGCCGGCCGGCGAACGAGACGAGGCGCTCGACCGCGTCCTCGCGTGACCGGTCGAGGTCGGTGCGCTGGAACACCAGATCCACCTCGACCGCGGTCGGCAGGTACTCGAGCTTGACGTGTCTGAACCGGTCCTCGAACGCCTGGTTCAGCTCGTAGGTCCCCTGATAGCCCGGGTTGGCGGTCGCGACCACGCGGAACTGCTCGTGGGGCGCGACGGTCTCGCCGGTCTGCGGGACGGTCAGCGTGCGGGTCTCGGGCGCCTCCATCACCGCGTTCAGCGCCGCGACGGTGTTCGCGTCCGCGGCGTTTATCTCGTCGAGGAGGAGCACGCCCCCCTCGCGGGCCGCCCGCGTCAGGGGCCCGTCGACCCAGCGGGTCACCGTCTCGCCGCCGTCGGCACTCACGAGCTGGAGGTTGCCGAGGAGGTCCTCGCGGAACGTCGTCTCCGAGAGCGTCACCCGGTACAGCGGCCGGTTTGTCCGCGAGCAGACGTACTTCGCGAGGTAGCTCTTGCCGACGCCCGGCGGCCCCTTCAACAGGACGTTCATGCCCAGCGCCAGCGCCCGCGTGACCACCTCCACGTCGGTCCGACCGCCGGCCGCGTCGCGGTGGTAGTACTCGTCCGGCCCCACGTCGGGAACCCGGTCGTGGCCCACGTCGGCTAGCACCGGGAGTTCGCCGAACCGCTCGTCCGTCGGCTCGCCGACCGGCGTCGGGTCGGGACCGACCGCCGCGTCGCTCCGGGTCATCAGTTGCCGCCCGTCCGCCGCTTCCCTGCGTCCGGGACTGCCGACGCGATCACACCCATTCGGCTTCCGCTTTTTCAGTCAAATATATATACTTTCTCCACCCTCGACTCCAGCACCGTCCCGCTCCGTCCAGCACCGTCCCGCTCCATACAGAACCGTCCAGCACCGTCCCGGCGCGGCCGGACAGCGGTCAGAAGTCGTGAGTCGCCGCGGAGAGGAACCACGACCCGACGAGCGCGAACGGACCGACGACCCAGAGGATGACCGCGACCGGCGGCATCACGAAGAAGACCGGAATCCCCACGAGCAGCGCGGCGACTCCGACGATCCGCGCACGCCGCCGTGGGTCGTTGCCACACGCCGGGCACGCGGTCGCGCCGTCCGGGAGGGGGTCACCGCAGTGTGCACAGGAATCGCTCATGGTCGCGGGTTCTTCCTCCCGGGGCTTCAAGGATATGCTTCCGGCCTCACGGCCAACCATTCCCCCCGATCCCACGCGCCGAGAACCGCCCCAATCACTACGGTCCACGACGAGTAACCCCCTCATAAGCATGAGCGTACGCACACGAATCGCCGCACGGCCGAGACCCGGCCCGGATCGGGTGCGGAGGCGGGCGTGAGCGCCGTCGCCTCCGCGCTCGCCCCGGTCCTCGGAAGCGTCGCGGCGGTCGTCGACCCGGCCCTCGCCAGCCGGGTGCAGTTCGCGTGGTCGATCTCCGTCCACATCGTGTTCGCGGCGCTGTCGGTCGGGCTCGCGCCCTACATCGTCTACTTCACGTACAAGGAGGTCCGCACGGGCGAGGAGCGGTTCGCGCGCCTCCGCGGCTTCTGGACGAAGGTGTTCGCGCTCGGGTTCGTACTCGGGACGGTGACGGGGATCCCCCTGAGCTTCCAGTTCGGGACGAACTTCGCGGCGTTCTCGACGTTCGCAGGCGAGGTGATCGGCGGCCCGCTGGCGTTCGAGACGTTCATGGCGTTCTTCCTGGAGGCGGTGTTCCTCGGCATCCTGCTGTTCGGCCGCGACCGCGTGAGCGACCGGCTCTACGTCGGCTCCTCGGTGCTGGTGATGGCCGGCGCGTGGGCCTCCGCCTTCTGGATCCTCGTCGTCAACGCGTGGATGCAGACCCCGCGCGGGTACGAACTCGTCGAGCGCGGCGGCGAGACGCTCGTCCGACTGACGGACCCGGTCGCGGCGTTCACGACGCCCCGGCTCCCGTGGCTGTACGTCCACATGACCAACGCCGCGGTCGTCTCCGTCTCGCTTCTGATCGCGGGCGTGGCGGCGTACTTCGTCTGGGCCAACGAGGAGAGCGAGCCGTGGGCGCACGCGCTCCGAGTCTCGGTCGCCGTGCTCGCGGTCGCGGGCGTCTTTCAGGTGATCCACGGCGACGCCTACACCCGCCACGTCGTCCAGACGCAGCCGATGAAGTTCGCGGCGATGGAGGCCGCCTACCAGACCAAACAGGGCGCGCCGCTGCACCTGATCGCGTTCCCGCGGAACCTCGGTGACATCCTCGACCCTCGTGCCGAGAACCTCGTCTCCGTCTCCATCCCCTACATGGCGTCGATGCTGGCGTCGATGGGCGACCCGAACGCGGTCGTCTACGGGCTGGAGGAGTTCGACGTGGAGAGCCCGCCGGTCGCGGTCGTCTTCTGGTCGTTCCGCACGATGGTGACGCTCGGCTTCTGGTTCATCCTGCTCGGGGTGTGGGGCGTCTATCGCCTGCGGAAGGGGCGGCTCGCGACCCGGAGCCGTCACCTCCAGCTCCTGTGGCTGTCGACGCCGCTCGGGTTCGTCGCCATCGTCGTCGGCTGGTACGTGACCGAAGTGGGACGCCAGCCGTGGACGATTCAGGACCTCCTCAAGACCGACGCGGCCGTCTCGCCGAGCGTGACGGGGATCGAAGCCGCGCTGTCGCTCGGCGGATTCATCACGCTGTACCTGCTGTTGCTCGCCGGCTTCCTCGCGGGCTGCAAGTGGCTCGTCGACGAGGAGCTCGAGCGCATCGACGAGGCGACCGCCGGGGCCGTCTCGGAGCCCGACGTGACACCGGACCCGACCGAGCCCGTTCCCGACTCGGGAGGTGACGGCCCGTGATCCCGATCGACGGCTACCTCGTCCCCGCGCTGCCGGAGGTGTGGTTCGGGACGCTGCTGTTCGCGTTCGCGATGTACGTCTTCCTCGACGGCTTCGACTTCGGGCTGGGAATGGTGTACGCGACCCGGGACGACGAGGCGGAGCGCGAACAGCTGCTGGCGGCGTTCGGTCCCGTCTGGGACGCCAACGAGGTGTGGCTGGTCGCGTTCGGAACGCTGCTCGTCGCCGCGTTCCCCGCGGTGTACGCCGCGCTGTTGAGCGGCCACTACCTCGCCGTCTTCGGGCTCCTGTTCGCGCTCCTGGCCCGGGGCGTCGCCGGCGAGTTCCGGGAGCTGAACGACGACCCCGAGTGGCGTCGGATCTGCGACCGCCTGTTCGTCGTCGGCAGCGTCGCCGCGCCCTTCTGTCTCGGGCTGATCGCCGGCGGGTGGGTCTTCGGCTCAGGGATTGCCGGGCTCCCGAGTCTGGTGACGGGGCTCGCGCTCGTTGGCCTCTCGTTCGTCGCCGGCACCGCCTACGCGGCGCTGAAGACGCGCGGCGACCTTCGGGCGGACGCGCTCGCGCTCGGTCGGCCCGCGACGGCGGCGTACCTCGGGACGCTCCTCGCGCTCGTCGCGACGCTGGTCGCGCTGGACCCCCTCGGCGCGGGCGGACGCCTGTTCGCTCCCGCCCCGCTCGCCGCGGCCGCGGCGACGGTCGCGCTTCCGGTCGTCGGACTGGCGCTGGCCGCGCGGAACCGAGTTCGGGCGTGGCTGTGGAGCGTCGGGCTCGGTGCCGGGTCGCTGGTTCTGCTGGTCGGGACCCTGCTGTATCCGCACGCGTACCCCGCGACCGGGCTGACCGTTCGGGACGCGGTCGCGGCACCGGTCACGCTCAACCTGCTCACGCTCGTGGCGGGGCCGTTCCTGTTCGTCGTGCTCGGCTACTTCGTCGTCCTGTACACGGTCTTCTCGGGGCCCGTCGAGGAGAGCGAGGCGGGCTACGGCGGGTGAACCGGGACCTGCCGGTCGTTCCCGCCCTCCGACTGTCCGACGGACGCCCATGGGGTCCGTGAGCGTCCACAGATTCCGGCAGCGTCCGCGGGTCCGGTGGGTTTTTGCCCGACCGCGGCCGCGATAGGGCAATGACCGACGACTCGGACGACCCACTGGTGCCGATCGTCTGTGACGACTGCGGGACGCGGTCCCGGATCCCCCTCTCGGACGTGGCGGACGCGGTCGCGCGGCACAACGAGACGCGCCACGACGGCGAGGAGGTCGCGGCCGTCGACCCCGCGCTCGCCGACCGCATCGCCGACATGGCGGCCGCGGACCTGGGCCTGCTCGACGGGGAGTGACCGTGCGGGGCCCTTCGCTCGTCGACGTGATCCCGCACTACGCCGTGATGCTGCTCGCCGTGTTCCTCGCGGTCGGCGCCGCGGAGTACGTCGCCGGCGACCTCTCGCTGTGGGTCGAGCTGGCGATCATCACCGCCGTCGTGTTCACGTATCGCCCCGTGGCCCGGCTGCTCGGCCTCGCGCCCGATGGCTGGTGAGGCCGCGGCCGGGCGGCGGCCGGGCCGCGTCGGCCGCATTCGGACCTCGCCCCGCGCCCGGAACCGAACCTGTTAATAGGGTGATGTGTGTCTCGCACACCCATGGTGTGTACCGTCTGCAACGGCGGGGATGGTGAGCGGGCGACCGTCGCGTTCGTCGACTCGGACGCCGACGTGGCGGTGACGCTGTGTCCGACGTGTCGCGAGTCGTTCGCGTCAACGGACGTCTGCCGGGTGCTGTCGGCGGCCGAGGCCCCCTCGACGCCCTGAAGCCTGTCGGATTCGGGGCTGGGCCGAGCTCCGGCCTGGCCTGGACGTGGGCCGAGCGCCGGCCGGACCCGGGCGGGATCGAACAGGGTCGTGCGAGGTGGGAACAAACAGTACTGATTTATATTGGCATCCGTGTGTGTGAGATATGCCCGAGTGTCAGAATTGCGGATCCTTCGTCACGACGCAGTACGTGCGGGTGTTCACGCCCGACGAGGTCGACGAGCCGCGCGTCTGCCCGAACTGTCCGGACCGGCTACGAGACGGCGCGGAGGTCCGCGAGGCGCGGTCGAAGCGTCGCTCCGAGTGACCTCGGCCACCGGACCGGCCCCGACTCCCCTCCCCTCCTTCCTCCGGTCCGACCGCGGCCCGCGAACCGGCCACCCCATCCGTGGCCGGCATGCCTAAGGGTCGGCCGCCGGAACGATCGGGCATGACGAACGTACTCGTCGTCGGCGGCGGCCCGGCCGGACTGAGCGCGGGACTGTTCGCGGCCAAGAACGGACTCGACGTGACGCTGTTCGACACCGACGGCACGTGGATGCACAAGGCGCACCTGTTCAACTACCTCGGGATCGGCTCGGTCGGCGGCTCGGAGTTCCTCGCGACCGCCCGCCAGCAGGCCGACGACTTCGGCGTCGACCGCAAGCAGGGCGAGGAGGTCACGGGCGTCGCGACGGCCGACGGCGGGTTCGCGGTCGAGACCGATGCGGGCGAGTACGAGGCCGACTACCTGATCCTCGCGACCGGCGCGAACCGCGACCTCGCGGAGGAACTGGGCTGTGCGTTCACCGACGAGGACGTCGTCGACGTGGACGTGACGATGGAGACGAGCGTCGCGGACGCGTACGCGACCGGCGCGATGGTACGTGCGGAGGAGTGGCAGGCGGTCATCTCCGCGGGCGACGGCGCCTCGGCCGCGCTGAACGTGCTCTCCAAGGAGAAGGGCGAGCACTACCACGACTTCGACGTGCCCGCCGACGCCGAGCGCGTCTTCGGCGACGTGGCCGACGAGTAGGCTCTCGGCGCCGACCCCGAACAGGAATTTTCTGACACGAGTGACGTGCGTTCGCGGGCACTCCGAGGGCGCTCTGAGGGCGCTTCGAAGAGCGATAAGCCGCCGTCGGATCCGGCCCGGATTGCCGGGACGGGAACGAGTTCGCGGGAACCGATAACTAGTTTTTTGTAAGTACGACTCTTCGTTCCGGACACGAGAAGATCATCGATGTCCCCGGATAAATTCGACACCACTGGAGCGGCGAACTGTCCCGCGATCGAGGGCGGCTATCGTGCGGAGGCGGATCGATAATGCAGAAGAACGAGGACTGGTGGCCGGAGCTGCTGGATCTCGACGGCCTCGACCGGAACGCCCGCGACGCGGGCCCCTACGACGAGGAGTTCGACTACGCCGAGGAGTTCGAGACGCTCGACTTCGACGAGGTGAAAGCCGACGTCGAGGCGGTCCTGACCGACTCCAAGGACTGGTGGCCGGCCGACTACGGCACCTACGGTCCGCTGTTCATCCGGATGGCGTGGCACAGCGCCGGCACGTACCGCACCGTCGACGGCCGCGGCGGCGCGGCCGGCGGCCACCAGCGCTTCCCGCCGCTGAGTAGCTGGCCCGACAACGTCAACCTCGACAAGGCCCGCCGCCTGCTGTGGCCCGTCAAGCAGAAGTACGGCCGCAAGCTCTCGTGGGCGGACCTGATCGTCCTCGCGGGCAACGTCGCGCTGGAGTCGATGGGCTTCGAGACGTTCGGCTTCGCCGGCGGTCGCGAGGACGACTGGGAGCCGGACGAGAGCGTCGACTGGGGTCCCGAAGACCAGATGGAGGAGATGTCCGCCGAGCGCTTCGACGAGGAGGGCGACCTCAAGGAGCCGCTCGGCAACACCGTGATGGGCCTCATCTACGTGAACCCGGAGGGCCCCGACGGCGAGCCGGACACGGAGGCCTCCGCGAAGAACATCCGCCAGGCGTTCAGCCGCATGGCGATGAACGACGAGGAGACGGTCGCGCTCATCGCCGGCGGCCACACCTTCGGGAAGGTCCACGGCGCGGACGACCCCGAGGAGCACATCGGCCCCGAGCCCGAGGCGGCCCCCATCGACCTGCAGGGGCTCGGCTGGGAGAACGACTTCGGCGAGGGCAAGGGTCCCGACACCATCACCAGCGGCATCGAGGGCCCGTGGAACACCACGCCCACGATGTGGGACACCTCCTACATCGACAACCTGCTGGACCACAAGTGGTGGCCCGAGAAGGGTCCCGGCGGCGCCTGGCAGTGGACCACCCAGAGCGGCGAACTCGACGACGCCGCGCCCGGCGTCGACGATCCGTCGGACCGCGAGGACGTGATGATGCTGACGACGGACGTCGCGCTGAAGCGTGACCCCGACTTCCGCGAGGTCTTAGAGCGGTTCCAGGAGAACCCCGACGAGTTCCAGGAGGCGTTCGCGAAGGCGTGGTACAAGCTCATCCACCGCGACATGGGCCCGCCGGAGCGGTTCCTCGGTCCCGAGGTTCCCGACGAGGAGATGCTGTGGCAGGACCCGCTCCCGGACGCGGACTACGACCTCATCGACGACGCGGACGCGGCCGCGCTGAAGGAGGAGCTCCTCGACTCGGAGCTGTCCCGTTCACAGCTGGTCAAGACCGCGTGGGCGGCGGCGTTCACCTACCGCGACAGCGACAAGCGCGGCGGCGCGAACGGCGCCCGCCTCCGGCTCGACCCCCAGCGCAGCTGGGAGGTCAACGAGCCGGAGCGGCTCGCGGACGCGCTGGAGACCTACGAGGACGTGCAGGCGTCGTTCAACGAGGCGCAGGCGGACGACACGCGCGTCTCGCTGGCCGACCTCATCGTGCTCGGCGGCAACGCAGCGATCGAGCAGGCCGCGGCCGACGCCGGCTACGACGTGACGGTCCCGTTCGAGCCGGGGCGTACGGACGCCTCGCAGGAGCAGACCGACGTGGAGTCGTTCGAGGCGCTCAAGCCGAAGGCCGACGGCTTCCGCAACTACCTCGGCGACGGCTACGACGAGGCCGCCGAGGAGGTGCTCGTCGACAAGGCGGAACTGCTGAACCTGACGCCGCCCGAGATGACGGCGCTCGTCGGCGGCATGCGCGCGCTCGGCGCGACCTACCGCGACACCGACCGCGGCGTCCTCACCGATAGCCCGGGCACGCTGACGAACGACTTCTTCGTCAACCTGCTCGACATGGGCACGGAGTGGGAGCCCGTCTCCGAAACCGAGACCGTGTTCGAGGGCTACGACCGCGACACCGGCGAGCAGCAGTGGGAGGCGACCCGCTTCGACCTCATCTTCGGCTCCAACGCCCGCCTCCGCGCGCTCGCGGAGGCCTACGGCGCCGACGACGCCGAGGAAGAGTTCGTCCACGACTTCGTGGATGTCTGGCACAAGGTCATGCAGAACGACCGCTTCGACCTCGAGTAGCGCTCGATCGGCGTGGTTCCGACTTTTTGCGATCTCCGTCGGTTCGGTGTTGACGGATTGCGATACTGAGTGTTACAGACCGATTCAGAAGTTTTGTTTTTCTGAAACTCGCGGCGGTGCTGTGCGGTCGCGGAGCGGTGCGGTTGCGGTGCTGTGTTGTCGGCGCGCGCCGCGGCGACCCTGCGTCGCCGCGACCGCGCGAGGGAGGCGGCGGCGCGGCCGCATTGCGGTGCGGTTCCGCGGCCGCGCCGCCGCCGAGGCTGGGGAGGTGCGAGGCCTGCGGTGCGGTCGTGGGGCGGGGTGGGGTTGAAAGGGGCAGTCGGCTCGAACCCGCCCGGACGACGCAAGCACCGCAGCGGGCGGTGCGGAGAGCGAGGAGCGCAGCGAGGCCCGGCGCGGTCGAGCCGGCTGGGGCTTTCTAGACGTTGCTGTCTAGAGCAGCAGGCTCAACAGCAGTTATGGAAGCATAATCTGACAGAAAAACAGCACAACTACCGTACTCTACTCAGTATCGCTATCGATCAGAGTCCACCGGCGCCGGAGGCGGCGTCGGGGATGTCGACGGGTTCGACCGGGAGGTCGAGTTCTTCCAGTGCGGCCTTCAGGTGTTCGCCTTTCGCGTAGTCGGAGCCGTCGGCGACGCGCTTCTGCTGGGCGAGCGCGAGTACCTCGCCGCGGCGGTCGTCGGGGATCTCGTACTTGTCGGTCGAGAGTTCCACGGTGAACCCGTTGTGGTCGCGGGTGTACAGCGAGTAGAAGATGCCGCGGTTGAACTCGCTGTACTGATAGCCGTGCGCCTCCAGTCCCTGCTTCACCTCCGCGATGCGGTCGGGGTCGAAGCTGAAGGAGATGTGGTGGACGCCGCCTAACTGGGTGCGCTGGGGGCCGGGGTTGGAGTCGCGGCCCTCCTCGACGAAGAACGTGATGATGCGGCCGTCGCCGGGGTCGAAGAACAGGTGGGTGACGTGGGGCGCGTCGAGGTTCGGCTGACGGAGCACCAGCGACAGTCCGAGCACGTCGCGGTAGAACTCGACGGTGTCCTCGACGTTGCTCCCGATCAGGGTCACGTGGTCGACGCCCGTCACCCCGACCGCGGCGTCCGGTTTCTCGGCGGTGATCGGCGGGTCGCTCAGCGCTGCGGCTTCCTCGGACGCGTCGGTCGCGGAGTCCTCGTTGCTCATGATCACTACTTCGCCTCCCACGACCATGAATCCGGTAGCGACGCCGCCGCAATCGGGTGACGCGCGTGTCACCGGGGGAACCGCGAACGGGACGGGCAGTGCACAATTTCTACAATTTGTAGCTGGTGTGAACGGTGCGGACGGTGCGGACGGCGCGAACACCGGGCGCCATCCGCCGTCCGGGGCCAGATTGAGGGGGCCGGGCGTCGAACGGCGACCGTGACACGCGACACGGCGCACGCGATCGATTTCGACGACGCTCGGGGGACCATCGGGTCGTTCCTGCGCGAGACGCTGGCGGAGGCGGACGCCGACGGCTACGTCCTCGGCGTCTCGGGCGGGCTCGACTCGGCGCTCGCGGCCCACCTCGCGGCGGGCGCGCTGGGGCCGGACCGCGTGCTCGGGCTGGTGATGCCCGGCGCGCCTTCCGCGGAGCGGCACATGCGGGACGCGCGCGAGGTCTGCGACGCGCTCGGGATCGACCGGGTGGAGGTCGACATCGAACCCATCGTGGAAGCGACGCTCGCGGACGTGCCCGCGGAGGACCGCGACCGAGTCACCGTCGGGAACGTTCGCGCTCGCGAACGGATGCTGCTGTCGTACCGCGAGGCGAACCGCCGGAACCTGCTGGTGCTCGGGGCGAACAACCGCTCCGAGCGCCTGCTCGGCTACTTCACGAAATACGGCGACGGCGGCGTCGACGTGGCCGCGCTCGGCGACTGCTACAAGACCGAGGTGTACGCGTTCGCCCGCGCGGTCGGCGTCGACGAACGGATCGTTGGCAAGACCCCGACCGCGGAGCTGTGGGAAGGCCAGACCGACGAGGGGGAGCTCGGCGAGAGCTACGAGACCATCGACCGGATCCTCCGCGCGATCGTCGACCGCGGGCTGTCAGTCCCCGAGACCGCGGAGCGAACCGACATCGACGAGGCGACGGTCCGGGAGTTCGCGGACATGTGGCGCGGCTCCGCCCACAAACGCGCGGCGCCACCGACGCCCGGCGTCGAACGACGGAACCCCTGAGACGACCCCGAGTGGCGTGTCCTCGACCGCGGGGAAGCCCTCTGTCTCAGTCCCGCGACCGGATCCCCAGCACCTTCACGCGCCGGACCCCGTCGAAGTCGCGGAGGCGGTAGACGAGTTCCCGGAGGCGGTCGGCCGGGCCGCGGCAGAACAGCGCCTCCAGGCACCACTCGCCCTGGTGGGTGTGGCTGGTGTTCTGGATCACGTCCTGGTGGTCGTGCTGGACGGCGTGGAGGTCCGCGATCACCTCGTGGTGGCGATAGTCGAACCCCACCAGCGCGACGACTTCGCCATCCTCCTCCTCCAGTCGAGCGTGCGCCTCGACGTACTCCTGCATCGCCTCGCGGACCGCCCGCGACCGGCTCTCCAACCCCTCGTCGCGCCAGACGCGGTCGAACTCCGCGACGACCTCGTCCGGAACGCGCAGACTCGTTCGCATGCAGACCGGTTGGAGGGCGGGTCACAAAAACGGGTCGCGAGTAGGACCCGGCCGACCGCGGCCGACCGCGTATGACGGACCGGCCGGATCGGTCCTAACAACCGCTATACGGCCCGCGGGTGGAGTAGACGACACGATGCTCCACGGCGAAGCGCTCGGACTCCTCGTCGGCGCGGTCGCGCTCGGCGCGGTCCACGGGATCGAACCGGGACACGGCTGGCCGGTCGCGGCGACGTACGCGCTCGACCGCTCGAACAAGTGGATCTACGGACTGGCAGCGAGCCTGATCATCGGCGTCGGCCATCTGATCAGCAGCATCGCGATGGTCGCGGTCTTCTTCTACGCGACCGCGTACTTCGACCTGACGCAGGTGAACGAGCCGATCGCGCTCGCGCCGGGCGTCGAGGTCGGCGGGCCGGTGAGCCTCGTCGCGGGCGTCCTCCTGATCGGTCTCGGCGTCCGGGAGTACCGACACGGGCACAGCCACGAGCACGAGGGCGACGGTCACGACCACCGGCACGAGGGCGACGACGACCACCAGCACGGTGAGCACGGAGACCAGACGCACGATCACGCGGATCACCCCCACGACCACGCCGGTCACTCTCACGACCGCGGCTCGTTCGACGGCGCGGCCGATCGCGGCCTGCTCGGCATCGCGTGGTTCGCGTTCGTCCTCGGGTTCGCGCACGAGGAGGAGTTCGAGATCATCGCGCTGTGTGCCGGGTCTAACCACTGCCTCGAACTGATGAGCGCCTACGCGCTGACGGTGATCGTCGGCATCGTGACGCTCACGCTCCTGCTGATCGCGGGCTACGAGCGCTTCGAGGAGGACGTGGAGCGCTACGCCCCCTACCTCCCGGTCTTCTCCGCGGTCGTGCTGGTGGCGATGGGCGTCGGCTTCATCACCGGGCTGCTCTGAAACTCGCAATACAGCGGGCGTTTTCTGAATGCTGAGAGGAATCGATACTGCGTGTTACAGGCCGAACTAGAATTCCCACATTTCTGAAACTCGCGGCGGTGCGGTGCTGTGCGGTCGGCGCGCGCCGCGGCGACCCTGTGTCGCCGCGACCGCGCGAGGGAGGCGGCGGCGCGGCCGCCTGCTGTGCGGTGCGGTTCCGCGGCCGCGCCGCCGCCGAGGCTGGGGAGGTACGAGGCCTGCGGTGCGGTTGCGGTGGGTGGGACTGAAAGGGGCAGTCGGCTCGATCCGGCCCCGACGACGCTCTCGCGAGCCTGCCGAGCGAGAGTCAGCAAGTCGCAGCCCGGCAGCCCGCTACTGCAGGCAGCCCGGACCGTCTTGCCAGATAAGCACCGCAGCGGGCGGTGCTGAGAGCGAGGAGCGCAGCGAGACGCGGCCGGTCGAGCCGGCTGGGGCTTTCTAGACGTTGCTGTCTAGAGCAGCAGGCTCAACAGCAGTTACGGAAGCATAATCTGACAGAAAAACAGAACAACTACCGTACTCTACTCAGGATCGATCTCAATCAACCCCGATTCACCACATCCATCGCGCGCCGTCTATAGTTCGATCTCGCGCAGATCCAGTTCCAGATCGCGAACGTGGTCGTTGTACGCCTCGACGAACGCGCGGAACGCGGGCGCGTACTCGCGGACGTCCGCGGCGGAGGGTGGTTCGTACTGCGACAGGAGGTAGACACCGTTCTCGCCGCCGGCGCGGAGGTAGGAGGCGCCGTCGCGCTCCCACTTCAGCTCCCAGCGCACGCCCTCGACGCGTTCGGTGAAGGTGCCCCAGTCGGTCCCCTCGTAGCGGTGGAGCTCGCCGGCCATCCGGTCGCAGGCGTCCGCGACGGCGTCGAGCACGCGGTCGCGCTGGGCGACCACGTCGTCGGTCGACGCCGGCGCCGGAAAGTCGGCGGAGACGTCGTCGAGGACGCCGTCGAGCGAGTCGACGTGGTCGTTGAACGCCGCGACGAACGCCGGGTAGTCCGCGAGCGCGGTCGCCAGGTCGTCGGGCTCGGGCGGCTGTTTCGTCGAGACGACGTAGGTGTCGCTGCCGCGCTTCGGCTCGAACAGCAGGAACTCCAGCTCGCCGGCCTCGTACTTCACCGTCCACGCGCCGGCGTCGGTGTCGAACGTCCGCCGCCCGTAGTCGCCGCCCTCCAGTTTCGCCAGCTCGTAGGCGACCCGGCCGGCGTGCTCGCGCACGTGGTCGACGAGCGCGTCGCGGTCGGCCGCGACCGCGTCGACGTCGCGCACGTCCAGATCCGCGAACTCGGTCATGGTCGAGCGAGGGGCCGCCCGGAGGTAAGCCTCCCGGACCGCGTTCCGCCCACCCCGCGACGACTGCCGGCGCCGCGGCGGTTTTCACGCCCGACCGCGAAGATGACCCATGAACGCCGATCCGACCGAGTCGTCGCTACCGTCCGAGACCGGGGTCGCTCGAGCCGAACTCCGCGTTTCCGACCTCGGCGCGACCGTCGACTTCTACCGCGACGTCGTGGGGTTGACCGTCCGCGACCGCACGGAGACGGACGCGACGCTCGGGACCCCGGAGCGACGCCTGCTCGACCTCCGAGCGGCGCCCGACGCGCCGGCACGCGGCCGCGGGGAGGCGGGGCTGTTCCACCTCGCGTTCCTCCTCCCCTCGCGGGCCGCACTCGGCGCGGCGCTGGAGCGGATCGAGGGGACCTGGGAGCTCTCGGGCGCGTCCGACCACGTGGTGAGCGAGGCGCTGTACCTCCGCGACCCGGAAGGGAACGGCGTCGAGATATACCGCGACACGCCGCCGGAGACGTGGCCGCGCTCCGACGGCCGGGTCGGCATCGACACGCTCCCGCTGGACCTCGACGCGGTCCGAGCGGCGCACACCGACCGGAACGCGGCGGCCTCCGAGGAGTCCGTCCCACCGGAGACGAAACTCGGTCACGTCCACCTCGAGGTGACCGACCTCGACGCCGCCGTCGGGTTCTACCGGGACGGGATCGGGTTCGGCGTGACGCACGAGCACGGCGACGAGGCGGCGTTTCTCGCGGCCGGCGACTACCACCACCACCTCGGACTCAACACGTGGCAGGGGCGCCGCGAGCCCAAGCGCGAGGACGGCCGCGGCCTCGTGGCGTACGAGATAGCGGTCCCGGACGCGGTGGCGCTGGAGGCGGTCGCCGAGCGCCTCGCAGACACCGCGGGCATCGACATCGAGGACGGTCCCGCGGACGGGGCGCTCGCAGTCACGGACCCCGACGGGATCCGCGTTCGGATCGTCGTCGAGGACTGATCAGGGGCGGCCGTCGTCGCGGTCGTTCTCTTCCCCGTCGTCGCCACCGGTTTCACTCCCGGCGTTGCTACCGAACTCACCCTCGTCGGCGCGGTCGTTCTCACTCTTCTCGGCGCGGTCGTTTTCGTTCTCGTCGGCGCGGTCGTTTTCGTTCTCGTCGGCGCGGTCGTTCTCGCTCTCGGCGTCGTTGCCGCCGTTCCCGTTTTCGGCGGCCGCCTCGCCCTCGTCGGCATCGACGACGTCCGCGCGGATCTCGGGGATCAGGTCGAACTGCGGCGACACGTCGCCGAGCACGAGCAGGCTGTAGTACCGCAGGTAGGTCGCGACGGGCACCTGCACGAGCGTCGTCGACGCGACGAGGAACGCCGCGACGAAGCCCGCGGCCACGACCGCGGCGACCGCCAGTCCGACGAGGGTCAGTCCGACGACCTGGAACGCCAGATACCCGACGATCCCGACGATGACGAACGGGATCGCGAGTACGATGCCCACGAGCGCGGCGCCCATCCCGGCGACGATCCCCGCGCCGATCGACACCACGACGCGAGCGAGCGCGTACACCGCGTACTCGCGCCACTCGGCCCGGAGCTCGCCCCAGAACCGCCGCCAGCCGGCGAGGATCCCGACGTCGTCCGCGACCATGATCGGGACGACGAAGTCAGTCGTGAACAGCAGGAACAGCCACGTGAGAAGCGCCAGCAGCAACAGCACGGGGGACGCCAGCAGCAGGACCAACAGGAACGCGCCGAACGAGACCGCAACCAGCGCGACCGCGGCGACCAGCGAACCGACCGCGAGGAGCCACACCGCCAGCCGGAGGAGGAACAACTGGAGGCCTTCCCGGAGGTAGTCACCGAAGACGCCCCGCACGCGCGGCTCCTCGGTCCGGGCCGCCTCGACGAAGACGAACTGCATCACGGCGCCGACGAACGCGAACGCGATCCCGACCGCCAGCACGAGGCCGACGACGAGCAGGACCAGCCCGAGTCCGGGATCGAACGCTCCCGGAGCGGCGTCCGTGGGGATCTGCCCCGTTCCGGGGATTCCGGTTCCTCCGCCGCCGGGATCGGAGGTGCTGCCGCCGGCGTTGAGGTTGAGTCCCGACGGCCCCGAGACGCCGGAGACGAAGAAAACGATGACCGCGAGCGTGAGCCACCGGCGGAGGTCGAAGGGCAACAGCAGGCGCTTCGATGCGTCGACCGAATCGGAGAGGGCGTCGAGCGCGGACCAACTCATGGGGTCGGCTTCTGCGGGCGGGCGTAAATACGTTGGTCCACGACCCGCGGCCGGTGGCCCGCCGGGAACCGGCCCGCAGCTTCTTCACCTGCGGCGCGATAGCGTGGCGTGATGACCCCGATCGAGTTGACGGTCCGACTGGTCGCGGGACTCCTGTTGATCCTGACGAACGGGTTCTTCGTCGCGATCGAGTTCGCGCTGACCCGCGCCCGGCAGTTCACGGAGTCGGAGTTCGTGGACGACAGCCGGGCGCTCGAACGGGCGTGGGAGATGACGAACGATCTCGAGATCTACCTGACGACGTGTCAGGTCGGGATCACGGCCTCCAGCATCGCGGTGGGGATCGTCGCCGAGCCGGCGCTGGCCGCGCTGTTCGAGCCCTACTTCGCGGATACCCCGCTCGCGTCCGTCGGTGCAGGGGCGCTGATCGCGTTCGGCATCATCAACCTCCTCCACCTCACGCACGGCGAGCAGACCCCGACCTACCTCGGGGTCGAGCGATCGCGGCAGGTGTGTCGGTACGGGGCCCGCCCGCTCTACTGGTTCAACTGGCTGATCTCGCCGCTGATCACGCTCGGCGACTGGGTCGCGAAGGGGACGCTCAACCTGTTCGGCGTCGAGATGACGGGCGCGTGGCTCGAGACGGAGGAGGACGTCCTCGAGTCGCGTGCACAGCTCCGGAACCGGGTCCACTCGCTGTTGGAGGAGGGCGAAATCCCCGAGGAGCGCCGCGACGAGGTACTCAGCGCGCTCGACGTCGACACGCTCGCGGTCGAGGAGGTCATGGTTCCGGCGGACGAGATCGTCGCCCTCACGACGACCGCCTCGGTGGCGCAGAACCTCGAGCGGATCCGGGACACGCCACACACCCGATTCCCGCTCGTGGGGGCGGAGCTCACCGATTTCCACGGGATCGTCTACGCGCCGTCGATCATCGACCACTTCGAGGCGCTGCGGGACGGGCGGCTCTCCTTCTCCGAGATCGCGGCGCCGCCGATGACGATCGCGGCGGAGACGAACGTGAGCGACGCCTTCGACCGGTTTCAGGCGGCTGACCAGGAGCTGGCGCTCGTGACTCGGGACGATGCGGTCGTCGGCCTCCTCACCGCGACCGACGCGCTCGAGACCGTCATGGGCCAGTTGGAGGATCCCCTGGACCGCCGAAGCGGCGAGTGAGGGCGGGTCGCGGACGAGGCGCGGATCGCCGGCCTCCCCGGGCGCCGACCACCTTCGCCGCGCTCCGCGAGCCCTTTTACCTGATGCCGCCCAACGGCGTCACGAACCGACGGACGACGGCCGTCCGTCATGGACCGACACCGTGACAGACAGACACACAACACCGGCCGCTCGCGACGACGCGGCGGACACGGCCCTCCCGTTCACCGTCCACGTGGGCGAGGCGGACGCCATCCGTCGCGAGGCCGACCGCGCGCGGAGCCCCCGGCACCTCGTCGTCACGCCGGTTCGGCTCCACCGCCGCAACGTCCAGCGACGGCTCCGCGAGGACGGGGAGCCGCGAAGCGGGTTCGAGTTCCTGCGACTGGTCGACGTGGCCCGGCGCGTGAACGAGGCGGCGACGGCGATCGAGGCGGGGCCGGACGAGCGCCCGGAGACGGAGTCGCTCGACCGGCTCGACCGGCTCGCGCTGACGCGGCGCGTGCTGCGCGGCGGCTCCTCCGGCGTGGCGGGGCCGCTCGGTCGCACGGTGGGGACGCCGGTCGAGGACCACGCGGAGCGGATCGAGCGCGCCCGGGT
The DNA here is from genome assembly GCF_055381565.1 of Haloparvum alkalitolerans. Classification (NCBI taxonomy): domain Archaea; kingdom Methanobacteriati; phylum Methanobacteriota; class Halobacteria; order Halobacteriales; family Haloferacaceae; genus Haloparvum; species Haloparvum alkalitolerans. The sequence goes on from NZ_AP043937.1 coordinate 264,207, forward strand.
CGGCCTGGAGATGGTGACGGCGTTCCACCCCGGCCGACTCGACGCCCTGGAGGCGGCGATCGACGCCCTCGACGGCACCGCGCGGGCCGACGCGCGGGACCTCGTGGGCGGGCTCCTCGCGCTCCAGCGGGAGCTCGACGACAGGAGCCCGGTGGCCGTCTCTGACGCGGCGCTGCTTCGCGTCGCGACCGCGACGGCCGCCGCGGCCCCGGAGGCGATCGAGGCCGCGTATCCCGACGCCGACACGCTCTCGGTCGCCGGCGTCAGCACGCTCACGGCGTCGCTGGAGGACTTCCTGTTCGTCCTCGGCGGCGAGACGTCGATCGACGTGCACCTCTATCTCAGACACGGGACGGGCCCGCAGATCGGGGACCAGCTGGCCGCCGCAGGGGAGCGGTTCGATCCCGAGGGGGTCCGAGAGTGACCGGTCCCGGTACGTCCCCGGCGGGAGGCGAGGACGGCCTCGACGCGCTCGCCGACGCGCCGGTCGCGACGCTCGTCGCGCGGACGCGAGCGGCCGAGGCGCGCGCGGTCGTCGCCTGCGTCGACGGGCTGGTCTCGGCCGGCGTCTCGCCGTCCGACGTGACCGTCGTCGTCCGGGACGTGGACGCCTACGAGGCGCCGCTCCGGCGGGCGGCGCGACGCTACGAGGTGACGCTCTCCGTCTGGACACAGCTCCGACTGAAGCGCACGATCCCCTACCGGCTGACCCGGGCGGTCGTCTCGCTGCTGGCCGAGCGGGAGCGAACCGGCGGCGCGGTCGGGGCCGATGCGCTGCTGGCCCCGCTCCGGTTCGAGTGGGTCCCGCCGGCCGACGAGGCGAACTCGGGGCTGTCCGACCCGTTCCCCGTCGACTCCGCCGCGCTCGGCGCGCTCGCGCGGCGAACCGGCGAGGCGAAGCACCCGGTCGCCGGCTGGTCCGACGAAGTCCGACGGATCGCCGACGGGACGGACGCGAGTGGGCCTGACGCGGATGGGACGCCGGAGGCTGACGCCCCCGGGTCGTCCCCCCAGGAGCTCGCGGGGCTCGCGGACGCGCTCGAGCGCTACGCGGCGTGGGTCGAACCGGCGTCCGCGACTCCCGGCCCGCACGACCTCGACGCGCTCCTCTCGCCCGTCTTCGAGGCCTACCGGACCCGGGTCATGCCGGCGCGCCGCGACGCCGACGACGCCACGCTGACCGGTACGGCGCGGACCGCGCGAGCGCTCGACCGGATGGGCGAGCTGACCGGCGAACTCGCGGACAAGTACGGGGACTGGATCGCGGACGGCTACGCCCCGCGGTCGTGGGCGACGGTCGCGGACCTGCTCGACGCCATCGCGACGACGGTCCCCGGCCGGCGCGAGTACGCGACCGCCCGGTCGGTGGACGTGATGGAGGCGAACGACGTGTGGGGGCTGGACCTCCCGTACGTCGTCGCTGCGGGGCTCGTCGACGGGGAGTGGCCGCGACCCCCGGAGAGCGCGTTCCCCGCCGCGCTTCGGCGGCTGCTGGGGACGACCGACGGACCCGGCGCCGCGCTTCGGCCGCGGGCGGGCTGGACCGAGGCCGGCGAACTCGACCAGTTCGCCGACACGGTCGCGGCGGCGAGCGAGGGTCTCGTCTGCACGCGCTTCGCCGCCGACGCGGACGGGATCGACGTCCGACCGTCGCCGTACGTCCAGGCAGTCGACGGGACGCCGGTCGGCCGTGACGCCCTCGACCGACTGGTCGGTCCCGACCGGGAGCTCCCCGAACCCATCGTGGCGATGGTCGATCGGACGGCAGCCCCCGAGGAGGGCGGTTCGGATGCCTGATCGGTCCCTCCCGGAACTCGACGAGACGCAGCGCGCCGTCGTCGAGGCGTTTCGCGACGCCGACGCCGGGCTGTTCACGATGGACAGCCATCCCGGCGCGGGCAAGTCGACGGCCACGGGGAAGGCGGCGGCGCTGTGTCTGTACGAGCGGCTGCTCGCGGGCGATCCGGTCCCGGAGCGGCGGCTGCTCGTCACCTCCTTCTCGAGGGAGGACGCGGCGGACATCGTCCCCGACGTCGTCGACTGGCTGTGGGAGCTGTACGACCGGGACGAGGTCCCGGGCGACGGGGACGTGACGGCCGCGGACGTCCGCGAACTCGAGCGGCGGCTCCGGGGCGTCGCGACGGTCGGGACCGTCGACAGCGTGCTCCGGTCCGTCCTCGAGGCGTTCGCCACCGAGATCGGATTCGCGGAGATGCCCGCCGTCGGCAACGAGGCGCTGCTCGCGCGGCTCCACGAGGACTGCTACGCGACGCTCGCTTCGACCTCCGACCACGCCGACCGCGTCGCGCGGCTGGAGGCCGCCTATCCGGAGGGCGGCGCGCACGTTGACGGACTGCGGACGCTGCTGCGGAACGCGCTCCGAACGTGCCGCCAGCGCCGGCTCTCGGTGGGAGCGTTCCACCGGGAGCTCCGCGCGACCGTCGCGGACGTGTACGACGGCGGCGACCCGGGAACGGCCGACTGCCTCCGCGAGGGAATCGCCCGGTGTCGCGGCCGCGAAACGGCCGAGCGCGTCGACGGGCTCGATCCCGACGACCGGGCGGCCCTGCTGGCGGCCGACCGGCGACTCCACGACGCGTGGCGCGCGGCCGTGGACGATTTCTGTACCCTGTTGGCGGCCTACCGCGACCGGTACGACGAGCTGACGCGAGAGCGCGGCGTGATCGCGCACATCGACTGCGCGCACCTGGTCGCGGCGTACTTCGCCGGGGAGGTCGGCGGCGGGGGGAGCGACGGGGCCACGTCCGACGAGGGAGACGCCCGTGCAGCCCGCCGTGAGCGGATCCGGGACCGGTTCCACGAGGAGGTCGGGAGCGTCATCGTGGACGAGGCGCAGGACGTGTCGACGGTCCAGCACGCGGCGCTGTCGGCGCTCGTCACCGACGAGATGCGCGTCCTGCTGGTGGGCGACCTCAAGCAGTGCGTCTACGTCTGGCGGGACGCGCGGCCGGCCCTGTTCGAGCGCGCCGTCCGGGAGGGGCGGTACTTCGGGATCGACTGGCCCGACCCGGTCACCGGCACGGCGACGCGGAACTACCGCTCCCGCCCCGGTCTGGTCCACGCGATCAACGCCGTCGCGACGTCGACGCTCCCCGACCCGACGCGGGGCGACGCCGGGACGCTCGAGGTGTCCTACCCGCCGCTGGAGGCGACACGTCCGCCGACCGAGCGCGCACCCGTTCACGTCGCCACGGTCCCGAACGGCGGGACGCCGGGGTCCGCGGGCTGGGTCGCCGGGACCGGCCGCGCTCCGGGTGCCGCCGACGCGGTGGCGAACCTCCTCGCCGGTGGCGTCGCGGACGGGTGTTTCGTCGACGGCGCTGCTGGAGGCGATGGCGGGGACGAGCGAGGGGAGAACGACCTGCCGAGCGTGACGGCGCTGTTCCGGTCGAAGGCGAACATGGAGCCGTACCGGGAGGCGTTGGAGGCCCGCGGGTTCACGGTCGGGAACGCCCGGGTCCCCCTGTTCGCCACCGAGTCCGTCCGGGCGACCGTGGCGGTGCTGCGGTGGCTCGCGGACCCGACCGACCCGGAGCGCACGCGCCGGCTGGTGACCGAGTCGCCGCTCGCGGACGGGACCTACGGCCTCGACGCGGTCGCGGCCACGTTCCGGAGCCACGACTGGTCGCTCCCGGCGGTCGCCGAGACCGAGGCGGACCGGTTCGCGGCCGGGCGGCGGCGCGTAGTCCGGGCACTCGCCGACCTCGCCGCCGACGAGGCGCGGCTCCGCTCGCGCCCCGCGACGGCGGTCCTCAGGGAGACGGTGGAGGCCGTCGGCTTCGAGACGGACCCGCTGGGGATCGACCCGGACCCCTCGCGCCGGCAGCGGCTGGCCAACCTCGACGCCCTCGTCGCCGCGGTCAAGGAGTGGGAGGGCGAGGACGCGTACGGTCTCGCGGAGTTGGCGGAGCTGCTCGACCCGTTCCTCGCCGACCCGTCGCTGGGGCCGGACCGCTCCCTCGTCGACGACGACGTGGACGTGGTGTTGAAGACCATCCACGGGATGAAAGGCGACCAGGACGAGGTGGTCGTGCTGGCGGACCCCGTCGGCTCGGTCGGCGGGCGCCCGTCCGACGCCGACCGGTTCGTCACCGACGGCGAGGGCGTCGGACTGGCACCGCCGGTGAACGCGCTCGAGGTCGAGGAGTCGGCTGCGGTCGAAGACGGCGGAGACAGCGGAGACGGCGGAGACGGCGGCGATGAGTCCCCCTCGCTCCCGCCGGTCCCGGGGTTCGACGGCGGGCTCTACGATCCGGCCCCGGAACGGACGGACCGCGACGCCGGGCTGCGGTGGACGGTCGAGCTCCACGCACCGATCGGCGGGGACGTCACGGAGCTCGTGGGCCACGAACCCCTGCGTGCGGCGGCCGCCGAGCGCCGCGCGGAGTCGTGGCGTCTGCTGTTCGTCGCGCTCACTCGCGCGCAGGAGCACCTGGTCCTGCCGCTGCCGAAGGCCGACTACGAAGGGTCCCCGAACTCCTGGGTCGCGGCGCTTCACGAGGCGATGGAGATGGGCCGCGGGGCGCCACGGACGACACACAGCGCGTCGTTCACGTACCCGGACGGACGGGTCGGCGAGTTCTCGGTGGCGGTCAACGACGTCCGAATGGTCGACCGTATCCGGACGACTCGCCCGGACCGCGTGCCGCCCGCCGCACCGCCAGCGTCACCGGAGTACCTCCCGTGGATCCCGCGGTTCGTCCGTCCGAGCACCTTCTACCCGCTGAAGGAGAACCCGGCGGCGCACGTCGTCGACCACCTCATGGGTCGTGCGCTGCACACGGACACCGACGAGGTGTCGCCGGCGCTGGACCTGCCGTTCGACGCCGTCGGTCCGGACGCCGTCGGCCGGATCGCACACTCGGTGGTCGCGGCCGTCGCGGAGAACGCGCTCGCGGGCGATGAGGGTGCTGCAGGTGGTTCCGACGGCGGGGGAGCCGCCGACGGTGCGGTCGATCCCGCGAGCGAGGACGTCGCGTCGATCGTCCGCGAGCGCGTGCGCCGCGGTGCGGGGGCCGCCGACCCCGACGAGCGGGCGGCGATCCGGTCGTTCGTGGCGGAGACGGTGCTCCCCCAGTTCGCGGCGTCCGCGCTCGCGGACCGGCTCCGCCGCGCGGAGACCGTCTACGCGGAGGAGCCGCTGGAAGGAGTGATCCGCGTCGACGGCGTCGAGGTCGAGGTACCGGGGACGGCGGATTTCCTGTTGGAGATGCCCGACGGGCGCTGGGTCGTCGAGGACGTGAAGGTGGCGCTGTCCGAGGACGACGCCGCCGAGCCGCGCTACCAGCTCCAGCTCGCGACGTACGTCTGGGCGCTGCGGCGGCAGGTCGGCGAGGAGCCGGCCGTGGACGCGTGGCTCTCGACGTTCGGCGTGCGCGCCGAGACGACGCCGTGGCGGCTCAGCACCAACGCCGTGTCGACGATGCTCCGGTCGTTCCTCGACTGATCGGTGGCGCGCCGGCTTGCAGGTCGCGGGGAGCGAACAGGCGTCCCGAATCCGGACCGATCAGGCCCTGCAGATGTCGTGGAGGTCCTCCAGCGTGTCGATCTCCCAGGTGGGCCAGACGTTCAGCTCCCAGTCCGTGCGGTGGGGACGCCGGATGAACGCGGAGTCGACGCCCGCGCGCTCGGCGGCGCGGATGTCCGACTCGTTGTCGCCGACGAACAGCGCGTTCTCCCCGTTGAGGTCCTCCAGCGCGCGCTTGAGGTAGTGGGGGTTCGGCTTGCGCAGGTTCAGGCTCTCGATGGTCGCCTCGCGGCCGTAGGCCGCGCCGAACGGCTCGAACACGGAGAAGTGGTCGACGAGGAAGTCGACGGTCTCCTGCTGGTTCGAGCTGACGATGCCCATCTCCACGTCCAGATCCGCCAGCGTGTCGATGTCCCAGTAGGGGGTCTTGCGACCGGCGCGGGCCTCCTCCTGCTGGGCCTCCGCGAGCGTCGTGTCGCGCGTCTCCCAGAAGGTGTCCGGTTCGAGGTCGTACAGGTTACAGAGGCTCACAACCACGTCGGGCGTGGCGCCAACAGTCAGTCGTTCGACATGTTCGGGGTCCGGATCGTCCACGCCGAGCCGGGAGAAGGTCTCCCGGACGCCCTCCTGCAGGACGTCGAAGCTCGTGCGGCCGACAAGGACACCGTCGTTGTCGAACACGACGGTATCGTAGCTCATACCGTCCCGAGGGTGGTCACACTGATAAGTGTTTCAGCCCGACGGGGACCGCGCGCGGACGGCGGAAGGGATATGCCTCCGGTCCGCGACACGGCGACCATGCGCCTGCACGCACTCGGCCTCGGCGGCGCCGGCGGTCGGATCGTCGACCGGCTCGCGGCCGACCACGGCGACGAGCCGTTCCTGGACGCGACCGTCGCGTTCGACACCGACGCCGGCGCGCTCGACGCGCTCGACGCGGTGCCCGACGAGCACCGACATCGGTTCGGCGACCGGACCGGCGGCGAGGGGCTCGACGGCGACCTCCGGCGCGGGCTCGACCTGGGCGCGGAGCACGTCGACGAGCTGAGCCGCGCGCTCGACGCCGCGACGCCCTCCCGCGCGGAGGCGTTTCTGGTCGTGGTCGGGCTCGGTGGCGGCACCGGAGCCGGCGCCGCGCCGGAGCTGGTCCGCAACCTCCGACGACTTCACGACGTCCCCGTCTACGTCTTCGGAGTTCTGCCGGCGGACCCCGAGGCGGAGTCGTTCGCGGAGCAGGCCGGGGGCCGCCGGGCGGACGCGGACGGCGAGCGGACCGCCGACCGCCCGCTCGCGGTCGCGAACGCCGCCCGCACGCTCGACGGGCTTGACGGCCTCGCGAACGCGATCATCGGGTTCGACAACGACGCGTGGCTCCGCCGCGACGAGACGCTCGCCGAGGCGCGCGGGCGGCTCAACGCCGCGGCCGCCGACCGGATCGCGGCCGTCTTCGGCGCCGGCGACGCGGCGGGCGGTGAGGGCGGGTCGGTCCCGCAGCAGGTGGTCGACGCCAGCGACGTAAACCGGGCGCTCGGCGACCGCTCCGACGTTGCGGACATCGGCTACGCCGAACAGGAGGTCGAGACGCCGGACGGCGGCTCGCGGTTCGGGCTCGGACTGTTCTCCGCGTCCGAACCCGCGGACGTCGACACCAGCGAGGCGGTCAGCGCGATCGAGACCGTGATCAGAAAGGCGGCTCGCGGAAAGGGGACGCTCGGCACCGTCGAGGGCGGCGCCGACCGGACGCTGCTCCTGATCGGCGGGCCGCCCGCGTGGCTCAACCGCGAGGCCATCGCGGAGGGGCGCCGCTGGCTCGCGGAGGAGACCGGCTCCGACGCCATCCTGAGCGGTGACGCGCCGGACCCCGATGCCGAGGCGGTCTACGCGGTCGTCCTCCGGGCCGGCGTCGACCCGACCGAGCGACTGCGAGAGATACGCGGCGCGTCGGGGGATTGAGAGCGGGGCCGCGAGAGATCCCCGGCGGCCGGCTCAGACGTCCAGGTCCGGGGTCGGAAAGGCGCCCTCGTCGAGCTCCGGTTCGTACTGCTCGATGGCCGTCAGGACGACCTCCACGGTCGACTCCGGCGTCCAGCGCCCGGTGTTTATCGTCAGGTCGTAGAAGGACTGGTCGTCGAGGTCGATGCCGTAGTAGGACTCGTAGCGCTGCTTCTCGATCACCTCGCGCACCTGCATCTCGGCGGCCCACTCCTCGCGGTCCTCGGTTCGCTGGAGTCGGACCTCCTCGGGCGCGTCCAGTCGGATCCGGAGGTCGGCGCGGTTGCCCGCCAGCCACCCCGCCAGCCGGGACTCGAGCACGAACGCCCGGTTCGCGGCCCCCCATTTCTCGGCGATGGTCTGGAGTCGTCGGTCGAGCGCGCGGTCGATCTCGTCGGTCTCGCCCGCCTTCGCGACGAGTTGGGAGAGGCTCATGTCGCGGTCGGCGGCGATCTCACGGAAGATGTCGCCGCCGGAGACGCAGCCGCAGTCCATTGCGTCCGCGAGCGCCTCCGAGAGCGTCGTCGCGCCGCAACCCGGCGGCCCCGACACCGTGACGAACAGGTTGCTGTCGATCCGGCGGTCGGCCGCGTTCGAGGGCGCCATGACGTTTCCGCCTTCGACGGACGCCGTCAAAAGATGAGGGGCTTCGTCCGGAGTCGGGGCCGTCCGGAAAATCGCGTCCCCGGTTAGCTCTCAGCCTTGGCGTCCGTGGTCGCGTCGTCGCGGCGTCCGCGCGCGAGCAGCCCCGCCCCGAGGCCGGCGGCGAAGGTCGCGACCCCAACGGCGGCGATCCACAGCGCGTCCGGGTGTTCGGTACCGACGTGCAAAAGCGATCCAGCGAGTGCGTCGAGCATGTGCCACGGGTGGAGACTCGCGGTCAAAGGTCCGTCGAAGGCGTCGGAGCGTCCCGCTGATCCGAGCGTCGACCCCCGATAGGAAAGGCCGGCCGCCGCTCCACAAAACCTATCCGCGCCAGCGGGAGACCCTGTAACAGCAATGACCGTCCGCGAGCACCTGGGCGCGCGCCTCGGAGCGGACGCGCGCGGACTCGCGGCGTTTCGGATCGCGTTGGGGACGGTCCTGATCGTCGACCTGGCGCTGCGAAGTCGGGGACTGACGGCCTTCTACACCGACGAGGGCGTGCTCCCGCGGTCGACGCTCGCGGAGCTGTACCCCGTCTTCTCCCGTTACTCGCTCCACGCGGTGTCCGGGGAGGGATGGGCCGTCGCGCTCCTGTTCCTCCTCGCGGCCGCGGTCGCCGCGTCGCTCGCGGTCGGGTACCGCACGCGGGCCGCCGCCCTGCTCTCGCTCGTGCTCGTGGCGTCGCTACAGGCGCGGAACCCCCTCGTTCTCAACGCCGGCGACACGCTGCTGTGGCAACTGCTCGCGCTCGCGTGCCTGCTCCCCCTCGGCCGGCGCTGGTCCGTCGACGCGGTCCGCCGGACCCGGCGAGACGGACGGCGGAGCGGGGACCGAGACGGGGGCGCATCCGAGGTCGACCGCGTCACGGGGTTCGCGCCGGCGCTTCTGTTGACGTTCGTCGTCGTCCTGTACCTCTCGAACGGGCTCGTCAAACTCCGCGGCGACGCCTGGCCGGGCGGGACCGCTGTCCCGCAGGTGTTCCGGCTCGAGCACCTGTACGGGCCGCTGGGCGGCGCACTCGCCGGGGCCGACGGACTCCTGACCGTCGGGACCTACGCGTGGCTCGGCCTGGTGCTGACGTCGCCGCTGCTCCTCCTGTTCGCGGGCCGGGCCCGCACGGCGCTGGCGGGCGCGTTCGTCGCCGCGCACCTGTCGATGGCGCTCACGCTCGCGATCGGCGTGTTCCCGCTGGTGTCGGTCGCCGCCCTGCTGCCGTTCTTCCCCCCGCGCGTCTGGGATGCGATCGGGCATTCCCTCGAAGGCCCGGCGGAGCGACTCCGCGGGGCGGCCGCCGCCGGGAGCGCCGCGGTCGCGGCCGGCCTCCCGGCGGTTCCGGGACCGCTCCGCGACCGGTCGGGGCCCGGACGCGTGCGCCGCCGGCTTCCGGAGGGGATCGCCGCGGTCCTGCTGGTGTCGCTGCTGGCGTGGAACGCGATGGCGCTCGGGCTCGTCGCCGCACCGGCCCCGGTGGCCGACGCCGCGGACCCGACGGAGAACCGCTGGGACATGTTCGCGCCGAACCCGCCGAACACCGCCTCGCTCGTGCTCGCGACGGCGGAGACCGCCGACGGCGGCGCCCGCGACGCGCTGCACGGCGACCCCGTGGCGAGGAACCGGACGCCGAGCGACGCCCGCGCGTATCCGAGCGCGCGCTGGCGGAAGTACCTCGCCGCGATGCCCGCCGATCCCGCGGACGACCGCGACGCGCGCCTGGGCGCGTACCTCTGTGAGCGCGCGGCCGCCGCCGGCGACGAGCCGGTCGAGCGCGTCACTGTCTCGTTCGTCTACGTCGACGTCGCTCTCGGCGAACCGCGCGGGGAACCGACGGCCGTCGAGGTGGTCGAGCGGGAGTGTTGAGGCGGCGCCGTCCCGCCCGCCCCGCCGGCGGATCGATCTGGATGAGCGGTGGCCGCCGCCACGATTAACCGCCCCGCGGGCGTCCCCCCGATATGGTCGACCCGACACCCGGCATCCACCACGTCACCGCCATCGGGAGCGATCCCGGTCGGAACCACGCGTTCTACACCGAGACGCTCGGGCTCCGCATGGTCAAGCGCAGCGTCAACCAGGACGACGTCGGCGTCTATCACCTCTTCTACGCCGACCACGAGGGGAGCCCCGGCACGAGCATGACGTTCTTCCCCTACGAGGACGCCCGTCCCGGCCGCGTCGGGAGCGGCCAGGCCCGGACCGTCGCGTTCCTGATCCCGGCTGACGCGGTCGACTTCTGGGTCGACCGGCTCGAGGCGGCCGACGAGGTCGACGCCGTCTCCACCTTCGAGCGGTTCGGCGACCCCGTCGTCGCGTTTGAGGACCCCGACGGCCTCCCGCTGGAACTCGTCGGCCGCGCGGACGCCCCCGAGCCGAACCTGCCCGAGAGCCCGGTGCCGGAGGAGCACGCGATCCGCGGCTTCTTCGGCGTGACGCTGGCGCTGGGGAGCGTCGACCCGACCGCGGCCCTGCTGGAGGAGATGGGCTTCGAGCGGGCCGCCGAGGACCCCGACCAGCACCGCACGCGCTTCGAGGCGGACGGCGACCGCGGCTACGTCGTCGACCTCGAAACGGACCCGAACGCGCCGCAGGGTCGCCCCGGCGCGGGGACGGTCCATCACGTCGCGTTCCAGGTCGACGACGACGAGCAGGCGGAATGGCGCGAGGTCCTGCAGGGGCAGGGCCTTCGGCCCACGGAGATCATCGACCGCAAGTGGTTCAGGTCGGTGTACGCGCGGACCCAGGGCGGCGTCCTCTTCGAGTTCGCCACGAAGTCCCCGGGCTACGCGGTCGACGAACCCCTCGACGCGCTCGGCGAGGAACTCGTCCTGCCCGAGTGGCTGGAGGACCGCCGCGAGGAGATCGAGGCGGCGCTGCCGCCGCTGTCGACCTGATCGGCGTCGGAATGCGCACGCCGTTTCGCTCCCGAGGAGGGCGAGTCAGTCGGGCGAGTACGGGTTCGTCGGCGTGTCCAGACGCGACAACCGATCGACGGAGTCGAAGTCGTCGTCGAACGCGTAGAGGTACGTCGTCTTTCGTTCGTCCGCGTACGCCGCGAGGCTCGCGTCCACCAACGAGAGCTTCCGACGCTCGCGGAACAGCGACTTCGCCCGTGCAAATCCCTCGGTCGAGAGGGACTCGACGTGGAACCGCCGGTTCTCCTCCAGTCGGTCCAGAAAGTCGACCGCGGCGTCGTGTCCGGCGTTCGTCGTCAATCCGTTCAGCGTTTCCGCGAGCACGTAGTCGAGGATCACGGCCTCCGGGAGGTCTCCGCTGTCGATGCCGCGGAGGATCGGCAGCGCACGCTCGTGATGTCGGTCACGCCGATACGCGGCAGCGTACAGTACGGAGGTGTCGACGAGCGCTCGCGGCATTCACTCGACGCCCCACGCGTCGTGCTCTGCGACGACGTCGGTCTCCGATTCGCCCGAGTACCCGTCGAACTCGGCGAACGTTCCCGACCGCTGGCGGACGATCTCCACGCGGACGGCGCCGTCGTCCGAGAGGCTCCAGCGGAGGTGATCGCCGTCGTCGATGTCCAGCTCCCGCCGGATCGCGGCGGGAATGTTCGCCTGGTTGCCGGACACCTTGCTTTCGGCGTCCACGCTGTCGCTGCCCATATCCTCACTTCGCGTCGGAGCGACATAAGCCTAGTGTGGTGACACACTTGGCGCGCTCGAACTCCCTCACCGCGCCAGCAACGCCTCGAACAGCGCGTCCTGTCCGCGCCGCAGACGCTCCAGAAACGCGGACTTGCTGATCCCCAGTTCGTCGGCCACGTCCGCGGCCGAGCAGGCCTTCGGAATCGCGAAGTAGCCCATTTCGTGGGCGGTCCGGATCGCCGCCTCCTGTGCGGGCGTCAACCCGTAGCCGCGGCCGATAGCGTCGGCCTCCTCGGTCGCGAGCGGCTGGAGCTTGCGGAGCGTCACGCCCACCGTCTCCGCGGCGCGCTCCATCACGCCCTGTAACACGTCGTGGCCGACGACCGCGCCGGTCATCGTCGCCGCGCCGCGGTCGTAGCGCATCGACTCGACGAGGAACCCCTCGTCGACGAGGTCGTGGACGACGCAGGGGTGTTTCGACAGACATCGGAAGTTGTCGCGGTCGCCCGCGTTCGCGACGTGGAGGTACCTGATGTCGTCGTCCGCGTCGAGGACGGGGGCGATACCGGCGTCCGCGGGCGCGGTGAACTGCAGGAGGACGTTCCCGTCCGAGCGGAGCTGTGGCGGCTCCGCGGACACCGCGGCGTCCGCGGTCGCGGAGGCGCGCGCGAGCGGACAGTCGTCGCCCTCCACGCGGAACTCCGCGATCAGGCACTCGTCGATCACGGGCACACGTTCGGCCGCGAGTATATAAAAGCCGCTCATGGACTGCCGAATCGAAAAGTGGTGTGGCTCCGTACCGAAGAATGATTATGGACCTCGAGACAGTGAAGGACCGCGCCGGACCGCGGCAGTTCGGTCCGGGCGACGACATGCCCGAGGAGTATCGGAAAGCGGCGACCCGGATGATCCAGTTCCACGCCAACTCCGAGGTCATGGGCGGCTACCTCGACAAGGAGTTCACGCGGAAGGCGCCGTCGCTGGACCGGAAGCTCGCCAACACCGCGAAGGTGCAAGACGAGATCGGCCACGCGCAGCTGCTCTACCGCGCCGCGGAGACGCTCGGCGTGAAGACGCGCGACGAGATGCTCGACGAACTGGCGAACGGGGAGGGGAAGTTCCTCAACTGCTTCCACTACCCGGTCGACACCTGGTACGAGGCGCCGATGATCGACTTCTTCGTCGACGGCGGCGCGATGCGCCGGCAGGCGACGCTGAAGTCCACCTCCTGGACCCCCTACGCCCACGCGATGGACAAGGTCTGCTTCGAGGAGGGGTTCCACGTCAAACACGGCGAGTCGATCCTCCGCGAGCTAATGTCCGGCTCGAAAGCGACCCAGGAGCGCACCCAGGAGACGTTCGAGGTGTGGTGGCCCCGCATCATCCAGTTCTTCGGCCCGCCGAACGACGAGAGCCACCACAACGACTTCGCGCAGGACGTGGGGCTCAAGACCGCGACGAACGACGAGCTCCGCCAGTCGTTCCTCAACATGTACATCCCGAAGGCCGAGAAGTACGGCCTGGAGATCCCGGACACGCCCCGGATCGAGTACGACGAGGAGTCCGGCCGCTACGAACTCGCCTACGACGAGCTCGACTGGGACGAGTTCTGGACCATCTCCAAGAACGAGTACCCGGGCAGCAAAGAGCAGATCGGCTCCCGGCGCCGCCGACAGGAGGCGGTCGAGTGGGTGCGTGACGCGCTCGACTCCTGGGAGTCCGAGGCGACCGGCGTCGCGACCGGGGAGGCGGCCGACTGACCATGATCTGGGAAGTGTTCAGACAGGAGGAGCCCGGCGACTACCACAGACACGTCGGCAACGTCCACGCGCCGGACCGCGAGATGGCCAAGCAGTTCGCGCAGATCCAGCACGCTCGCCGGATGCAGACGAACTCCCTGTGGGTCGTCCCGCAGCCGGAGATCGGTGAAGTGGACGCCGAGGACGCCGCCTTCGGCGGCACCACCGACAAGTCGTACCGCTGGGCGATGACGTACAACGACATCGACGCCTCCTTCGCGGAGGAGGTCGCCGACAGCGAGGCCGAACAGCGCGAGGCCGCCCGCAAGCGCCGCGAGGCGATGGAGGAAGCCGATGACTGAGAACGCACGCGGTGCCACGGACGACGCGGCCGGCGGCTACGAGATCCCGGAGGAGACGCCCGCCGCCGGCAGCCTCGACCGCGACACGCTCAGCGCCGAACAGCAGATCGCGGTCGAGGAGCAGCTGTTCCGGCTCGCGGACGACGAGTTCGTCCACGCCGAGCGGCTCACCGAGTGGCAGATATTCGCGCCGACGCTGGAGTCGGACCTGGCGCTCGCGAACGTCGCGCAGGACGAGTTCGGCCACGCCCGCCTCTGGTACGACCTGTTGCAGGAACTGGGCTACACCGAGGCGGAGTGCATCTGGGAGAAGCCGGCCGACGAGTGGACCCACAGCACGCTCGCCGAGCGGCCGTTCGACGACGACGGGTGGGGGAACGCGGTCGTCCGCGGCTACCTCTACGACGTGGCCGAGCGCATCCGGCTGGAGGCCCTAGTGGAGACGAGCTACGCGCCGCTCGCGGACCGCGTCGGCAAGGCGCTCTCCGAGGAGGAGTACCACCGCGAGCACGCCGCCAACTGGCTCGACCGGCTGGCGGAGGACGAGACCGCCCGCGAGCGGCTCGACGCCGCGGTCGACGAGCTGTTCCCGCACGCGCTCTCGCTGTTCGCGCCCGGACCCAACGAGGAGGCGATCCTCGACGCCGGCGTGCGCCGAGAGACGCTCGCTGACATGCGCGCGGAGTGGCTCGACACCGTGGTCCCGTACCTCGAGTCCCTCGGGCTGACCGTTCCCGAACCGGACGCGGCCCCGCGGCCGGCGGCCCGCGGCCGCGACGGCAGCCACACCGACGCGTGGACGGAGCTCTACGAGGCGTTCACCGCGACCCACGACGAGATCGACTTCGACCGCCCCGCTCGGCTCCGTGCGGAGGAAGTGAGCTGATGCCCGCGAACGCCCCGCTCGGCGGCGGCGCGGACCCCGGCGAGGACGCGGCGAGCGCCGCGCGCGAGGCCGACGGCGAGGCGTGCGCCTACACCAGCTACGAGGACGGCGAGGCGCCCGACTCCTACCCCAAGACCGGCGAGGGCGCCGAGGGCGTCGCGGCCGACGTGTGGGACGCGCTCCGCGAGGTCGAGGACCCCGAGATGCCCGTCAGCGTCGTGGACCTGGGCCTGATCTACGAGGTGACGGTCGAGGGCGACCGCTGTACGGTCGAGATGACGCTGACCTACACCGGCTGTCCGGCCAAGGACATGCTCACGAACGACGTGCGCTGTGCCGCCGAGACCGCGCCCGGCGTCCACGAGGCCGAGGTCCGGATCCGCTACACGCCGGAGTGGAACGTGAACATGGTGACTCCGGACGGTCGCGAGGACCTCCGCGAGTTCGGTCTGAGCGTGTGACCGTGCGCGACCGCGACCCCAGCGTGACGGCCGGCGACGCGGGCGACGCGGACGAAGAGCCGGCGGTCTGTCCCTACTGCGGGTCCGACGAGACGCACAGGGAGCACCCGAAGGGGCCGGGGCTCTGTCGCTCGATGCATTTCTGTGAGAACTGCGAGGAGCCGTTCGAGCGGTTCGGGTAGCGGCAGACGTCAGGTTTCGCCGGCGTTCTCGACGCTGTCGAGTGCTCGCCGAACCGCCCACTCCGCGGCTCCCAGTCCGAGGAGCGCGGCGACGACGACCGGACCAAACGCCAGCGCGTACAGGCCGAGCGGATCACTCTCGCCGCCGACGCGCAGGATGAGGAACCAGACCAGCGCCGTCGCGGCCGCGAGGCCGACCGTGGGGCTCACGACGCCCCGAGCCGCGAGCCAGCCGAGCGACACCGCCGCCTGCAGCGTCACCACGAGCAGTCCACCGACGACGACCAGCAGGAACTCGCCGGGAGCCGCGGTCGGCGCGGTCCAGAACCGGCCGGCGACGGTCCGCACGAGCGCCCAGCCGCCGACGAGGACCGCGCCGTGGGCGACGCCGAGCAGGGTCGCCGTGCGGAGCGGTCGCGACGCGCGTTGCGTGCCCGACGCGCGCCACGCGGCCGCGGCCGTCGTAGCGACGGCGAGCAGCACGCTCGCAACGAGCGTCGCCGCGTCGCTCCCGAGCACCGGATCGGGCGTCCCGGGCATCCTTATGTCGTCGAGGTCCCGCGACCGTCAGTCGTCCGAGCCGGAAGCGTTCGAGGGCCGTCGTGTGGAGGAGGGCGGCGGACCATA